>JBMNPN010000019.1:0-34648 GCA_050943615.1 Coriobacteriales bacterium
CTCGCCTTGGTCTTTGCCTACCTGGGCTACGACGGCATCGCCTTTCTATCGGCACTCCCTCACAACCCCGTCCTGTGGTATACGCTCATCGTCCTCATCGCTTTTGCGATGGGGCTTTTCACCTACTGGCTGCTGGGACGCGACGAGCACACTTCCCGAGGTGCCCATGCGGCCCGCTCCTCCCGCTGGCGCCTTCCCAAGCTCACCATGAACTTTGATGTCGAGCACGTGGGCATCTCGGCACTCGTGCTCTTCGTCTTCTGGCTGCCCGCCATCATCGTGTCGTTTCCCTGCGCCTTGAACCTCGACACCATCGACTCCTTCTACCAGTTCGAGAACACGCCGCCCGTCTTCTATATGGGCATCTACTATCCCGTCAAGTTCGTCGACCACCACCCGGTCTTCGACACGCTGATATTCGGCTCGTTCTTTGCCGCTGGGGACGCTATGGGAAACCAGGGCATGGCGCTGTTCCTACTGGTCATCTGTCAGGCGGTCGCGCTTGCTCTCGTATTGGCCGCCGCATGCTGCTATCTCGAGCGCTTGGGGGCACCGAGCTGGTTCTCGCTCGCGACGCTCGCGTTCTTCGCGCTGTTCCCCGCGTTCGGGCGCTACGCGGCGACGCTTCTCAAGGATCCGATGTTCCTCGTGCCCTGGGTCCCCTTCTTTATCTGTTATCTCGAGGTCTTCAGGACCGATGGCGAGGCGCTGAAGAAGAAGTCGGTTCTCATCGTGCTGGTGCTCTCGGCGGGGTTCTGCATCCTCACGAAGAAGCTCGGCCCCTACATCGTGCTCCCCTCGCTTTTCATCTTGATACTTGCCGTCAAGAGGAACCGGCTCGAGTCCATCGGGTCTCTCGTTGCAGTGGTCCTGGTGTTCCAGCTGCTCTTTCCCGCGATAGTCTACCCGGCAATAGGGGGCGTGCAGCCCGGCGGCATCCAGGAAGCGCTCGGGTTCACGTTTCAGCAGGTCATCACCGTCAAGCGCGAGAATCCCCAGGGAATCACCGACGAGGAGCTCGCCTGCGTGGACAAGGTACTGGACACAGAAAAGGCGCTCCAGAACTACGACCCGATTATCACCGATCCTGTCAAAGGCTACTATCGCTTCGACTCGACAAAAGAGGAGCTCCTCGACTACCTGCAGACCTGGGCTGCCGTGGGACTGAGGCATCCGATAATCTATCTTGGAACGCTCGCCCAGGAGACATGCGGTCTGTACGTGCCGAGCAAGGTGATGAATTACTATTCGATTCCCCTTGCCAGGAACAAGATAGACAGTGACTACCACGGAAAACATGCCAATTCTCTTGAGAGAATCTCGCCCGAGTTCAAAATAAAAATGCACCGTCCCGAAAAGCTTTTACAAATTGACAGCGTGCTCAATCAAGCCTATGAGGCTGTAACGCACCTGCCCATTATCTCGATCGTCTTTACGTGCGGGTTCTATGGCGGCTGGATTCCCTTCCTCGCGTTTCTTGTCACGTTCTACCGTAGGAAGCGAGACTGCCTGGCGCTCGTGCCCATCGTGCTCTCCTGCCTCTTTCTGGTTCTCTCGCCGACGAGCTCTGCCCGCTACGTCCTGCCCCTGGTGGCCGCAGCTCCGCTCATCATCGCCTGGGCGCACGTGAAGTTGCAATCTCCGGATCGCGAGCAAAGCGTGGAGCCGTCTGACCGACGGCCCGGTCAAACGGCGCGTGGCGTTGCGCGGGCTCGGGGCACCGCGGAGGCCACGCAACATATGGCGTCATCTGACCGCGATTTCGGTCAGATGACTCGTAGCTTTGCTTGGGAATGGGGCTTAGCGGGGTCCGAGCAACGTATAGCGTCATCTGACCAAATTTCTGGTCAGATGCCCCGTGGCGTTGCGTGGGGCCGCAATAACCGGACCGCGAGCAAGATATAGCTCCGTCTGACCGCCAGCTTGGTCAGATAGCTCGTGACGTTGCATGTAGCCGCAAAATCAGAATCGCAAGCAACGTATAGCGTCACCTGACCGGATTATTGGTCAGATGCCCCGAGGCAGTGCACGGGCTCGGAGATTCGCAATCGAGTCGCGAGAGGTGCTGTAAGGCCATTCGGTTTCCCGGACCTGCGGTCTGCAGCAGGCAAGCGCCAACGGACTGGCGGTGGTCCGCTCGATTCTGGCCGACCTCTGACGTAGAGTGCATCGAAGTCCCGGACGTGGTCGACCACCAGGCAAGGTTCTGCGAACGGCACGCCGAGCTTTTCCTGCGTACGTCCGCGCGCTAAGGCCACTTGCGTGCAGCGTGCGCGGAAACCCCGTTCGTGCGTACGCACCAAGACAGGTTCCGCGCGAGAATCCGCGCACGAGCGGGAGTTCGGCGCAAATCGGGCCCGATTCCTCGCGGAAGTCCAGCTCGTGCGCGCGCACCAAGGCAAGTTCAGTGCGCCGCGTGCAGAACCTCGCTACGTGCGCGCCCACCAGCAGCCCTTCGAGTCACGGGCCGCGCCGAACTCTCCCACGTGGTCGACCACCAGGCGCCCCTCGATGCACCGTGCGCCGAACCCAGCCACGTGGTCGACCACCAGCGCCCTCTCGGTGCAGAATCCGCGTCGAACCCAACCACATGGGCGAGTTAGCGGGTCGAGTGCCCATCGAACCCAGCCACGTGGTCGACCACCTGCCGCCCCTCGATGCAACCTGCGCCGAACCCCGCCACGTGGTCGACCACCCAGAGCGTTTGGATGCAGAATCCGCGTCGAACCCCGCCACGTGGGCGAGTTGATGGGCAGTTAGCGCATCGAACCCAAGGACGTGGTCGACCACCAGGCGCCCCTCGGTGCAACCTGCGCCGAACCCCGCCGCGTGGGCGAGCACCAAGGCCCTCTCGGCGCACCAGTCCCAACGCTGGCAACAAAAAGAGAGCGGGGCCTCGAAGGACCCCGCTCTCGGGAAACCTATGTCACTTCCAGCGGCTTTCCGGCCGAGAGCCGCCTATTTCATGAGCGAGAGAATCGCCTTGTTGTAGGCGACCGGGTCGGCAACGTCGAGGCCCTCGGCGATGAGCGCCTGGTTGTAGAGGATGGTCGTATAGGTGTCGACCTTCTCAGTGTCGCCGAGCGACTGAGCCGCCTTCAGCGTCTCGAAGACCGGGTGCTTCGGGTTGATCTCGAGGATGTGCTTTGCCTCGGGACGGTCTTCGCCCTCGGGCAGAGAGTTAAAGTACTTCTCCATGCCGAGCGACACCGGGCCGTCGGCGGTGATGCAGGCGGCTTCGTCATCGGTCAGGCGCGTGGACGCAGTGACCTTGGTGACCTCGTCGCCCAGCGAAGAGCACATGGCGTTGAAGAGCGCCTCGTTGTCCTCGTCGACCTTCTTGGCCTCTTCCTTCTCCTCCTCGGAGCCCAGGTCGAGGTCCTGGTCGGCGACGTTGCGGAACTGCTTGCCGCCGTACATGCCGATGGTCATCAGGCAGAACTCGTCGACATTGTCGCTACAGAGCAGGACGTCGTAGCCCTTCTCGACAATCGAGCGGACCGACGGGCTCGCGGCCAGGCGTGCGGTGGAGTCGCCGTACGCGTAGTAGACCTCCTTCTGGTCCTCGGCTTCCGCCTCGTCGTACTCGGCCAGCGTGATCAGCTTCTCGTCGCGGGCGGAATAGAAGAGCAGCAGGTCCTGTAGCGTGTCCTTCTCGGCGCCGTAGCTGGAGTAAATGGCGTACTTGAAGGCATGGCCGAACTTCGAGTAGAAGTCCTCGTAGGTCTCGCGGTCGTCGTTGAGCATCTTGTCGAGCTCCTGGGCGACCTTTTTCTCGATGCGGTGCTCGATGGCGTGGAGCTGGCGGTCGTGCTGCAGCATCTCACGCGAGATGTTGAGGTTGAGGTCGGGGCTGTCGACGACGCCGCGGACAAAGCCGAAGCAATCCGGCAGCAGGTCCTCGCATTGCTCCATGATCATGACGTTGTTGCTGTAGAGGGCAAGGCCGCGCTTGAAGTCCTTGCTGTAGAGGTCGTAGGGCGGCTTCTTGGGAATGAAGAGCAGCGCATCGTAGGAGATGGTGCCCTCGGCGTGCAGCGAAATCACGCGCAGCGGGTCTTCGCTGTCATGGAAGCGGGACTTGTAGAAGTCGTTGTACTCCTCGTCGGTGACATCGGATTTCTTCTTGGTCCAGATGGGCACCATGGAGTTCAGCGTCTCGTTTTCCGTGTAGTCCTCGTACTCCGGTTTGTAGTCGTCGCCGGCATCCTCGGGCTTCGGCTTCTCGCGCTGCTTGGTGACGTCCATGCAAATGGGGTAGCGGATGTAGTCGCTGTAGCGCTTGACCAGGCTTTTGAGCGTGCCCTCGGAAAGGTAATGGTCGTAATCGGCGTTCTCGTCGTTTTCGCGCAGGTGCAAGATGATGTCCGTGCCGCGCTCGGAGCGCTCGGCGTCGGTGATGGTGTAGCCCTCCACGCCGTCGCTTTCCCACTTTGCCGCCTCGTCAGAGCCGTAGGCGCGCGAGATGACCGTGACCTTGTCGGCGACCATGAACGAGGAGTAGAAGCCGACGCCGAACTGGCCGATGATGTCGACCTTCTCGAGGTCCTTCTCGTCGTCGGTCTTGAAGTCGAGACTGCCCGAATGGGCGATGACGCCGAGGTTCTTGTCCAGCTCGTCTTTCGTCATGCCGATGCCGTTGTCGGAGACGGTGATGGTGCGGGCGTCCTTGTCAAAGGCGATGTCGATCCTAAGGTCCTTGCGGTTGATCGAGTTGTCCGATTTCTCCAGTGCGCTCAGATAGAGCTTGTCGAGGGAGTCGGAGGCGTTGGAGATGAGCTCGCGCAGGAAGATTTCCTTGTTGGTGTAGATTGAGTTGACCATGAGGTCGAGGAGCTTTTTGCTCTCGGTCTTGAATTTGCGCATGAGATCAGATCATTCCCTTCATGTCCTGCAAATCGCATTGCTTGTTAATCAGTGATTGTAGGAATGTTGGACGCAAGGAATGTCCCTTGTCACTGACATGTTACCTAAGTGGAAATCATACAGAACATCTAAGTGCCTACGACATAGGTTTCTATTCATTCATGGGTAGGGAAGAGAAGGACCGCATTGCCTCTTCGTAGCTTTCGATATCGAGCATCGCGCGCAGCGCTGCGACGTTCTTGAGCTGCTTGGGGTTGCGGGGGTGCATGGTCCTCTTCAGAGCGCGCCCCAGGGCACGCGCCCGCACGTCGAACCTGTCCGCAGCCGCCAGCTCGGAAAGGTCCAGCTCGATGACACGCAAACGCCGCCTCTTCGAATCCGGCGCCCCGATAAGGCGGCGCGTTCCCTCGATTGACCCGTCGGGCCGTATCGAGGGCGTCCAACCGCTCGCCTTGTTGTAGATGGTGAGCTCCACGCGCTGCTCGGCCCAGGTGAGGGCAAGGGGGCCGGTGCCGCTGCCGTGCTCTCCGCCCGAGACATTGAGCAGCGTGCCCTCGTCGGGAAGGGGGATGCTGTATCCGCCGTAATGCGGTTTCAGGCAGAGCAGGCTCATGAGCCGCGTTTGGAGCGGGGAAACGGAAAGGTCGCTGACCCAGCGGAGCGCCTTGCGGGCGACGGTGCTGTTCGGCGCCCCTTGCGAATCGTCCAGGAACTTCTCGAGCTTATTGCGCGAGGTGAGGGGGCGCTCGCGCGGGCAGACGGTGCCGTTCTCGTCGAAGGAATAGACGGCGCAGAGCTCGGTTCCGTACTCGACGAGCTGGGGGAGGCTCAGCGTCCGTGCCATCTGGAGAAAGCTGAGCTCGGGGCAGGAGAGGTAGATTTCCTTTCCGATGCATATGAACGACCCCGCGGGCAAGCGCCGCGTGCAGACGTGGAAGCGGTACCCTTCCTTGATGCAGCGTTTGTTCTGGTCGAAGATGATCACGTGATATGGTGGCTCGCCAATCCCCGCCTGGGCAAGCGGCGCGGCGCGAAACTGCATTGCGGTCGTGGCGCAGCGCGTGAGCGACGCCGCGCGGCGGCCTTCTCTCATCAGCGCATCCTCGGAGCCGGCAGCTCTCCAGAAGCTCCGTGCCGAGTCGTATCCAACATAGACTCTCATGTCCATCCTCTTTCTCCGAGGCCGTCTGCGCATATCAAACGTAGCAGGTCGACCTTGCCAAACTCCCGAATCGTTTTCGGACGAACCTTTCAATTTGGCAGAGCGACAACCGGCCGAATCTATCAATTTGGCAGAGCGAAATTCGGATTTTTCCCGAATGCCACAAGAAAGCAGCAGGTCAAGTGCATGGGATTGAGTGACTGTTTGCACGAAGTCTGCGCTTTGCCCCACGAGCGCAACTGTCTTGGAATAGAATCGAGTCGTCTTTTGCATTCATGCCTTCTCGGGGCGGCCTACAAACAAGGAGCACAGGTTCATGAAAACGGCGTTGACCTACAACGAAGCGGTCTCGACTCTGCGGGAGGCGCTCAAGTTCGGCATCGACCCCTCCCTCGAGCCGATCACCAAGATGTGCGCGGCGATGGGCGACCCGCAGAAGACCTACAAGTGCATTCAGATCGCGGGAACCAACGGCAAGTCCTCGACCTCGCGTATGGTCGCCGCCATCCTGCGCGAGCAGGGTGCCAGGGTGGGGCTCTACACCTCGCCGCACCTGGTCAAGTACTCCGAGCGCGTCGAGGTCGATGGTGCCGTCGTCTCCGACCGTCTCTTTGCCGACGGGGTTTCCGCCGCGCTCGATGCGGCCGCTGCTGCTGGCGTTGAGGCGACCGAGTTCGAGCTCCTCACGGCAGCGGCGCTCTGGATCTTTGCGCACGAGCAGGTCGAATGGGCGGTGCTTGAGTGCGGCCTGGGCGGGCGTTGGGACGCCACGACGGTCGTGGACCCGCGCGTCGCCGTCATCACGGGCATCGGCCTGGACCACACGCGCATTCTGGGCGACACCGTCGAGAAGATCGCCGCTGAGAAGGCCGCCATCATCAAGCCGGGCTCCACGGCCGTCATCGCGCACAATATCGCGGCGCGCCCCGTCATCGACGCGCGCATCGCCGAAGTCGGAGCCGAGGTACTGGAGGCCGATATGCGCGCGGCAGACGAGTACAAGGAGTCGCTTGCGCATCTGCCGAGCTATCAGAACCTGAACGCCGCGACGGCGCTCTCCGCTGTCACCGCAGCCCTCGGGGCGGCGCCTGACCACGACGTGGTCGCCTCCGCGCTTGAGAGGCTCGTCGTCCCGGGGCGCTTCGAGGTCCTGCGAAAAGAGCCCCTCCTCATGGTCGATGCGGCGCACAACCCGCAGTCTGCGCAGGTGCTCGCCCGCGAGGTCTCGCGCCGCTTCGTGACGGCGACGGCGCCGGATTCCATCGCTGAGGCGCAGCTCGCCTCGGGAAAGCCGCGAGTTCCCACGCTTCTTATCGGTGTGCTCGCCGACAAGGACGTGCGCGGCGTCGTCGAGGCACTTGCCCCGCTCTTCGACCGCATCGTGACCACCGCCTCGCGTTCGCCGCGTTCGATTTCCGCACGTCACCTTGCCAAGATCGTCGCCGAGGTCACGGGAGACGAGCCCGAGGTCACCGAATCGGTGCCCGCAGGGCTCAGGCTCCTCGCAGGCACGCCCACGCTCGCTACGGGTTCGATTACCGTTGCGGGCGAGGTCAAACGGTATTGGTGCTAGAATCGGTGCAGCTAGTTTGTCCTGCCGCTCAATAGACGAGAGGACTGTATGAGCGAGATTCTCTCCCAAGTGTTCACGCTGCCCGTGCAGGTTGCGCTTATCGCGACGATCATCATTCTGATCCTGCTGTACGTGCTCTGCATCGTGTGGGTCAATGAAGACGCACGCAAGCGCGATACGCCCACGCTGCTGTGGACGATTATCGCGATTATCCCGGTCGCCGGTCTTGTCGCCTACTGCCTGCTGCGCCCGCCGCTGACGCGCGTGGACCAAGACGAGCAGGACATGGAGCTTGACCTGCTGCAACGCCAGCTCGACGAGTACGGCAACTGCCCGAATTGCAACTATCCCGTCAAGGCCGATTTCGTGGTCTGCCCCCACTGCGGTCGCCAGCTGCGCAACATCTGCTCGCGCTGCGGCAAGACGCTCGAGGCCGATTGGGACGTCTGCCCCTACTGCACGACCCCGGTCCGCCGTTCGTAGAGCATCTTTTCGCGGGCTTTTTTGCCCATCTCCAAATCGATACTTGCATGTCGGGTGCGCTGCGGTGTACTTTTTCAGGCACGTGCGGCACGGCGCGCCTGTCCTAGTTGCTCAGGGGCAGGAGAGGGTCGACCACACGTCTCTATCCATTGCTGAGTCTCCTCGGTTTGTGGTCCGAGGGAGGCGACGACGAAGTCCCACCCGGTTTGTGACCGGGGGAGGGCAAGAAGAAAGGAATAGACATGAGCAAGATTTCCGTAGTGCTTCCCGACGGGTCCAAAAAGGAGCTCGAGGAGGGGGCGACGGTCGCCGACGTGGCAAGCTCTATCGGAGCCGGTCTGGCAAAGGCCGCACTCGGCGGAAAGGTCGACGGCATGCTCGTCGACTTGAACGCACCCGTTCACGACGGTGCGCGTATCGAGATTCTCACCGACAAATCACCTGAGTCGCTCGGCATCCTGCGCCATTCGTGCGCGCACGTGATGGCCGAGGCCGTCCAGCTGCTCTTCCCGGGCGCGCAGATCGCGTTCGGGCCGCAGACCGACGACGGTTTCTTCTACGACTTCGGGCTCGACCAGACCATCTCCAGCGACGACTTCGAGAAGATCGAGGCCAAGATGGCAGAGATCATCGAGAAGGACGAGCCGTTCGTGCGCGAGGTCGTCACGCGCGAAAAGGCCAAGGAGATCTTCAAGGACCAGAAGTTCAAGCTCGAGCACATCGACGACCTCTCCGACGACACCGAGATCTCCATCTACCGCCACGGCAGCTTTGTCGACCTGTGCGCGGGCCCGCACCTGCCGAGCGCGGGAAAGATCGGCGCCTTCAAGCTCATGAAGGTTGCGGGCGCCTACTGGAAGGGCGATGCGGAAAACGAGCAGCTCCAGCGCGTGTACGGCACGGCGTTCTTCAAGAAGAAGGACCTCAAGGAGTACCTGCACAATCTCGAGGAGGCCGAGAAGCGCGACCACCGCAAGCTCGGCAAGGAGCTCGGCATCTACATGATGGACGACATGGCCGGCGTCGGCCTGCCGCTCTATCTGCCCGCCGGCGCGCGCGTCATCCGCATCCTGCAGGAGTGGCTGCGCAAAGAGCTCTACCGCCGCGGCTACGAGGAGGTCATCACCCCGCACATCTACAAGGCCGACGTGTGGAAGACCTCGGGCCACTACGGCTACTACCACGACAACATGTACTTCTTCGAGATCAACGAGGGCACCAAAGAGGAGCCGCGCATGACCGAGTACGGCGTCAAGCCGATGAACTGCCCCGGTCACGTCATCCTCTATAAGAACGATATCCACAGCTACCGCGAGCTCCCGATTCGCTACTTCGAGTTCGGCACGGTCTATCGCCACGAGATGTCCGGCGCGGTCCACGGACTCATGCGCGCCCGCGGCTTCACGCAGGACGACGCGCACGTCTTCTGCCGTGAGGATCAGGTGGTCGACGAGGTCGTCGCCATTCTTGATCTGGCCGATGACATCATGAAGGAGTTCGGCTTCGAGTACGCCGCCGAGATCTCCACACGTCCCGAGAAGTCAATCGGCACCGACGACATGTGGGAGAAGGCCGAGGACTTCCTCAAGCAGGCCATCGAGCGCCGCGGCATCCCGTACGACATCAACCCCGGCGACGGCGCGTTCTATGGTCCCAAGATCGACATCAAGATCAAGGACGCCATCGGGCGCTGGTGGCAGTGCTCCACGGTGCAGGTCGACTTCAACCTGCCCGAGCGCTTCGACATCAACTACCGCACGGCGGAGAACACCAGCGAGCGCCCCTGGATGCTGCATCGCGCGCTCTTCGGCTCCATCGAGCGCTTCCTGGGCATCCTCATCGAGCAGACCACGGGCAACCTGCCGCTGTGGCTCGCTCCGACGCAGGCCGTGATCATCCCGATCGCAGACCGCCACGAGCAGGCCGCGCGCGACGTCAAGGCCAAGCTCGAGGCCGTCGGCGGCCGCATCCAGATCTATGGCCAGAACGAGCCGATGCGCGTCAAGATCGCCAAGGCGCAGCAGCAGAAGATTCCCTACATGCTCGTCATCGGCGACAAGGAAATTGAGAACGGCGAGGTCTCGGTCCGCGACCGCCACGAAGGCGACCTGGGCTCCATGAGCCTCGAGAAGTTCTCCAAGATCATCGAGGAGGCGCAAGTCTAGATGACCAGACCCATGACGATGGCCGAGAAGATCTTGGCCGCGCACGCGGGACTTGACGAGGTCGTTCCCGGTCAGCTCATCGAGTGCGATCTCGACATCGTGCACGCCAACGACATCACGGCCCCCATCGCAATCGACGTGTGCAAGCAGATCTCGGACAAGGTGTTCGACCCGAAGAAGGTCGTCCTCGTCCCCGACCACTACACGCCCAACAAGGACATCAAGTCCGCCGAGCAGGCAAAGAAGACCCGTGAGTTCGCCCGCGAACAGGGCATCACCCACTACTGGGAAGTTGGGCGCATGGGCGTCGAGCACGCGCTGCTGCCCGCCGAAGGCGTCGTCGTTCCCGGCGACCTCACCATCGGCGCCGATAGCCACACCTGCACCTACGGCGCGCTCGGCGCGCTCTCCACGGGCATGGGTTCCACCGACGTCGGCGTCGGATTCGCCACGGGCAAGGCCTGGTTCAAGGTCCCCGAGACCATCCGCTTCGAGATCGACGGGCAGTTCCAGCCAGGCGTCGTGGGCAAGGATCTCATCCTCTACATCATCGGCATGATCGGCGTGGACGGGGCGCTCTACAAGTCCATGGAGTTCGGCGGCAGCGCCATCTCCCAGCTTTCCATGGAAAGCCGACTGACCGTCTCCAACATGGCCATCGAGGCCGGCGGCAAGTGCGGGCTGTTCGAGGTCGACGACATCACGCGCGCCTACGTCGATCCGGTAAAGGAGCGCGACTACGTCGAGTACCACCCCGACCCGGATGCCGAATATGCGCAGGTCATCCACATCGACGCCGCGGACATCCCGATGACCGTCGCCCTGCCGCACCTGCCCTCCAACACCAAGCCGGCAGCCGAGTGCGGCGACATCGACATCGATCAGGCCGTCATCGGCAGCTGCACCAACGGGCGCATCGAGGACATGCGCCAGGCAGCCGCCGTGCTCAAGGGCCACAAGGTCGACCCCGACGTGCGCTGCATCGTCATCCCGGCGACCCAAGAGGTCTACCGCCAGTGCATCGACGAGGGTCTCATGGACATCTTCCTCGATGCCGACTGCGCCATCAGCACGCCGACCTGTGGCCCGTGCTTGGGCGGCTATATGGGCGTGCTCGCCGCGCACGAGCGCGCCATCTCCACGAGCAACCGCAACTTCGTCGGCCGCATGGGAGACCCGACCTCCGAGGTCATTCTTTCCAACCCGGCCGTGGCCGCAGCCTCTGCGATCTGCGGGCACGTGGCCGTGCCGGCCGATATCGATTAAGAGGGGAGCGGACGAACATGAAATTCAACGGAGACGTCATCAAGTACGGGCGCGACATCGACACCGATGCCATCATCGCCGCGCGCTACCTCAACACCAGCGACATGAAGGAGCTCGCCAAGCACTGCATGCAGGACATCGACCCGACCTTCGTCGACCGGGCCAAACCCGGCGATCTGATCGTGGCCGAGGAGAACTTCGGCTGCGGCTCGAGCCGCGAGCATGCGCCGGCCTGCATCAAGGCGGCGGGCATCAGCTGCGTCATCGCCAAGAGCTTTGCGCGCATCTTCTACCGCAACTCGATCAACATCGGGCTTCCCATCATGGAATGCCCCGAGGCGGTCGACGGGATCCATGACGGCGACCGCGTGAGCGTGGATGCCGACACGGGCGAGATCAAAAACGAGACGACGGGCGAATCGTGGACCGCGCAGCCCTTCCCGCCGTTTTTGCAGCAGCTCATCGAGGACGGCGGCCTCGTGAACTACGCAAAGGCCAAGATGGGCAAGTAGCCCTCTCGAGCGCTTCGAGCAATAGAGGCGGTCGTGGCCATCAAGGCTGCGGCCGCCTTTTTGACGCACGTTGCCATAGACTTTCTATTTTTCTTGAGACTGGCTTTCTCAACGGGTATTCTTTTCGACGTTGTACGCGATTAAGTTGAGGAGCATCCATCCATGACCAAGAAGTTTCAGGTCTGCGTGACCGCAGGCGATGGCATCGGCCCCGAGATCGTCGCCGAGGCGATCAAGGTCCTGCATGCTGTCGAGAAGAAGTACGATGTCGAGTTCGACTTCAAGGAGGCGCTCATCGGCGGCGCCGCCATCGACGCGACTGGAAACCCGCTTCCCGACGAGACCCTCGAGCTCGCCAAGGCCTCCGACGCCGTGTTGCTCGGCGCGGTCGGCGGCCCCAAGTGGGACACGACGACGCCGGGTGCTCCCCGTCCCGAGCAGGGACTTCTCAAGATCAGAAAAGAGCTCGGGCTCTACGCCAACCTGCGCCCGATTCAGATCTACGACTCCATCGCCAGCAACTCGCCGCTCAAGACCGAGCGCGTGAAGGACGTCGACATCCTCATCATGCGCGAGCTCACTGGCGGCCTCTACTTTGGTGACCATGTCACGCAGGAAAACGTTGCCGGTGCCGGCGGAAACGGCAAGCCCGGTGCGCATGCCTACGATGTCATGCAGTACGACGAGTACGAGATCGAGCGCATCATCCGCCGTGGCTTCGATGCGGCCATGAAGCGCCATAAGCGCGTGACCAGCGTCGACAAGGCAAACGTGCTCGACACGAGCCGCCTGTGGCGCAAGATCGCCCAGCGTGTCTCCAAGGAGTACCCACAAGTCGAGTACTGGGACATGCTCGTCGACAACTGCGCGATGCAGATCATCAACAACCCGAGCCAGTTCGACGTCATCATCACGGAGAACACCTTCGGCGACATCCTCTCCGACGAAGCCTCCATGCTCTGCGGTTCGCTGGGGCTGCTCGCCTCTGCCTCCCTCGGCGATTCGACCTCGCTCTACGAGCCGAGCCACGGCTCTGCGCCCAAGCACGCGGGCAAGAACGACGTCAACCCGATCAGCCAGATCCAGTCTGCTGCCATGATGCTCAAGTACAGCTTCGACATGGACGATGCGGCGGCCGATATCGACAACGCCGTGCGCAAGGCGCTGGCCGACGGCTGGTGCACCTACGATATCGCGCAGGCGGACACGCCGGCCGACCACATCCTCTCCACGAGCGATATGGGCACCAAGATCGCCGAGCGCATTTAAGGAGGGCACGTGAAGGCAATCATCCCCGCAGCTGGGCTGGGCAGCCGCTTTCTGCCGGCGACCAAGGCGCAGCCCAAGGAGATGCTCCCGGTGCTCGACAAGCCGGCCATCCAGTACATCGTCGAAGAGGCGCTGGCGAGCGGTGCCGACGGGGTCGTCGTCGTGAACAGCCGTGCCAAGAAGAGCATCGAAGAGCAGTTCTCACCCGCTCCCGAGCTGGTCGCGGAGCTGAGGGAACGTGGGAAGGACAAGTACGCCGATGCCGTCGAGGCGGCGGGCAAGCTCCCGGTGACCTTTGTCTACCAGGACCAGCCGCTCGGCCTCGGGCACGCAGTGCACGTTGCGGCCGACGTGACGGGAGACGAGCCGTTCATGGTCATGCTCGGCGACGTGCTCGTGCCCGGCAACGATGTCTGCACGCGCATGGTCGAGGTGTCAAAGGAGCACGGCGGAGCAAGCGTCATCGCGGTCGTGCCCGTTGCCGACGAGGAGGTCAACCGCTTTGGCATCGTGGGCGGCACCGATCTGGGCTCGGGCGTCATGAAGATCGATCAGATGGTGGAAAAGCCCACGCTCGAAGACGCGCCGAGCAATCTGGCGATTTTTGGCCGTTACCTGCTCACCCCTCGTGTGATGGACCTGCTTTCGACGACCAAGCCGGGCGCCGGGGGAGAGATCCAGCTCACCGATGCACTCGTCGAGCTTTTGAGCTGTGAGGATGTCTACGCGCTGGTCATCGACCCTGCCTCGGGCTTCGATACCGGTACGATTCCTGCTTGGATCGCCGCAAACGTTGCCCTTGCGATGCGCGACCCCGCCACGGCGGCTTTCCTCAAGGAAAGCGTCGGCGACCTGTTCTAGAGTTTCAACTTTCTACCAGCTAAAAATCGCACCTGCCCCGTTTGCCGCGGGCAGGTGCGATTTCGTTTTCCGTGCGGAAAAAGGGGTGGAATCAGTTGCAGCTGTTGCTTTCTTCTTCGTCCTCGATGGCGCGTGCCCGACCGATGACGGTGAGCTCATAGGCCTTGCGCGTCTGACGTGCGGCACTGTCCAGAATGAGACCCGTGATGAAGAAGAGCGCCGTCAGAATCGCGCAGCCTGCAGCTGCGATGGCGAGGGGAACGTGCGTGATATAGTTCGTGGTCGCGAATTCGACGAGCACGGGTATCCCGAGCAAGAGTGTCACGATCAGCAATATCAGCGCGATGGCGCCGAAGAAGCGCATGGGCTTGTATTCGCGAAACAGCGAGCCGATGGTGCGCAAGACCAGCAGCCCGTCTGTGAACGTGTTGATCTTCGATTGCGAGCCTGCGGGTCGCTCGCGGAACTCGATGGGGATTTGCGCGATGCGAAAGCCGTGATCGAGGGCGTGAATCGTCATCTCAGTCTCGACTTCAAAGCCATTTGAGGTGACCGGATAGGTCTCCACGAAAAGCCGCGAGAAGGCACGATATCCGGTCATGACATCTCTGACGTCGGTGCGGTACAGGCTGTCGATGAGCCGGATGACGAGCTTGTTGCCAAACGAGTGCAGAGCGCGGTTCTCGTGCTCGGCCTCGGCATCGTAGTAGGCGCCCTTGCCGTTCTGGAGCCGGTCTCCGATTGCCATGTCGGCCTCGCCGGAGATGATCGGTTCGAGCAGAGCCCTGGCGCTTTCGGCCGGATAGGTGTCGTCTCCATCGACCATGAGGTAGGCATCGGCCTTGATCTCGCGAAACATCTGACGTGTGACGTTGCCCTTTCCCTGGAGCGGGCAGGCCCGAACGATTGCGCCATGCTCTTTGGCGATGGCGCCTGTCCCGTCGGTCGAGTTGTTGTCGTAGACGTAGATGTCGGCGTCGGGCAGTGCAGCGCGAAAGTCGTCGACGACCTTGCCTATGGTCAAGGCTTCGTTGTAGCAGGGAACGAGTACGGCGATTGTCAGTGTTTTGTCATCCATCGAAAGCGATGATACTGGTTTTCGGTGCGCGCGTCTCGAGGTGATGGCGAATTTCTGCACTTCTGCCGCCCTGTTTTTCCATTTGGCGCTGCACCAGCCTTTGAGTAGAATGTGGGTGCTGCTCATGCGGAGGGATGGCAGAGCGGTTGAATGCAACGGTCTTGAAAACCGTCAGGCGGTTTTGTCCCGCCTCCGGGGTTCGAATCCCCGTCCCTCCGCCAGCGAGCGAATGTGCCCCCGCCGGGATTCGAACCCGAGAGGGGTGGGCGCGAATACGTGCAGCGCCCACGCGCGAGCCCGCAGGGCGAGCGAGATGAGCGCGAGCGCCAGCGAGCGCGGCGAATCCCCGTCACTTGCGCCAGCGAGCGAATGTGCCCCCGCCGGGATTCGAACCCGAGAGGGGTGGGCGCGAGTGCGTGATCTGCGCCTGGTTCGAACAGAGGAACCATACGGTGGAGTTCGAGGCCCCTGCCGAAAGGCTCTTTGGATGAGCCCTCTCATACGATAGGTCGACCAATAGTAGCTGTACTCATCTTCGTATTATATTGAAAGGAGAATATATATCCCTTCGCAGCTCAGGACCTCATCCAAAGCAGATGAGCCGAATGCCATGCGTATGAAATCAATAAATATGAAATAAAGAATATTTCGAGAATGCTACAGTTTTTTCCTGCACGGTCTTGTGCAATCTGACAACAGGGCGATATACATCGTCCAGATTGGAGTCCCTATTATGGAGAAGGCTTTTACGGCAATTGGAGCATTCTATAACGAAGAGGGAACTGAGCTCGTCGAGGTGCCTGATGATGAATTGGCCATCTACAAGAAGGTAGATGAGATCATCGCTGGAAACTCGATGGGAAATCCGCTATCAGAAGAAAATCTGGCGATTCTCCGCTCGTATCTGCCTGCCATCGGTTCTGATGAACAGAGCCAAGACGACAATGGCAGCCTGCAAGGCAAGGGCACCGTTACCAAGAAGATCTCCGGTTGCGGAATCGAGGTCGAAGCAACGGGGCTTCTCGACGTCTCAAGCGTGTGGGAACAGGTACACGACCGCAAGCAATGGAGTGGCCTGATGAAGGTGAAGCGCCTCGGCGGCGATGCCAAAGTGCTCGAGCTCTCCTTTAGCTTCATGAACGTTTCCATTGGCAAGGGCCCCGATGGCAAGTTCGAGATTCTCTACAGCGCAAACCATACGCGTAGTTTTACGGATCCCTATCATATTGCCGACTTTGACAATGGCGGCACGGCCGAAGCGTCTCGTTTCGACATCTCCAAGCATGTTCAATGGGGCTATTACATGCGTTGTACCTGTGCGGTGCGCACCGATCAGGGGACGCTTCTCGTCTAACATTTCCTGCAATTCGGATGTTTTTTGCGGGCGGCTCAAGGGCCGCCCGCTTGTTGTCTGGTGTCCGCATCAGGTCTTATCTTCTATACTGTTCGCCATGTCTGTAGAAAACGACACACGATTCATGCGGCTTGCCCTCGAGCAAGCCGCGCATGCCGCTGAGCTGGGAGAAGTCCCCATCGGCTCGGTCGTCGCCTATGAGGGCGAGGTCATCGCCAGCGGGTACAACCGCCGTGAGATCGACGAGGACCCGGCTGGGCATGCCGAATTCCTCGCCATGAAGGAGGCCTCCCGAAAGCTCGGGCACTGGCGCCTTTCGGGTTGCACGGTCTATGTGACGCTCGAACCCTGCCTCATGTGCGCGGGCCTCATGCAGCAGTCCCGCATCGACCGTTGCGTCTACGGCGCGTCCGACCCCAAGGCAGGCGCGCTCGGCACGCTCTATCGCATTAACGAAGACGAGCGCCTCAACCACCGCTTCGAGGTGGAGCCAGGCGTTTTGCAGGAGGAATGCGCCGAGATGCTCAAGAGCTTCTTTGCCAAGTTGAGGACGGCGCGATGACCACCGAAAACCAGCTTGTGAGCGTCATCATCCCGTTCTACAACGCGCGCGCCACCATCGAGCGCATGCTGACCGCGATCGTGGAGCAGACCTACAAGAACCTCGAGATCATCTGCGTCGACGATGGAAGCGAGGACGACGGCGCCAAGCTCGTCGAGGACTTTGCCGAACGGGACGGGCGCGTGCGCCTCATTCGCAAGCAGAACACCGGCGTCTCCAACACCAGGAACGTCGGCCTTGCCGCGGCAAATGGCGAGTGGATCTACTTTGCCGATGCCGACGACTGGATCGTCGGCAATGCCATCGAGACCTTTGTGAAGCACGCGACCTTATCTGGAAGCGAGCTTGCCATCTCCGATTTCTACCGCGTGTCAAAGGGCATGGTCGCCCACAAGCACGGGCCCGCGACCGGGGCGTTCCCGATGCAGCAGTTCTTGCGCTATATGGGGCGTCGACCTGCGGACCACTACTATGCCTCGCTCTGGAACAAGCTCTTCAAGCACTCCATCCTCGAGGAACAGGGGCTGTGCTTCGACTCTTCCATCCGCTTTGGCGAAGACCACGTCTTCATCCTCAACTACCTGCGCCACGTGGAGCGCGTCGTCCTCATCGACCAGCCGCTCTACTACTACATCGACAACCAGGGAAGCCTCATCCACCGCGGGCTCAATCCCGTTGGCATCGCCAAGATGAAATGGGATACCTACCGTCCCTACCGCCAGCTCTGCAAGGATTCGGGGCTGTTCCCAGGTGCGCGCGGCGCCCTGCGCGTCAGCAAGTTCATCGTCATGCCGGCGATGGACCACTTCGTCGACCAGGGTGACGAGCCGATCGACACGCGCTATATATTCGACATGATCAAGGGAAAGCTTCCCTTTGGGGAGGGAAACGACGATGCCTCGTGAGGCAAAAGCAAAGAAGCGCGAGCGGGCCATCGAGGTGTGCCGCCGCATGGACGAGCTCTATCCGCAAGCGCAGCCCGCGCTGCACTTCAACAGCCCCTTCGAGTGCGTGATCGCTGTCGCGCTCTCCGCGCAGACGACCGATGCCGCCGTCAACAAGGTGCTTCCCGAGGTCTTTGGCAAATGGCCGACGCCCGAGGCGATGGCCCAGGCCGACCCCGACGAGCTCGAAGCCGCCATCCACAGCATCGGCTTCCACCACAACAAGGCGAGGAACTGCGTGGCCTGCGCCCGCATGATCATGAGCGACTTCGGCGGCGAGGTGCCCCAGACCATGGAGGAGCTGACGAGGCTTCCGGGCGTGGGGCGCAAGACGGCAAACATCGTCCTCAACGAGTGCTTTGGCATCGTCGAGGGCATCGCCGTGGACACGCATGTGTTCCGCATCGCGCACAAGCTCAAGCTCTCCAACAAGAAGACGCCTGCCGAGACCGAGTCCGACTTGCTCGACCTGCTTCCCAAGGAGCTCTGGCGCACCGTCAACAGCCAGTGGATCCTGTTCGGGCGCGAATGGTGCATCGCCCGGCGGCCCCGCTGCGGCGAGTGCCCGCTGACCGACATCTGTCCGAGTGCGGGCAAGTAGCACCCGTGTGAGGAGCCCCGCGTGAAGATCGAGATCGTCGCCGTCGGCAAGCTCAAGGAGCGCTTCTGGAAGGACGCGGTGGCGGAGTACGTCAAGCGTCTTGGGGGCTATGCCCAGGTGCGCGTCATGGAGGTCGCTGACCGCGACCCCGCCAAGTGCGGTGGGGAGGGAAAGGCGCGTGAGCGCGAAGGCGCAGACATCCTCAAGGCCTGCGGGCCTGGGCACGTCATCTTGCTTGCCATCGACGGCAAGGAGCGCTCGAGCGAGGGCTTTGCGCACAGGCTCGAGTCCCTCATGAACTCCGGGAAAAGCGACATCGTCTTCGTGATCGGCGGTTCGACGGGCGTATCCGACGAGGTCAGGAAGCGTGCGGACGAGACGCTCTCCTTCGGTCCCATCACGCTGCCCCACAACCTCGCGCGTGTCGTCTTGGTCGAGCAGGTGTACCGCGCGTTCAAGATCATGCGCGGCGAGCCCTACCACAAGTAGCGATCTTTACGAGGCGTCCTCTGGACCCTCGGGTGAAGGCGGAAAAAGAGCGGTGTGAATTCGCCTGGGCGTGTGGGCAAATCGAGAGAGATTCCCTGCTCTGCGGGCACATAGGGGTGCGAGTCTAGTATGATGGGGGCAGCATGCTACAGGGTACTGACAGACTCAAGCGCATCCTCACGCTGGTGATTCTTGCGCTCTTTGCGGTCCTCGTGATCCAGCAGATCTATTTCTCCGTGACCGAGGGCGGCTTGAGCAGTGCCAAAAGCGAGCTCGAATCCGTCAATTCGCAGATTTCGGATGCTCAATCGCAGAACGACAATCTCACCAAGCAGCAGAGCGAAAAGCTCATCGAGTACAAGAACGCCCAGGGGCGGCTCTCGCTTTCCGGCGATGGCTCCGGCAAGGTCGCCTACCTCACCTTCGACGACGGCCCCAGCAAGACTCTCACCAAGAAGAACCTCGAGGTCCTGACCGAGCACGGCGCCGTTGCCACCTGGTTCTGCCTGGCCGACGAGGAGGACTACCCGTATCTCGACCTGAGCCTGTGCAAGGACATCGAGGCGCAGGGCAGCGCGGTCGGCATCCACGACTGGGACCAGAACGATTCGTACGACTATTACAAGGGCACGGCCAAGAACTACTTCACGAGCGATTTCAACAAGGCCAAGTCCGCCATCGAGTCTGCGGTCGGGCACGAGATCCATATCATGCGCTTTGCAGGTGGAAGCCTCTCCATCAAGTCGTGCAGCAGCTCAAACGCCAAGAAAATCCCCAAGATGATGCTCAAGCGCGGGATCCAGTTCGTCGACTGGAACGTGCTCGCCGGTGACAGCGAGTCCAGCCAGTTCGTGAACGGTTCCACTCCCAAGTCCAAGATCGTAAGCAACGTGCTCTCCGAGGCGCAGAAGTACGCGAAGACGAATTCGCCCATCTGCGTGCTCATGCACGATAACCCGGGCAAGGAGACGACTACCAAGGCCCTTCCGGAGATCATCGACGGCCTCAAGGAGCTGGGGTACACCTTCAAGACGCTCGACTTTGACTCTCCCGGCTTCTATCAGTTGGAGATCGGATGAGCGCAGATTACGACAACAGGCAGAACGGCACGGGCAGGCGCTCGCAGGGCAACAGGGGGCGTTACGGCCGCACACCCAATTACCATGAGGCGAACAGCGAAAGCTCCTATCGCGCATACCGCGATCAGCAGTGGAAGAACCGCTACCAGGTGAAAAAGCCTGCTCAGGGCACGTGGTACGAGCGCGAGGGAGCGCGCGGGCGGGGCGGTAACCCCGACTCGACGGACCGCATCGACCGCGACCTCGTCGAGCGCGAGCGAAGGGAAGAGCAGCGCCAGTATCGCAGCTCTGAGCGCGGGCAGCGGCAACGTGCGCAGGGGCGCGACCAGCGCATACAGTCCGACTACGTGCGCCGGAGTGCGCGTGAGCGGGGCGGCAAGATCAAGGATGACGTGCCCTCTGACTATGCCCGCCAGCAGCTCGAGCGCCATGCGCCGACGTCGAAGAACTACACGAGCCGTCACTGGGAGCCGCCCGCGGTCGTCACGAAGGCGGCCGAAAGGTCGCCCTTCGCCCCGAACGACCCGCGGCCGCTCTACATCAGGGTCGCCATCGTTGTGGTCCTGCTCGTCATCTTGATCGTGCGCGGCGCGACGTTTGCCACGGGCTCCGAGCTGTCTTCCGTCAACAGCGACCTGGACAGCGCCCAGCAGCAGCTTGAGCAGCTGAATACCTCAAACTCCGAGATGCAGTCGCAGCTGGATTCCTGGCAGACGACTATCGACACCTACAACAACGAATCTTCCTCGAGCTCTTCTTCCTCGAACTCGTCCTAGCGGTTCTCCTCGGCCACCTTTGCCAGCGCTTCCACGGCCTCGAGCGCGATTTCGAGGGGGTCTCCCTCTTTGCCGAGTGGCACCGTGTACTTCTCCGATTTCGCAAAGTAGAGGGCGCGCAGACGCTCCATCGTCTGCTTTGCCTCGGTGTTCTTGGAGAGCGCCGCCTTCAGGCGGTTGGGCACGGGCTCGATGACGACCTTGCCGCCCTTTTGCAGGATGCTCGTGACGCCGCAGTCTGCCGCGAGCGCCTTGATGCGGGCGCGGGTGCACATGTTGGCGGCTGGTTCGGGAAGCTCGCCGTAACCCTGCTCCATCTGAGAGCGGACGCGCTCCACGTCCTCGGTGGTGACCGCGGCGGCGAGTCGCCGGTAGAACAGCACGCGCTCGTCTGCGGCGGGCATGTACTCTTCCGGGATGAAGAAATTGGCGGCCAGATCGACGCGCACGTCCTCGTGCGCGATGGCGTCCTCCCCGCGGGCGTCGCTCACCGCCTGCGCGAGCATCGAGGCGAACAGGTCGAAGCCGACGGCACTCATGTTGCCGCTCTGCTCGGCGCCTAACAGCGTGCCGGCGCCGCGGATCTCCAGGTCCTTCATCGCGACTTTCATGCCGCTTCCCAGGTCCGTGAACTCCCCGATGGCCTGCAGGCGCTCGGTCGCCTCTTGGGTGAGCGGCTTGTTCTTGGGGAACAGGAAGTACGCGTAGGCCTGGTTGACCGATCGGCCGACGCGCCCTTTGAGCTGGTAGAGCTGGGCCAGGCCGAGGCGCTGGGAGTCCTCGATGATGAGCGTGTTGGTGTGCGGGTTGTCGATGCCGCTTTCTACGATGGTCGTGGCGATGAGCACGTCGAGCTCGCCGGCGGAGAACTGCTCCATCACGGCCTCGACCTGCCGGGCGCTCATCTGTCCGTGGGCGACGCCGATGCGCGCTTCGGGGGCGGCCTGCTGCACGCGGGCGAGGGCGTCGTCGATGGTGCGCACGCGGTTGCTGACGTAGTAGGTCTGCCCGCCGCGCTCCATCTCGCGGCGGATGGCCCCGCTCACGATGTCCTCGTCCCATTCGCCCACATGCACCTTCACGGGACGGCGGTTGGGCGGCGGCGTCGTGATCAGCGACATGTCGCGGACGCCGGAAAGCGACATCTGCAGGGTGCGGGGGATCGGGGTCGCCGAGAGCGTGAGGACGTCGACGGACTCGCGCATGTTCTTGAGCTGCTCCTTGTGCCCGACGCCGAACCGCTGCTCCTCGTCGATGATGACCAGGCCGAGGTTCTTGGGGTTGACGTCGCGGCTCAGCAGCCGGTGCGTGCCGACGAGCACGTCGACGCTGCCCTCGGCAAAGCCCTTGAGCGCTCCCTTCTGCTCTTTGGCGCTCCTGAAGCGGCTGAGCACCTCGACCTTGATGCCGAAGGGGGAGAAGCGGTCGCTGAAGGTGTCGTAGTGCTGCTGGGCCAGGATGGTCGTCGGGCACAAGATCATGACCTGCCGCTGGTTGCTGACCGCCTTGAACGCGGCGCGCAGGGCGACCTCGGTCTTGCCGAACCCGACATCGCCGCAGATGAGGCGGTCCATGGGCTTGTCGGATTCCATGTCGGCCTTGACGTCGGCGATTGCCGAGAGCTGGTCAGGCGTCTCCTCGTAGGGAAAGATCTGCTCCATCTCCTCTTGCCACACCGTGTCCTCGCCGTAGGCAAAGCCCTTGACGGATGAACGGCGCGCATAGAGGTCCACCAGGTCGAAGGCGAGTTTCTTTGCCGACTTGCGCGCTTTCTTGACCGTGCGCGCCCAGTCGGCGGAGTTGAGCTTGGTGAGGCGCGGGTTGGAGCCGTCGGGGCCGACGTAGCGGGTCACGCGGTCGATGCGCTCGACGGGCACGTAGAGCTTGTCGTCTTCGGCGTACTCGAGCAGCAGGTAGGCGCGCTCCTTACCGACAAAGTCGCGCTTGACGAGGCCTTTGAACAGCGCGATGCCGTGCTTTTCGTGCACGACGTAGTCGCCGGGCTGGAAGGGGAAGGTGATTTCCGTGATGTCGACGTGCTTTGCCTGGGGCCTGCCGGTCCCGCGGCGGGTGAGGTCGCCGAGCGAGAGGAGCGCGAGGTGCGCGTCGGGGATGATGAAGCCGCTCGGGACGTCGATGTCGGTGATGTTGAGGTGCTCGTCGTCGAGTTTCGCGTCATCGCCGTCGAGCGCCTCGGTGAAGGCGATCGAGTTGTCCGTGAACTCGAGCTTCACATCGGCGCGTGCGTGGCGGTCGGGAACGGAGAACAGCGTCGTCGTCCCGCCGCCCACGAGGTTTCTGACGAGCGGGTAGAGGCGCTCGTGGTGGCCGGCGAGCGTCGGGCGCTCGATGGCGAGGTCGGCGTCGACCTTGCCGCCGGCGCGCATGATGGAGAGCAGGGTGAGGCGCTGCTGCGAGCCGAAGTCCATCTTTGCCGGCGCGCTGAAGTAGGCTTCGAGTTTCTCGGCGTTGATGCGGGCCTCTCCGGCGAGCTGGAGTAGCTCGTCGTAGCGCCGGGTCGCGTCGTCGAACAGCGAGCGCGGCTCGCACAGCACGATGAGCGCATCGCTCGAGACATGCGAAATCGGCTGGTCGAGGCTGCTGTAGAGGTAGGGGGCATAATACCCCATGCGGTTGAAGGGCGTCCCGTCCTCGAGGTGCTGCATCTCCTCTACGACTTGCTCGTCACTTGCGAGCGCGGCGGCAAGCTCCTTTTTCGCGCGGGCGATGCCGGACTTGCTCACCTCGAATTCGCGGGCGGGCCAGATTTCCGCATGCTCGACCTCGCCGATGGTCTGTCCGGTGCTCGCGACGACCGTGCGCAGCCCGTCGACCTCGTCGCCGAAAAACTCGACGCGTACCGGGGCGCTCGTCCCGGCGCCGAAGATGTCGACGGTGTCGCCCGCCACGCTGAAGGTGCCCGGGCCGTCGAGCTCGTCGAGGCGCTGGTAGCCGCGCTTGACCAGGGCGTCTGTCAGGTCCTCGTACTCGAGAAGCTCGCCGGTCGCGCCGTCGGCCACGCACTCGTCGCGCTGGATGACGAGCGGGGAGAAGGGGCGACTTGAGGCGGAGGCCATCTTGCGCATGCAGGCACGCGCCGAGGCGACCACGATGAGCGGGCGGCCCAGCGAAAGCTCTCCGAGCGCGCGAGTGCGGGCGCCGATGACGGCAAGGTCGGGCTTCTTGTCCTGCCAGGGCAGGTCCACGCGCTCGGGAAAGAGCAGCACGCGGGAGCGGCCGAGGTAGGCGGCGAGCGCGCGGGCAAAGCGCTCGGCGGCTTCCTGTCCGCTCACGATGACGAGCATGGGGCGGGGATTTCGCGCGAAAAGCGACGCGACCAAAAACGGGCGCACCGAGGCAACGAGCCCGATCGAGCTGTCGTCTCCCGCCTCGAGGTTCTTGAGCGCGGGTCTGAGCGTGGGACTCGAGAAGAGTCGGTGTTGAAGTTTGTCTATAAGCATGCAGATAGGATAGCGCCTGCTCAGCGCGCTCGGCACGACAACCTCGAAACAATCGAGGTCGGGCGCTCTCGCGCTATGTAGTGAGCAGGGAGCAGGGTCGCTGCGCATTCCAACTACAGCAGCGGGCACTCCGATTTTCGCTTGCATATGCCTTGGTTGTCACGTTTAGCAACTTTTGGCTCGATGCTAAAGTACCCGCACGGCAAATCTGCGAATTTCTTTCGGTTTGGCACCGATTTGACGTTCCCAGAGCACCCGTGTGCTGAGTTTGCGAGCCAAAAGTTGCTAAACGTGACATGACCACCGCAATGGAGGCCTGAAAACGCCGCTTCAGCCAAGCTCGCTCGGTGCAGAAAGCGCATCGAGTCCTGCCGCGTGGTCGACCACCAGGGCCCTCTCGATGCATCTCGTGTCGAACACTGCCACGTGGTCGACCACTAGGGTCACTTCGATGCAACCCGCGCCGAGCACTGCCACGTGATCGACCACCAGGGGCACTTGGGTGCAGAAACCGCATCGAACACCGCCACGTGGGCGAGCAGCTGGCCAGAACCCGCATCGAACCCAGGGACGTGGTCGACCACTAGGGTCACATCGATGCAACCCGCGCCGAGCACTGCCACGTGGTCGACCACCAAGGGCGCTTGGGTGCAGATTCCGCATCGAAGCTAATTTCTTGAGCACGCACCAAGACCACTTCCGCGCAGCATGCACGGAACCCCAGCTCGTGCGCGCACACGTAGGCAGGTTCCGCACGAGAATCCGCGCACGCAAGGGAGTTCAGCGCATTTCGGGGCCGATTCTTCGCAGAACTTCTTCTCGTGCGCGCGCACCAAGGCCAGTTCCGCACACCGCACGCCGAAACCTCCTACGTGGTCGACCACCAGCGGTGTTTGGATGCAGAAACCGCGTCGAGCACCACCACGTGGGCGAGCAGTCAGCCAGAATTCGCATCGAACCCAAGGATGTGGTCGACCACCAGGGCCCTCTCGATGCAGCCCGCGCCGAACCCAGCCACGTGGTCGACCACCAAGGCCACTTCGGTGCACCGTGCGCCGAACACTGCCACGTGGTCGACCACCAGCGGTGTTTGGATGCAGAAACCGCGTCGAGCACCACCACGTGGGCGAGCAGCCAGCCAGAATTCGCATCGAACCCAAGGATGTGGTCGACCACCAGGGACCTCTCGATGCAGCCCGCGCCGAACCCAGCCACGTGGTCGACCACCAAGGCCACTTCGGTGCAGGTTCCGCACCGAACCCATGGACGTGGGCGAGCAGCCGGCCAGAACCCACATCGAACCCAGGGACGTGGTCGACCACCTACCGCCTCTCGATGCAACCTACGCCGAGCCTCGCGAGAAAATTGTTGCTGCCACAAAAAATAAGGGGCCCCGACGAAAGGGGATCGTCGGGGCTCAAATGGGAAGGCTAGCAACGGCTCTACACAGGGAGGGGAGGAGTGTTTTTTGGGGAAGGTATTGGGGGGATTCCTTCGCCGCTGTTGCCTTATGACTGACAAGATAGAGGTGCTTGCTGAATGAATCCTGAAACAGCCTCGAAAGTTTAAGGTTTGCTTCAGGAAAGCCCCGTCTCCCGGTCGCGCAGGCAACAGGAGGCTCGCGCAAGTATCTACAGCATCTGCTTCAGGAACTGCCCCGTGTAGGACTCCTCGACCTTGGCGACCTGCTCGGGCGTGCCCTTTGCCACGATGTGCCCGCCGCCCACGCCGCCTTCCGGTCCAAGGTCGATGATGCGGTCGGCGCACTTGATGACGTCGAGGTTGTGCTCGATGACCAGCACGGTGTTGCCGGCATCGACCAAGCGCTGAAGCACGAGGAGCAGCTGGCGCACGTCCTCGAAGTGCAAGCCCGTCGTGGGCTCGTCGAGGATGTAGAAGGTCTTTCCCGTCTGGCGTTTCTGCAGTTCGCTAGCGAGCTTGACGCGCTGCGCCTCGCCGCCAGAAAGCGTCGTTGCCGGCTGCCCGAGCGTGATGTAGCCCAGCCCGACGTCTTTCAGGGTCTTGAGCTTGCGGTGGACGTTGGGGACGTTCTCGAAGAAGTCGACCGCCTCGTCCACGGTCATGGCGAGCAGGTCGGCCACGCTCTTGCCGCGGTAGGTGACCTGCAAGGTCTCGCGGTTGTAGCGCGCGCCGTGGCAGACCTCGCAGGGTACGTAGATGTCGGGGAGGAAGTGCATCTCGATCTTGACCTGGCCGTCGCCCTTGCAGGCCTCGCAGCGGCCACCGGCCACGTTGAAGCTGAAGCGCCCGGCGCCAAAGCCCTTCGCGCGGCTTTCCGGCAGGCTCGCGAAGAGCTTGCGGATGTCGTCCCAGACACCGATGTAGGTCGCCGGGTTGCTGCGCGGCGTGCGCCCGATGGGCGACTGGTCGATGTTGATGACCTTGTCGATGAGCTCCGTTCCCTCGAGCTTGCGGTACTTGCCCACGCGGCGGCGCGTGCGCATGACCTTGTTGGAGAGTGCCGGCGCGAGCGTGTCGGTGACAAGCGAGCTCTTCCCGCTGCCGCTCACGCCCGTGACCACGGTGAACGTTCCGATCTCGATTTCGGCCGTGATGCCGGCGAGGTTGTTCTCGCGGCAGCCGGAAATCTTGATCTTGCCGCGCTTGGGGCGGCGGCGCTTGGCGGGCACCTCGATGGCGCGCGTCCCGGCCAGGTACTGGCCGGTGATGGAGCGCTCGCAGGCCGCGATGTCCTCGGGGCTGCCGGTCGCCACGACCTCGCCGCCGGCAACGCCCGCGCCCGGCCCGATGTCCACGACGTAGTCGGCCGAGCGGATCGTCTCCTCGTCGTGCTCGACGACCACGACGGTGTTGCCCAGGTCGCGCAGGTGGCGCAGGGTGTCGATGAGGCGCTCGTTGTCGCGCTGGTGAAGCCCGATGGAGGGCTCGTCGAGGATGTAGAGGACGCCCATGAGGCCGGCGCCGATCTGCGTGGCCAGCCGGATGCGCTGCGCCTCGCCGCCGGAGAGCGTGGCGGTCGGGCGGTCGAGCGTGAGGTAGTCGAGCCCGACGTCGACCATGAACTGCAGGCGCGCGAGAATCTCCTTGACGATGGGCTCGCCGATGAGCGCCTTGTTCGCCTCGAATTTGAGACCGCCGAAAAAGTCGAGTGCCTCGACGGCAGAGAGCTGCGTCGCCTCGTGGATGCTCTTGCCGCCGACCGTGACGGCGAGGATCTCGGGCTTCAGGCGGCTGCCGTGGCAGGTGTGGCAGGGGTTGATCGACATGTACTCCTCGAGCCGCTCGCGCGAGCGGTCGGAGTCGGTCTCGTCGTGCTTGCGCATGATGGCGGCCAGCACGCCCTCCCACTTGGTGTACCAGTAGGTGTCGCGCCCGTCGCGCGTGACGTAGTCGATGCGGATCCGCTCGTCGCCCAGGCCGTAGAGCAGCGCCTTCTGCGTCTCCTTGGGCAGGTCCTCCCAGGGCGTCTGCGTGTCGCCGCCGACGTGCTTGCAGACCGCGGCGTACATCTGCGGATAGTAGTTGGACGACGGGCTGAAGGACGCGATGGCGCCCTCTTCGATGGAAAGCGTCTTGTCGGGAACGACCAGGTCGGGGTCGACGTCCTGCTTGGCGCCGAGGCCGAGGCAGTCGGGGCAGGCGCCGTAGGGGGCGTTGAACGAGAAGTCGCGCGGGTCGAGCTCGTCGAGCGAATAGTCGTGGTCGGGGCAGGCGAGCGCGAGGCTGAAGCTGTACTCGCCCTCAACGCCGGCGGCTGCCTTGGCGCCGCGCGTGCTCTCCACGTTCAGCTCCTCGCCGTGCTTTGGCATGAGCTTGATGATGACGTTGCCCTTGGTGAGCGTCGTCGCGGTCTCGATGGCCTCCACCAGGCGCCCGACGGCCGTGTCCTTGATGACGATGCGGTCGACGATGACCTCGATGTCGTGCTTGTACTTCTTGTCGAGCTTGAGCTCCTCGTCCAGGCGGTGCACCTCGCCGTCGATGCGCACGCGCGAAAAGCCCTCTTTGGCGAGGTCCTTGAAGGTTTGGACGAACTCGCCTTTCTTGCCCTTGACCAGCGGCGCCATGATCATGACGCGGTCGCCGGTGGTAGCGTGCGCCATGACCTTGTCGGCGACCTGGTCGGGCGTCTGCTTCTCGATGACGCGCCCGCAGATGGGGCAGTGCGGGATGCCGACGCGCGCGTAGAGCAGGCGCAGGTAATCGTAGATTTCCGTGACCGTGGCAACCGTCGAACGTGGGTTCTTGCTCGTGGTCTTCTGGTCGATGGAGACGGCGGGGGAAAGTCCGTCGATGGAGTCGACGTCGGGCTTGTCCATCTGCCCGAGGAACTGGCGCGCGTAGCTCGAGAGCGACTCGACGTAGCGGCGCTGGCCTTCGGCGTAGATGGTGTCGAAGGCAAGCGAGCTCTTTCCGGAGCCCGAAAGCCCCGTGAACACGACGAGCTTGTCGCGGGGAATCTCGAGGTCGATGTTCTTCAGGTTGTGTTGGCGCGCGCCCCTGATGACGATGGAACCAGATGCCATGTCCGTCTCTCCTGAACTATGCGAACGTATGTACGAATCGGGCTTGCACTCTAGCAGATTGGGCGGGGAGAGCAAGGAAAGCGAAACCGATGCGATGCAATTGTTGCCGAAGGGGGCGTGCTGGAGGGACGCGAGCGGTGGGGGTGCGGGTGCGAGGGGAGGAGGGGCCGCGAGTAGCGGATGCGGAGCACGCGCGCGTAGGTTTCCCGCATAAAAAACGCGGCCCCGCTCGAAGGAAGCGGGGCCGCGCAGAACAGGCGCGAGTCGCGACTCTATCGCAGCGTGTGCGCTGTAAGCCTAGTCCTCGACGGCGACGAGCACGTCGGTTGCCTTGATGATGGCGACGGCCGTGCCGCCCTCTTTCAGGCCGAGGCTCTCGATGGCCTCGTTGGTGATGGAGCCGGAGATGTGGTCGCCCTCGGAGGTCTCGATGGTCACATGGCCGTTGACGGCGCCCTCCTGGACCTTGATGATCTTGCCCTCGATCTGGTTGCGGGCGGAGATGCCCTCGATCTTGCTGTTGGCGAACATCACGTTCGTGGCCTTGATGACGGCGGTGACTTCCTTGCCCTCCTTCAGGCCGAGGTCCTTGACGGCCTCCATGGTGATGTCGGCCTTGATGGGGTTGTGGTTGTTGCGGCAGATGACGACCACGGCGTTGACGGCGCCCTCGCGGACGGACTTGACGGTGCCCTTGAGCTGGTTGCGTGCGGAAATCTTCATGGTGAACTCCTTTTCGTTTCTTGTGGATGCGCTGCATCCGTCTTTCTGACAGTTCGAAGTATGGCGGGCCGCGGGGCTACTGTACCTCGAAATCGCCTGTCTCCACATATCACGTCACGGATCGTCACGGTTCGTACCGATTCATCTGAAACGAGTAGAGCTTTTCGCGAAAAGAGCTATTCACTAGAATGTTTGCGACTGAGGATATTTTCCGTTGGAGGAGGAGCGAACGGTGGCGGCAGATGCCCCCATGAACGCGCAGGAAGTGGCAGAACTCTTGCGCGTGGGCAAGAACAAGGTCTACGAGCTGGCCAAAAGCGGCGAGCTGGCCTCGTATCGCGTCGGGCGTAAGCTGCGCTTCTCCCCGAGCGACGTCGATGCCTACCTTGCCCGCAGGCGCTTTGGCGGGGCGCAAGAAGGCGCTGCAGCAGGAGATGCGGACCTGCAGGCGGCTGCTCCGGCGAAGGCCCTCTGCGTGGCGGGCGATGAGCTTGCGGCGGATGTTCTCGCGAACGCGCTCGCGCGCAGGGGCGTCCCGACAAGCCGCAGCTACGTGGACGGCTACCGCTCCCTGATCGATCTGTACGCGGGCACCGTTGACGCGGCGATCTGCGCTCTCTTCGACCAGCGGACGAACTCCTACAACGTCCCTTTCGTGCAGCGGCTCGCGCCTGGAACGTCCGTCATCGTGGCACGGCTGTTCGTGCGCAAGCGCGGCTTTGTCGTGCGTGCGGGAAACCCTAAGCGCATCGCGAGCTGGGGCGCGCTGCTGCGCGAGGGCGTGCGCATCGCGAACACGCGCAAGGGCAGCAGCTCGCGCGTGCTGCTCGACGAGAAGCTCCTCGCTCTCGAGGCGACGCACGAGATGGTGGCGGGCTATGGGGATGAGGCAAGCGACGAGATGGCGGTGCTGCGCGTGCTCTCGGGCGATGCCGACGTCTGCGTGGGAACGCCCGCCGACGTGGAGGGCCAGCGCGGTCTCGAGTTCGTGCCGCTCCAGACCGAGCACGTCGACCTCGTCGTGCGCAAGTCGTCCCGCACGCACGGGCTCATGCCCCTCGTGCGTCGGCTCTCCGAGAACGCGCGCTTCAAGTCGCGTCTCGAGGGGCTCGAATCCTGCAATGCCGAGATGCTGGGCACGATAGTTTACGAGTGCTGATTCCTCGCGCAGTCTGCGATTCTCGCGCCGTGCGCTACAATACGGGTCTGTTTGCTTAACACCAGTTTGCAAGAATTTAACTTGATCGGAGAGGAAATGGCCCGACTATTCGGAACGGATGGCGTGCGCGGCGTGGCGGGAACCGAGCTCACGCGCGACATGGCCGTCGCTCTGGGGCGCGCTGCAGTCAGGAAGCTCGGCAAGCGCGTGCTCATCGGACGTGACAGCAGGGTCTCTGGCCCCATGCTCGAAGACGCCCTGGTCGCCGGTATCGCGGCAGAGGGCGGCCAAGCGGTCGTGACCGGCATCATCCCCACTCCCGCGGTGGCGCTGCTCACGCGCGAAAGCGACGTCGATTGCGGCATCGTGATCTCCGCGAGCCACAATCCCCCCGAATATAACGGCATCAAGTTCTTCGATGGGCAGGGCTACAAGCTCCCCGACGAGGTCGAGGACCAGATGCAGGCGATCGTCGAGGAGACGCTGGGGCAGCCGGTGCCCGACCCCGACCCCGCCGAGGTGATGGAGGACGCGACCGAGCGCTACGTGGCCCACGCGGTCCAGACGCTCGAGTCGCGCGGCATCAGCCTGTCCGGTCTCAGGATTGCCCTCGATTGCGCGCACGGCGCTTCGTGCAAGACGACGCCCGCCGCCCTAAAGCAGCTCGGGGCGGAGGTCATCGCCATCAACGACGACCCAGACGGCGCCAAGATCAACGTCGGCTGTGGCTCGACCCACCTCGAGCAGGTCATCGAGCTGCTCGAGCAGACGGGGGCTGACCTCGCGCTCGCGCATGATGGCGACGCCGACCGCCTGCTCGCGGTCGCGCCAAACGGCACGGTCGTCGACGGCGACTACATCCTCGCGATTTGCGCGCGCGACCTCAAGGAACGCGGCCTTCTCGCGCACAACCTCGTGGTCGGCACGGTCATGGCCAACCTTGGCTTCCAGCTCGCGATGAAGCGCGAGGGCATCAAGGTGCTCACCACCAAGGTGGGGGACCGCTATGTGCTCGAGCAGATGCGCGAGCGCGGCGGCGTCATCGGAGGCGAGCAGTCCGGCCACATCATCTTCCTCAACCACAACTCGACCGGCGACGGGCTGGTCACGGCGCTGCAGCTGCTGGGCGTCATCGCGTCGAGCGGCAAGCCGATTGAAGAGCTCATGCAGGTCATGGAGAAGTTTCCCCAGGCGCTCATCAACGTGCGCGTGACGAACAAGTCGCTGTACGCGGCAAACGCCAGCATCGCGAAGGCGCAAGACGAGGCCGTCCGCGAGCTGGGAGACGACGGACGCCTGCTCGTGCGCCCCAGCGGGACCGAGCCGCTCATCCGCGTGATGGTGGAGTCGCGCAGTCAGGAACATGCCGAAGAGGTCGCAAAGCGCGTCGCGGCCGTTGTCCAATCGGAGATCGGCGCATAACTAGGTGCACGGCGGCGTGAATATTTCCCGTCTTCATTTCGCATATCGACGCTATTGAAGAGGCGTCATCGTGCCGTCTCGTTCTTCCAGCGTGCCGTTCGTGAGGGCGGGGCGATTCTCATCTTTGGAACAGATGTGAACTATTTGTATAATGCGCCGAACGAAAAATTATCCGGAGGGGTTTAATGACAACAGAATCAAACGCTCCCGCAGAGACGGGCACGAAGCGCGCGTCCTGGTCGGGTAAGTGGGCATTCATCCTCGCGGCTGCCGCATCCGCAGTCGGTCTGGGGAACATGTGGCGCTTCCCGTATCTGGCGGCAAAGTACGGCGGTGGCACCTTTCTCATCACGTACCTGATTCTCGTGGCGACGTTCGGCGTCTCGCTGCTCCTGCTCGAGACCGCTCTCGGCCGTTACACGAGGCTTTCCGTTATCGGCGCTTACTCCAAGTTCAGCAGCAAGTACAAGTTCATCGGCGTGCTCGCGGCCGCCGTGCCGTTCATCATCACGCCGTACTACTGCATCATCGGCGGCTGGGTCACCAAATACACGGTGAGCTATTTGACCGCGGGGCCGGCTGCGCTCGCCGATGGCGGTGACTTCTTCAGCTCCTTCATCACCAGCAACGTGGGCAGCTACGTCTGGATGCTCGTCTTCATGGTCTGCGTCTTCATCGTCGTCGGCCTCGGCGTCCAGAAGGGCATCGAGCGTGCCAACCTGATCATGATGCCCGCGCTCATCATCATGGCGCTCTGCATCGGCATCTTCACCCTGACGCTTCCCGGCGCACTCGAAGGCGCAGCCTATTACCTGGTTCCCGACTTCTCCAAGTTCGATGGAGAGCTGGTCATCAACGCGCTCGGGCAGATGTTCTACAGCCTCTCTCTGGCCATGGGCATCATGGTGACCTACGGCTCCTACATGCGCCGCAAGGACAGCTTGCCGCAGAGCGTGACCCGCATCGCGGGCTTCGACTTTGGCGTCTCGTTTTTGGCCGGCCTCATGATCGTGCCGGGCGCGTACGTCGCCATGGGGTCTGCCGAGGCGGTCTCCGCCAAGTCCGGCCCCTCGCTGATGTTCATCACGCTGCCGCAGGTCTTCAACTCCATGGACCCGGCGGTTGCCACGGTCATCGGCTTCGTCTTCTTCCTGCTGGTCTTCTTTGCCGCGCTCACGAGTGCCATCAGCCTGACCGAGGCGCTCGTCTCCATCGTGCAGGACGGCACGGGATACTCGCGCCGCGCCTCGCTGTGGATCGTCATTGCCTGGGTCGTCATTGTCGGCATCTTCGTCAACGCCGGCTACAACGTGCTCTCCGGCATCGAGCCCATGGGCGAGGGCACCACGCTGCTCGACTTCTTCGACTTCATCTCCAACTCGGTGCTCATGCCGATTGTCGCGCTGCTGACCTGCATCTTCGTCGGGTGGCTCATCAAGCCCAAGGTGCTCGTCGACGAGATCAAGCAGTCCAGCCCCTTCAAGGCGGAGAAGGCCTGGGTCATCATGATCAAGTACATCGCGCCAATTCTGGTCATCCTGATCCTGCTCTCCAATGTGCTCCCGATGATCATGGGGTCATAGGGCAGAAAAACTTGCTCCATGCGACTGCGGGCTCGGGCGATTCGCATCGCCCGAGCCCGCTTTTTGTGCTTTCTGCAATTGAGGAGCGAGTCGTCTCTCGCTTCTTCGGGAGGCTTGCTGTCACGTTCAGCAACTTTTGGCTCGCTGCTAAAGTACCCGCGCGGCAAATCTGCGAATTTCTTTCGGTTTGGCACGTTTTCGACCTCCCCAGAGCACCCGTGTACTGAATTCGCGAGCCAAAAGTTGCTGAACGTGACATCCCGTGTCCAGCAGATGCCCTTTCGAGCACGTCGCTACTCTCCAATACGGCGCATCCATGCCCTCGCCCACGCCTCGGAGCGCCTCTGCGCTCAGCGCTCGCTCTCCCTGCGGTCGCCGAGGTACTTGATCGTGCCGGTGCTGTCTTGCTTGATGACGCGCCGCAGCTCTCTGAGGAAGCTCTCCATGAGGCCGCTCGGCACGCGGTCGCGCCGCACGAGGTAGCCGACCGTCATGGTGATGTCGCTCTCGAGCGGGATCGAGACGATGCCCGATTGCATCTCGGGCGTGAGCACGCCGGTGGAGAGCGTGTAGCCGTTGAAGCCGGTGAGCAGCGAGGTGAGCGTCGCGCGGTCCGAGTAGCGGATGTTGCGCTTGTGCGGCAGGTAGTTGAGCGGCTCCTCCGAGAAGTAGAAGGAGTTCGTCGTCCCCTGCTCGAAGCAGTAGCGCGGGTACTCCTCGAGGTCCTCGATGCGGATGCGCTCCTTGCCCGC
>JBMNPN010000020.1:0-33134 GCA_050943615.1 Coriobacteriales bacterium
CGAGCCTCGGGCTCGAACTGTAGGAGACGGTACGGAAAAACGTTACCACCCCCCGATGCACGGAACTGCCCTTGGTGTGCGCGCATGAGCGGGACTTCCGCGAGGAGTCAGGCCAAATTTGCACCCAACTCCCACACGTGCACGGATTCTCGTGCAGAACTTGCCCACGTGTGCGCGCACGAGCGGGACTTCCGTGCACGCTGAACGGAAGTGGCCTTAGTGCGCGGGAGCACACTGGGCGAACCTGACGCGCCGTTCGCGAAGCCCGGGTTCGCGCACGGCGGCATCTCAGAAAGCAGACGGCAGAGTTACGGAAAAGGCGGGAAGGAAGCCTCATCGGCTCTCTCCCCGCCTCGCATTACTACTTGTTCCTGCGCAGATTACCGTTGCCTATGCAGCTGCGGCCTTCTTTCTTCTCGTGCAGAGCGCAACGATGAAGAGCGCCAGCCCTATCGGAAGCAGGGCAACGCCGACCTCGAGAAGCGTCGGCGCATATCCGACCGCGCTCATGAACGTCGATGCGGAATCGATGCCCGTCGCAATCGGCACGCCCCAGACCGTGCCCGTACCATACAGATCGATTGTGAGCGGGACGGCATCGAAGCCAACGTAGAGCATGAGCATGCGCGGCAAGAACGACGCTGCCAGCGCAAGGACGCTTCCCCAGATGAGAAACGTGCGGCTCTTGCGCCCCCGTGCGGTAAAGAAGCCGACAGCAGGCACGATGACGCAGACAACGATGAGCGCGACGAGCGGCCAGCATGCCGCGAGCACGGAGAGGACCTCCTGAGAGACATCGCTGCCATTTGCGGCCACGGCTCCCCACTGCCCGAAGAAGAGCAACAGGTGAAGGATGAGAAGGACCGCGGCCGTCCGCGTGAGGACGCCCATTGCGGGCTGCACGGATTCCAGCCCGTACCTGCCCGCCTTGATGGCAGCGACCAGGGCAACGAGCGCAGCGCCCGCCGCGTAAGCGAGGACGAGAAAGTCGATGGTGAGCACCGGCGTGTTCCACCACAGGCGTGCGGTCATCTCCTCGAAGATAAGCGAGGTGATGATGGGCGTGGCAATTGCGATGATCAGACCGAAGAGCGAGAGGACGCGGGCGATCTTGTCCATCTTCTTCTCGATGTCAACCTTGTCCTGCTTTTGGGCCCAGCGACCGAGCACGAAGCCGGTCTCGCGCCACAACGGCACGAGGGCGACATATGCCAGCACGAGCGATACAACGGCAAAGAAGCTCATGATGATCATGTCGCCGGCAAGCGGAGAGTCGAAGTTGGTCGACGTGATCATGTAGCCCATGTTCGTGATGCGCCCGAGGTCCTGCATGATCATCACGCCGCCGGCAGCGAGCAGCGCAAACGAGCAGAGGGCCGCGTAGGGCGCAACTGGCTTGAGAAAGTCGAGCTTGAACAGGTAGGCAATTGATGCCACGAGCAGGCAGCCCGAAGCCGCTCCCATGAAGAACTCGAACAGGGCGATGTAGAGACCCCAGTTGAAGCCATTGGACATTCCCGCTATTCCCGGCCCCTGAACCTCCTGGACACCCCAGCAGCACAGGCCGACAACGATGAGCACCACGCTCGCGATAAGCGCGCCTGCTCCGGATTTCGTCTTAGTCATTTGCGAGCACCTCCTTGTCCTTCACCACGTAGTAGACCTTCGGTTTCGTGCCGTACTCCTCGTGCAGGCGCACTGCATTGCCCTTCTCGAGCTTCTTTGAGACTTCGCTTTGAGGGTCGTCGAGATCGCCGAAGAAGCGCGCCGTCTGCGGACAGGCGCGCACGCAGGCCGGCTCGATGCCCTGCGCGGTGTACTCGGCGCAGAACGTGCACTTTTCCGTCACGCCCTTGGGGCGGTCCTTGGTGTAGACGAGATGCTGCTCTTTGCCTTCGCGGTAATCGAACGGATACCCGTAATCGCAGTTGATGTAGTCGCTCTTCTCGGCGGCCGCATCCTCCCAGTTGAACTGGCGCACGCCATAGGGGCAGGCCGAGAAGCAGAAGCGGCAGCCAATGCACTTCTCGAAGTCGACGAGCACCGTGCCGTCTTCGGTGGTATAGGTCGCGCCCGTGGGGCAGACGCGCTGGCAGGGCGCATCCTCGCAGTGCTGGCAGGACAGCGGCAGAAAGTCCATGTGCGGCTTGCCGTCTTTGCCGAGCACCGCCTCCTGGTGCGTTTTCGTGCCGATGGTGCTCACGCGGTTCCACCACATCTTGGGCGGGCAGGCATTGTGTATCTTGCAGACCATCGCGCAGGTCTGGCAGCCTATGCAACGGTCCAGATCGATGACCATTCCCTTGCGCATCGTTACTCACTCGCCTTTCTGACATCGACGAGGCGCTCGTTCCATGAGGTGTTCGGAGACCAGATCTGCGGAACGAAATAGACCTCGTTGGTCGGGTTGATGAAGGGGTAGATGAAGGCGTTGTAGGAACCCTCTCCGGTATAGCGGCTCCACCAGCCTTCTTCGAAGATGAGGCAATCGTCTCGGATGCCCGGATCGACGGCCGCCCAGGCCGTGGCCGTGTTGCGCCCGTTGTAGACCTCGACCTTGTCGCCTTCCGAGATGCCCCGCTCGGAGGCGACGTTGGGGCTGATGAAGACGCGCGGCTTGGAATCCGTGAGCTCGTTCATCATGAGGTTGTTGGAGTGCGTGGAGTGCACGTGGTGGATCGTCTGGCGCGTGAGCAGAGCGAGCTTGTACTTGTCGCGCGCGCTCGGATCGAGCTTGTACTCCGTCTCCTCGAAGGGCGGCTTGTGGACGGGAAGCGTCTCCTTGACCTCAATGAACGTGTCCTCGTCGCGGTAGAACTCCATACGCCCGCTCGGAACGAGCGCACCGGTCGTCTCGATCGTCTCCGGATAGCTTGCCGGCGGGAAGGGCTGGTAGTCGTGAATCTGCTCGTAGTAGGGAATGCGCTTCTTGCCCGGGTTCGCGTGCTTGAGCTTGACGGGCCCTTGGCGCAGCTGCTCGAGCGTGATACCCGCCACCTGGGGACCGCCGTTCTTGAGCAGGACCTCGATGATCTGGTCGGTCGCCTTGTCGTAGTCCTCGCCATAGGGCCAGAACTCCTTTTGCGCCTTCGGGTCATAGCGCTTCTCGAGCTCGTTGAGGATCCAGAGCTCGTTTTTGCAATCGGCGTAAGGCTCGACTGCCTTCTGCTGCAGCTGCATATAAGGGTGGACGGGTGTCGTCGTGAGCTCGGTCTTCTCGTACCAGGACACGCCCGGTAAGTTGACGTGGCTGTAGAGGCTCGAGGTCGTCTGCTGGAAGTCGAGGTTGATGACGAGCTCGAGGTCGCCTTCCTCCACCTGACGGCGCAGCTCGTTGTTCATGTTGTGCTGGTCGAAGGGGTTGCAGCAGTAGAAAATCCATGCCTTGACGCCGCTCTTGGGCCACTTGATCTTCTTGTTCATGGTCTCCGTCGTGCCGTGGACCAAGTACTCGAAGGGGATGAAGTTGGGCTTTTTCATGTTGCTAACCCACCACGCGGCGCATGGGAAGCGCATGCGGTACTGGCCCGCGTAGGTCGAGAAGCCCGCGCCCTCCTTGCCAATGTTTCCCGTGATGGCGGCGAGCAGCGAAAGCGCGCGCCCCTTGAGGTCGCCGTGGTACCACTGGTAGTTCGAGGCGCCGTAGACGATGTGCGTCGGCTTGGTCGTGGCGACCTCATCGGCAATCGCCACGAGGGAATCCGCCGGCATGTCGCTGAGCTCCTCGACCTTTTCGGGCGTGTACTCTTTGAGCTTCTCGATAAGGAGCGTGAACCCGGTCTTGGCCTTGACGGTCTTGCCGTTGACCTTGACGTTGAAGCTTCCCTCGAGTTCGACGCCGCTTATGGGCTTGAGCGAGGTGGGGTCGGTCGCCTTCAGGCCGCCCTTCGTCATGACGACGTAGGATTCGCGGTAGCTCGGGATGTCGGAAGGCGCGCTCACGCCGTCGGTCTCCTTGGCGCGCAGCTTCTTTCCCGTCGCGGTGTCCACGAGAAACGCCAAGTCGGTATAGGTCTTGATGAAGTCGGCGTCGTGCTTGTTCGTGTCGATGATGCGCTTGACCATCCCGAGCGCGACCGCGGCATCGCTCGAGGGCTTGATCGAATACCAAGCATCGCACTTTGATGCAGTCACGCTGAAATTCGGATCGAAGCACAGGACCTTGGTGCCGTTCTCGCGCGCCTCGGTCATGAAGTGCGCATCGGGGAGACGCGACACGGCGATGTTGGAACCGAAGATGAGCATGAGCTTGGAGTCGGGCCAGCAGTAGGTCTCGTTCTCCTCGCTCTGGCATCCGAAGGTCTCCGGCGCCGACATGGGCAGGTCGCCGTTCATGTCGTAGCCACCGTGCATCGACCAGCCATTGATGCCGGCCAGGCGGGCGATGGCACCCTTCACCACGAGTCCCGTGCCCGTGACCTGCACGATGCAGGCTATAGACTCGGGGCCGTACTTGTCGGCGATCTCGCGCAGCTTGGATGCGGCAGTGTCGAGTGCCTCATCCCAGCTCACGTCCTTCAAGCTGTCGACAGACCCTGGCTCGCCCGTCAGGACTTGCGGGCCCTTCATGCGCTGCGGGCCGTAGATGAGGTCGATCATCGACAGGCCCTTAAGGCACCCGCGTGGGTTGTGGCCCTCCTCTTCCGGGTAATCCGACGCCTGGATGAGCGTCTTTATCTGTCCGTCCTTTACCGCGGCAACGATGCCGCAGCCTCCCGTGCAGTTGGGGCTGCACACGCTGCGCACGTACTCGAGTCCCTCGGGATTCACGCCCTGCGCAAGCGCCTTCTTGTCGAGCTCGGCCTTGAGGCTGCCCGAGACGGCTGCCGTTGCGGCTATGGCTCCCGTTGCCTTGAGGAAACCGCGTCGGCTGATGCCGCGTCCGCCGCTCTTCTCTCTCATCTGCCCCTCCTTTAGACATTGAGCCTCCGCCCAGATTCCGGGCGGCTACCTTGTGGCTCAATCCTAAAAAAGCGGGCATATAAAAAACGAGAGGGAAAGTCCCCGCAGCCTGTGGGGACTTTCCCCTTTTTCCAGAAACGGCGGCTCAGAAGACGGGCTTCTTGCCGTTCTCCAGCCTCTCGGGCTTCTTGGGCAGCTTGGCGTAGACCACGACATCGTAGATGGCAAAGCACAAAACGCCTGCGCCCATGGCGTAGAACCAGGGGTTGTTCTGCGGCAGGAAGTAGGGGCTGATGAGGCTCCACATGTTTCCGAGCGGATTGAACGACATAATCGCCACCAGCACCAGCACGATGGTGAGCTGCCAGCAGCTGCCAATGCGTGTCTTGCGCTCGCGCCAGAACAGGCCGGGCGCGCACACGATGATCACCTGCGTGAAGATCCAGAACTTGAACATGGACACGTCTCCCAGCTCAACACGCAGGAAGTTGAGCGAGAGGAAGAAGATGAAGATCTGCGCCAGGATGACGAAGACCGCATGGCCGGCGGTCGTGTCCGGCCCCCACATCTGGAAGCGCTCGACGGTCACCGTCTTGTACAGGCAGTAGATCTCGACGCCGACCCAGACCGCCTCGCCGACGCAGCCCAGCATGAAGAACCAGAAACCTCCGACGGCCTGGTACGCCGAGAGGAACACCCAGATTCCCATGAAGTCGGCAGCGCAGTAGAAGGTGTGCATCCAGACGGGATACGGTCCGGCCCCTTCCCGGTTGACCAGAATGACCGAGTACACGTACACCATGAAGCCGAGGAAGAACGTGAACAGCGTCGTGAACAGCGCGATGCCGAATGCCGGGTTCTCGGGGCTCAGGCTGTAGACGAAGTCGCTCAGCTGGAGCTCGACGCCAGATGGATAGGTCGCGAAGAGCGCGTGAATGATGTCCATGAGTGCCTCCTAGTCCGTCGCGGCAGTATCCTCAGCGCCCGCCTTGCTTTCTTGCGGCAGCGGCTTGAGCGTCCAGGCGCTGTAGATGGCCTTGATGCTCGTGGCGATGCACAGCACGCCAACGACCTCCCAGAGCACGTTGTTCTGCAGCGTCGGGACGACCGTGGCGAAAAAGCCGATGCCCTGCGGGGCGAACGTGAAGCAGGTGCCGAGCAGTGTGAACACGGCGAGGAACTTCATGCCGGGCTGATAGTGGCCGATCTCGTCGTAGCGGCGCTGCGTCATGAGCGCCAAGATGGCGTTCGTGCTCATCATGAGGAACAGGCACAGGGGGTCGCCGATGGTCACGCGCAACGCCTGGAACAGGAGCACGCCGATGGCGTATCCGATCAGGCCGCGCGTCCAGGCGTAGCGCTTCGACACCGGCTTGCCGTTCGTGAAGCGCCCAAAGACCTCTTGGCGCTCGTTTTTCACGCACTGGTAGAGGCTGAAGATCTCGATGCCGACGAACATCATGCAGCCAATGGCCAGGACCTCGAACAGCCAGAAGCCGATCTCGAAGAACCACTGGTGAAAGCAGATGAACGCAAAGGTCACGTCGTGGCCGAAGTACCAGGCGTGCATCCAGAAGTAGAACGGGCACTGCTTGTTCTTGACCTGCATCCACATACTGCAGCCGTACTGCAGAAAGCCGAATCCGTACGTTATGAACGCCATGATGACGACCGCAGTCGGATCGGCGAGTACATTTGCCATGCCCTGGGCAACTGTGTACATGGACATCCCCTTTCGCACCGTGCCCGCAGAGACGGGCTTGTCAATGTTTCCTTAACGCGTATAGTAATCAGCGAATACTATACATGTCAAGGATTCATTGAGATATAATGCCCCCATGCCAAGGCCACGAAACGACAAGCTGAAAGAGCAGATCGCCACCGAATCGTGGCGACAGTTCCGCGCGCATGGCTACAACGGCACCACGTACAGCACGATTGCCAAGAAGTGCGGGATCAGCCGCAACCTGGTCCAGTACCACTTCCCCAAAAAGGAGCTTCTGGCCTCCGGCTTCATGGAGCATGTACTTGCAGAGGCCCAAGCCGCCCTCGGACTTTCCGACCAGGCGCTCTTCAACGACTTTCCCTCCATCTATGAGGTGGGCTGCTGCTTTTTCCTGTTCCTGATGCAGAAAGGCGGGTACCGTCAGTTTCTCAGCGACACCGTCTCAAGCCGAGAGCTGACGCAAGACACGCTCGCATTCGACCTGGAATGGGCGCTCGACCGGCTCGAGTTGCCCGAAGACATCGACCTCGAGCCCGTGCGGCAGGAGGTCATCGTCTCGATGGGCGGGTTCTACGAGCTCATGTACTACTGTCTGAAAGCCGACAAGCCTTTCCCCGTCGAAGAGCGGCTCGCAAAGGTCGTCGACGGCTTTGCGAAAACGATACTGAAGGCAACTGGGGCCGAGCAGAAAGAGCCGGCTATCGCCGATACGCTCGACGGTGAGACAAGGGGCAGGCTTCAAGATGCGGTCAAGAAGATGAACCGCGTGTTCGACAGCCTCTAGGAACCGCCCAATTACGCACGCGGACACGCACGTAACTAGATGAGTCCGTGGCTCAGAGCGTACTCGAAGAGCTCGGGTTTAGAGCCGAGCCCGAGCTTGGTCATGACCTTGGCCTTCTGGTTCTCGACCGTCTTCACGGACAGGCAGAGGCGGTCGGCGATCTGAGCGTTCGAATACCCGCGCACGGCAAGCGAGACGAGCTCTGTCTCGCGCGGCGTCAGCTCTTCTGCAGCCGGGTTCGTCCCCGCCAAGGAGTCATGGACAAAACCGCCCAGCATCTGCTCGCAGATGTAGGTCTCTCCACGGGAGGCGGCGCGCACACAGTTTACCAGGGCCTCGTCGCTCGAGCTCTTGAGCACGTAGCCGAGTGCCCCGCGCTCGAGCGCCTGGCGCAGGTAGGCCTGCTCCTCGTGCATCGTGAGCACGACAACCGCCGTAGACGAGGTGCTGTCCGATAGGCGCTCGGCAAGCAGGAGCCCGCTTTTCTCCGTTCCCATCGAGATATCGGTGACAAGCACGTCCGGGGAGAGCTCCTCGACCGCCCTCATCGCCTCATCGGGATCTGCCGCCTCCCCCACCACGGTGATGTCGGGCTGCTGCTCGAGAATCATCTTGAAGCCCATGCGCACCATGGAATGGTCGTCGGCCAACACGACGCGTATCATCGCGCACCCCCTATTATCGGGAGCGCAACACGGACCTCGGTTCCCTTTTCGGGAGATGACGAGATATCGAGCGTCGCGCCGATTGCCGCTGCACGTTCGCGCATCCCGCCGAGTCCGAGCCCGCCGCCGCGTACCGTCGGATGCGCGGTATCGAAGCCTATGCCATGGTCGGCAACGCTCAGGACAACCGAGTCGGCCATCTGCCGAAGCCGCACATCGAGCGTCCCGGACTGCGAGTACTTGCAAGCGTTCATCGACGCCTCTTGGAAGATGCGGTAGAGCGCCGTCTGCTCATCGGCAGAAAGCCCCGGCACCTCGTCGATTTCGGCACGCACCTCGATGCCAAAGGAGCGCTCGAGCTTGACGCAGTGCTCCCGCATGGCGGCTTCCAGCCCGAGCTCGTCGAGCGAGGCGGGACGCAGGTCGGCGGCAAGCGAGCTCACGTGCGCCATGATGTCGCGCAGCCGCTCGGACGCGAGCTCGACGCCGTGCTCCTTTTCGTCTTCGGGGAGATACTTTATCTTGCGAAGCTCTATCTGCGCGAGGAGAAGCTCTTGGGAGATGCCATCGTGCAGCTCGCGCGCGATCCGCTTCCTCTCTGCTTCCTGCGCCTGGATGATGCCATGCGTGAGCTGCGTTGCCGCCGTGACCCGCTCGCCGCGGGGCGGTCTGAACGAATCTTGAGATGACGGCTCGAAACCAGTAAACTCCGCCGCCCTTTCCTGAACTTTCTTGATAAACGTCGTGTCAAGGGGCCGGCGCACACGAAATGCGCACAGGCAGATGTACTGCGGCGCGACACCTGGCTCATGGGCGATGAAGCGAGCGTCATCGCCCTTCTCGAAGAGCGGAAATCCCACAAAGCTCACGATGCCCTCGGCGGACACGATGGGATACTGGTAGAGGTCGTCCTGGCTGATGTCCACGTTGGCATCGTCTACGATGAGCGGACGTCCCTCGGCATAGACCATCCCCAAAATGCCCACGTTGGAAGGAAGGAAGATGCGCTGATAGCGGGTATTGGTGTTGCCCGCCACACATTGCCAGGCAAGCGTGTCGCCCGTCGCCCGTTCGGGAACGAGCGAGACCGCCACGAAATCGAATCCAAACTCATCGTGCAGCTGGTCGGCAAGGTCCTTGCCCTGTGCATAGTTGACCATGTGCCCTCCTCCTTGGTGCTGTTGACATGATACGCCAGCAGCCCATAGAGAGTTCGGATGTCACGTTCAGCAACTTTTGGCTCGAAAAAACAGCACACGGGTACTCTGGGAACGTCAAATCGGTGCCAAACCGAAAGAAACTCGCAGATTTGCCGCGCGGGTACTTTAGCAGCGAGCCAAAAGTTGCTGAACGTGACAGCGCAACGCTTCTCCAGCGCCCAATCGGACCGTACGTATGCGCATCAGCACCATCCGCTGCGCCCCGAATCAGATTTCCAGTCCCAGCTGGTCGAGGATGCCGGCCACGGCATAAGGGACGGCGGCGGAAACCTCCGGGGTGAGCCCGACCGTCAGCTCGCGGGGGTTCATGTCCTTGACCTGCACGCCCACGCACATGATGTCGCAGTCATAGCCCGCAAGGCGCGCATTGTTGAGCACATCGGGGACGCGCATGTCGTGCAGCGAATGCATGATGCTGTTCTCGGCCATCTCCTCGGGCGTGAAGACATAGCAGGTGCCGGGCTTGGCGTCGGGTCCGCAGTCGACGGCGTCCACGACGATGATCTGGTCGTAGTCGCGGATGTAGGGAATCATGCCCATGCCCATGGTGCCGGCGTCGAGCACGGGGATGCGCTCGTCGCCTTCGGGCGGTTCGGTCTCGTCGGGCCGGAACGTGGACACCAGCAAGTCGGCATGCTCTTCGTCGAAGTGCTCGAGCGCCTTGTCACGGTCCGTGAGCACCTGCGCCATGTAGGGTCCAAAGCCCTCGTCGAGCAAGAGCATGTTTCCCACGCAGGCAACGAGCTGCTTGCGGCTATTGCGTTCGGTCTTTTCTGCTGGCATCTGGACACCCCTTATCGTCCGCTTGTTTCGTATCACCCTAGCACAGGAAGGGCCAATCGAATGCCGTCCCCGATGGGGATGTCGCCAATGACGCTGGACAGCTAGAAAAACCGGGATAGGCGCATTCGAACTCGAAGCTAGATGACGCCGGCCTTCTCGAGCTCAGATCTCAGCAACTCGACGGCATCGAGCGTGTGCATGCCGTCGGTGTGCACCGTGAGGTCCGCGTAGCGCTCGTAGAGCGGATGGCGTTCGTTGTAGAGGTCCTCGAGCGTGCTCCCCTCGCGGATGACGACGCCGCGCGTGAGCAGGTCCGTATGAATGCGCGTCTTGACCTCGGGCAGGCTGATGTCGATGAAGAGGACCGGTCCCAGCCGCCTCAGGTTCTCCATCGCCTGCTCGCCGTAGACGGCAGACCCGCCCGTCGCGATGACATGGCGCTCGCAGCTCAGGCCCGCCAAGATGCCGTTCTCGACGGAGATGAAGCCCTCGACGCCCTTCTGCTCGATGATGTCGGAAAGGAGGCACTGCGCGCCCTCTTGGATGAGCAGGTCGGTATCGACGAAGCGGTAGCCGATCTTTTTGGCGAGCACGATGCCGAGCGTGCTCTTGCCGGCACCGGGCATGCCGATGAGCGTGATGTTGCTGCCACGTCCCTCGAATCCCATTGCCGCTCCTTTCCGCTCGCGTCTGTGTACTGAGTGCCTGCCATTCTAGCGCTTCCGCAGACACGTGCAGGTATAATCCTCAGTCATGGAAACACGATCTGCTACTACCGAGCGCATAAAGCGCAACATCCCCTATCTGCTGCTCGTCGTTGCGTGCGCCGCGCTTCTAGCGCGCTCGTTCTACGGCTTTTCCTGGCTCGACGAGAGCTTCTACGTCGCCCTCGTCGACCGGCTCTACCGGGGCGCTTCCCCCTTCTTGGACGAATGGCACCCCGCCCAGGTCTACGCGCCGCTGCTGCTCCCCTTCTACGCCCTGTGGATTGCGGTGACCGGTGGCACGGACGGCGTCATCCTGTGGTTCCGCGTTCTCTACGTGCTCATCTCGTTTGCCACGGCGCTTGTCACCTACCGCGTGCTCGCCCGCGACTTCGGTCGCCTCGCCGGCACCTGCATCGCGCTCTGCTACTTCTTCTACGTGCGGGCGAACATCCTCGGCATGTCCTACTACGCGCTCTGCACCACGTTCTTCCTGCTCGGCATCGTCTGCTCCTGGAGCACCTGGCGCCGCATCCGCGACAATCTCGACGGCGATGAACCGGGCACCGCGCGCGTGCTGCTCCCCTTTGGCGCCGGCGTCTTCTTTGCGCTCTCGATCGTCTGCGACCCCTATGTCATCATCGTCTTCGCCCTCGCCTGCCTCGTCGGCCTCATCTGCGCCCTCGTCATGCGCCGTGGTGCGGTCTTCGTTCCCTTTGCCTGGGCCATCGCCGGCGCCCTCATCGTCGCGGCCATCTACCTCTGGTACGTCTTCTTGAGAAGCGACCCTGCCGCCATCATGGCAAACCTCGGCAACATCTTCTCGAGCCACGATGAGAACCTGAGCGCGCTCGAGCGCATTCCCAACTACCTGAGCTACCTGCCCGTGAGCAAGACCGGCTTTGCCGGAACCTGCGCGCTCACGGTCTTCCTGATCGTCTGGCGTGCTAAGAAGCTCCCGCTCTCGCCCGCGTTCAAGCGAAACGTCCTCATCATCGACTTTGCGCTGTTCGCGCTCACCTGCGCGGTCGCCCTCGCCACGAGCCTGCACCCCAACAAGGCCTTCATCGCCTTCGTGGAATTCGTGGTGCCCCTCTACTTCTTGGCCGATGACCTGCACCCCGGCAAGCACCCCGAGCTCTTCGCGTTCTGGCTTCCGGGCATCCTGCTCTCGCTCGTATGGCAGTTCTCGAGCAACACACAGGTCTGCGGCATCATCATCGGCTTTTCCATCGCGAGCTACGGTGCGCTGATCACCCTGTTCGACGTCTTTCCCGCTGCGCAACAAGAAATCCATGATTCGGGGGATGAAGACGCCTTTGGACGGGCGCTGCTCGAGCAGCGCTGCGCCCGCATCTGCCGAGGGCTTGCCGTGGCGGCCGCCGTCGCGCTCGTCGTCATCACCATCGCCATCCGCCTGACGAGCGTCTACGGGGACTGCAGCTGGCAGGACATGGATGCGACTATCGAGACCGGCCCTGCCGCCGGCCTCATCACGAGCAGCCAGCACAAGGCCGACTACGAGGGCGTCGAGGAGCTCGTCTCTGCCATCGACGACGAAGGCGGCGTGTGGATCGAGCCGATGGCACCGTGGGCATACCTCGAGACGGACGGCGGCTGCAGTGCGCCGTCTGCCTGGAACACCTTCCCCGATGAATCCGACTGGGATACCTATATAAACCAGCAGGGGCATGCCAAGCCCGAGTGGATTCTCGTCACCAACGACGACACGGGGCACCCCGTCAACATCGTGCTCGGGCGCGAGCACAGCTTCCCCGCGCTCGAGATGTACACCGACTACAACGCCCAGCTGAGAAGCGCCCTCGAAAGCTCGAAGGAATATGCGGCCTACAAGACGACCTCGTACGGCACGCTCTACAAGATGACGGAGCGCACCAGCATCTCGCAGGGATAACACACTAGCCCGAAGACGCGTTCAAGCACAAAAAAGAACCCCCGCGATTCGACTCGCGGGGGTTCAAAAAATTTTCGGTTTTTTGGCTCGCGTCTCTAGCGCTTGGAGAACTGCGGACGCTTGCGGGCCTTCTTGAGGCCGTACTTCTTGCGCTCGACCATGCGGGGGTCGCGCGTGAGGTAGCCGGCCTTCTTGAGGTCGGTGCGGTAATCACCGGCGTTGAGCAGCGCGCGGGCGATGCCGTGGCGCAGGGCGCCAGCCTGGCCGGAAACGCCACCGCCGTTGCAGATGGCGATCACGTCGAAGTGTCCGGTCGTGCCGGTGACCTTGAAGGGCATCATCGCGTAGTCGACGAGCGCCTTGCGGCCAAAATACTCCTCGGCGTCACGCTTGTTGACCGTGACCTTGCCGGTACCCGGGACCAGGCGAACGCGTGCGACGGCGTTCTTGCGACGGCCGGTCCCCATGTAGAGAGCTTCAGTGTTATCTGCCATGGTTTACGCCTCCAGGTCGATCTTGCGGGGATTCTGAGCGGTGTGCGGATGCTCAGGACCAGCATAGACCTTGAGCTTCTTGAGCATCTTGCGTCCGAGCGTGCCCTTGGGGAGCATGCCGGCAACGGCGTGCTGGACAACGCGCTCAGGATGCTTCTGCATAGCCTCCTGGAAGGTCTCGGACTTGAGTCCACCGGGATGGTTGGTGTAGCGGTAGTACACCTTGTCGGTGACCTTGGCGCCCGTCACCTTGATCTTGTCGCAGTTGATGACGACGACGAAATCGCCCGTGTCAACGTGCGGCGTGTAGGTCGGCTTGTTCTTGCCGCGCAGGATCTGTGCGACGGCAGAGGCGAGACGACCAAGGGTCATGCCGGTGGCATCGACCAGAAGCCACTCGCGCTGGACTTCGCTGGGCTTCGCGTAATAGGTCTTCACGAAAAGTTCCTCCAAAACAATTACGTGCATGTTCATTCACAGAGTTTCACGGGGCTCTGAAAGCGAACTTGTCTAGAATAGCCGTGCGCGCGTGAAATGGCAATATAAAAATTTCGCAATTTTAGTGGAATCCCCCGCTCGAACGCCCGTCCGGCCACAGGTATCAGGCGCTGTCCGCACTCGTACGTCTCAGTCATACGTCCTCAACTCAATAATGCGCCAGTCGATTTCCCCGCCAACTTAAAAACGCTCCCGCCCTCCTTTTTCCAAGTTCTTTGCCTCTTCTCGATCTACAGAATATGAATTTATCGTTTCTCGATAAATATTTATTGATTTTCGATAAATCTGAATGTAGACTCCCTTCGCGAAAGGGACGGGAAAGCGCCGCGCGAAAGATAAGGCGGGCAAGCGGACACGATGAACCGCAATTCCACAGGGTCCTAACAAGCACTCGGGAAAGGAACAGCGATTCCGATGGAAAAGGAACAGACACAGAAAGACACCGCTGCAACAGAGCAGGCAGCGGGAGAGCACAAGGGAATGGGCAATCGGACGCGCGCCATCCTGCTCCAGATCTGCGACATACTGATCCTGCTGCTCTGCCTGTTCTACACCCTGGCCTTCCTGCCCGCATCGATCAGGGAGTACCAGTACGCGACCCCGCCCGCAGACCATGAGGCACTCGAGCTCGTGGCAACTTGGTGGTCCCCAGCTCTTGCCATCCCCATCGTCGTGGCCTGCATCTTTGCCTGGCAGGTGTTCTCCTCGATTGGACGCGGACGTGCCTTCACACGCGAGAACAGCCGCCGTCTGAACGGCGTTGCGCTGTGCGCCGTGATCGAAGCTCCCGTGCTCTTGATCGGCGGCGGCATCTTGAGCAAGCTCACCGACGGCGATTTCCTGCTCCCGCTGCTCGGATGCGTGGCCTGCCTGGTCTTTGCCCTCGCCGCAAATGCCCTTGCCCATCTGACGCTGCGCGCTGCGGCCATTCAAGAAGAAAACGACCTGACGGTGTAGCCATGGCAGACAGAATCAACGTGCGCCTCGACCGTATGCTCGACGAGCGGAAGATGAGCCTCACCGAGCTCTCCAACCAGGTCGGCATCACCATCGCGAACCTCTCGAACCTCAAGACCGGCAAGGCCAAGGCCATACGCTTCAGCACCCTGGCAGCGCTCTGCAGGGCGCTCGACTGCCAGCCCGGCGACCTGTTGGAGTTCGAATCAGACGATAGCTAACCCACAAAGCGAACAGCCTGAATAGCACATCGAATTTTCCGAGACCTATCAGCGGAGGGGGATTCCTATGCCCGAAAACGACCTCTACCCCAAGCCACCCGAAGACACCGAGACCGTCGCAGCTCCCAGCGGCGAGATCGGATACGCCAACGCTGCCCAGATTATCGCCTTGCTCGCAACGGCGGCAGTCGAGGCGCTCTTCTGGACCATCTGCTTCGAGCTCTCCGACGTGCTCTGGTACGGTATCCCCGGCATCGGGGTCACCGTCTACGCGCTGGTCAAGCTCGGCTCTGCCTGCGCGCTCCTCGAGAAAAACGCCCGCTACGACCGTGTGACCATCCCGCTTCTGGCGGCAACGGTCATCGCCTCGTTCGTCCCCGCGCTCGTCCACAGCCAGGCAATTCGCCTGCTCGACCTCGTCTTCATCTGGGGTATCGGCACCTACACCTCGCTTCTGCTCGCGGGAACCTGGCGCGAGCACCGCGCAGCGCTGAACGTGGTCGCAGGCTCGCTGAAGCGCTACTTCTCCTCCTCGTTCGGCAGGCTGATCGCCCCCGCCGAGGCCATCGGGGCGCTCTTCCGCAATCGCGGGAGGAGAACAGGGCATGTGCGCGATGCGATTGCCGGGCTTGCAGCTGTCTGCATCCTGCTCGTCATCATCGTGCCGCTGCTCGCTTCTGCCGATACGACCTTCGGGGGCATCCTCGACCGCCTTGCAGATGGCCTCCGCCTCGCCGATTACCAGCGTATCCTCATCGACATCGTGGTCGCGCTCGCAGCCTTCCCGCTGCTGTTCGGACAGATGCGCTGTCTGATGCGCGTGAAGACCATCGAGCGTACGGGCACAGATAACGACGCGCTGAGCGCACGTCTTGCAAACGGCATCCCCGCGCTGACGGTGCTCATCGTCCTCATCGCGCTCGCCGCGCTCTACCTCGTCTTCCTCATCGCCCAGGCACAGACCCTCTCTCCGGCGCTCTCCGAACTGAAGAGTCCCGAAAGCGTCTCCGGACCCGCACGCCAGGGCTTCTTCCAGCTCGTCTTTGTCACCATCGTGAACGCGATGCTCGTGCTCCTTGGCGTCCAGGTCGCCCACAGGGAGAAGACCACGCGCACGCACCGTTTCATAGCTGCGCTTTGCCTGGTCCTCATCGTGGAAAGCGCCGTGCTCCTCGCGAGCGCCGCATTCCGCATGTACCTCTACATCGCCCTCTACGGGCTCACGCTGCTCAGGCTGTTCACCGCGCTCGGCATGGCGTTCATCGCGGTCATCCTCGTTGCGCTCGTCGTGAAGACTGCCGCGCCGCAGACGAACTTCTTTGCCGTCTTCATGACCGCGGGAATCGCGCTCTGGCTCTCGTTCTGCCTCGCCAATCCCGAGGCGCTCGTCGCGAACTACAACGTCGAGCGCGCCGAGCAGGATGCGGCCTTCGAGCTCGACATCGACTACCTCCAGAGCCTCTCGAGCGATGCCGATGACGCCCGTGCACAACTCGGGCCAAGCTACGGCCTCGACGAAAGAGAGAGCTTTTCCGGCGAAGGGGAAAGCCCGCTTCCCTGGACGTCCCTGACCATCGCCGACCTCTTCAACTAGTACGATGAACACTCGCGCCGAATGCCGTGGCCATCCAGGAAAATCAGTTAATAACAGATGTAAATTTTAAGTCAATATATGTATATTTTACAAATATTTTCTTGACGGTATGAAGGCTCTCTGCATAATTAACAATATAGGGGTCTGCCCCAATATGTAGTTTCGGGTAGAAAGGGACATCATGAATACAGGAACGCTCAAGAAAGTCACCGCAGGTTTCTGCGCGGCGACGCTTGCCCTGACGGTCTTCGCACCGCTCGGGCAACCGTTGCAGGCGCAGGCCAAAACGGTGACCACGAAGGCCACGAGCATGAACAAAGCAAAGAAGGTTAAGAAGGGCACGACGACCGTCAAGGTGAAGAAGTACAGCTCCTACACCAAGTTCAAGGCGCCCAAGACAAAGACCTACAAGTTCACCTTCTCTTCCATCAAGGCGCTCAAGAAGGGCACGCGCAAGATCTTCGGCGGCTTTGTCACATGCTACAAGGGCTCGCCCACGAGCCACAAGAGCCTTAAGTTCAAGACGGCTGGCGGCAAAACATATACCCTGTACCTGTGCACGAAGGCCTACCGTGACGTCAATACGAGGTACGGCAGCAGCAAGGTAAGCGCCTATACTCCCCTGCCCAAGCGCACGGCAAAGGTGAAGCTCAAGAAGGGCACGACCGTCTACTTCCAGAACTGCTTCTCGCCTTCCGGTGGCGTTTCCTACAAGCTCAAGATCAAATAAGCCCGGGCAACACCGCCTTACGAAAAGGGGCCATCCCTCTCTGCGAGGGAAGGCCCCTTTTTAATGCGCTCGTCAGTTCTTCGCGGGCAGTCATCTCCGCCTGCCGCTCAGTACCCTTACTGCTTGTCGGGCTCCGACTTATCTGATGGCACGTCTTCACCGGGATTCGACGGGGTTTGCGGCTGTTCGCTGACCGGAGGCATCGGCGTGGCCTGCGTCGTAGGGGCAGCCGTCTCGGTCGAATCTGCGGCAGGAGCAGAAGCCTCGCTTGCCGCCTTGGGAGCATCCGCGGCCGACGTGGACGTGGGACTCTCATCGCTCGCCGCCCCAGGCGCCGTCTCTACAGGTGCGGCAGGCTGGGGTGCAGCTGAATCCTGAGTCGACGGTGCAGCTTGGGGCTCGGAAGCTGCGCTGACATCAGAAGCCGGTTGGCCCTGAGCGGGCGTGCCGGCTGTAGCCTGGCTGGCGAGAGCCGGTTGGGTTTGCTCACCGGTCGGGCTTTCCTGGGCCTGCTGCTGCTGAGCAGCCTGCTGCTGCGTTGGCTGCTGAGCATACGGATTTGCCTGCTGCTGGCCTGCGGGGGCCTGATAGCCCTGATACTGATTGGCAGCGCCGGCATTCGGCGCAATAGGAGTTCCGTCATTTGCAGATGCCTCGCGCTCGAAGGGCAGCGGATCGGTGTCCTTGCCCCAATGGGCGACGTCGAACTGGCGCGTCCAGTAGCCGAGTGCACGCGTCACAAGCAACTGCACGAAGACCTCGTACACAGAGAATGCATATACGAGCACGATGAACAGCGGCAACGTCACCAGAACCATGCTCAACAAGATATCGAACACCATCCTGCCGCTGTCCCCACCGCCGTACATATACGGCAGGTTTCCAGCAGCAGAAATCCCCACCGAGAAAAATGCCGTGAACATCACGATGAGCATGATAAAGAAGAGGACAATTCCGGCGATGAGCATGAAGATGAGCTCCATGCCGAAGATGCGCATGATGCCGCCGAAATCCTTCTTGAGCATCGTCCAGATCTGCTTGAACTGCAGACCGGACCCGAGTCGGTTGTAGACGGTCATGCGCATCGTGCCGATCCACGTAAAGAACATCGCCACGAAAGTCAATATGTAGCCGACGACGACAAAAAGCGTCCCGAAACCGGAGGCGATGTAGCTTCCAGCGCTCGGTGCGCGGTGGTAATACGTAATCTCATCGTTCGCGTTGATGCCCGTAAGTGCATTGCCAATCCAAACGATGATTATCGGAATAATCGCCATCACGATGCCTATGACGATATTGAACCAGCCCCAGCGCAGCATCTTGCTGTTCTTGCGCCCGTAGATCTTCTCCGGCATGCTCGTCTGCATGCCCCAAGCAGCCTTATGCGCCCATTCGTACGCGTACCCGTAGACTGTCATCTGACCAAAAACGGGGATGAAGTCGATGAGGCCGAGCAAGAGAAGCTTCTTGAACCAGCCGTTCGATGACGTGATGTCGTGGAGCGCCGTACGGTAGTACTGGCCGTTCATAGATGGATATGTTGCCATAAGTCACCTTTCGAAAGAGAGGAACTCCGTCGCCCATCTCATTTGGGCACTAGTAGGGTCAATCTTACACAACAAGCTGAAAGAATCGTAAAAATCCCGTTGCAGGCATGCAAACTTGTGCAAAGAACGCGGATAAGCGGGGCGTACAGCTAGCGGGCGAGCCGCTCGGCCATCGCGTCATGCGCCCGCTTTTCGAGCGCGTCATCGAGCGGCGCAAGCTCAAGGCCCGGATAGCGGCGCTGCAGCGCCAGGCTCAGCAGCGCATCTGCCACCGCGGGGTTCTTGGGGAGCAGCGGACCGTGGCTGTAGGTGGCGATGACGTTTCTGTAGCGCAGCCCCTCGGTGCCGTCTTCTCCGTTGTTGCCAAAGCCGTGCTCGACATGGCCGAGCGGTGCGGCGCCCTCGCGCAGGCGCGTGCGCCCCGCGTGGTTCTCGAAGCCGACCACGAGCGGGCTTTCGGGAAGGGCCGTTGCCGTGAAGCTCATGTTGCCGATGAGACGCCCCTCGCCTGCCTCGGTGTACATCGGAACCGCGCCTATGAAGCGTGCCTCGGTGCCATCGGCGCCCTTGTAGTACTCGCCCAGGATCTGATAGCCGCCGCAGATGGCGAGCACGGGCACGTCGCGCTCGATGGCATCGACCAGACGCGCCGCCTTGGACCCCGCCTTGCCGATGCCGAGGTCGGATTCGAGCGTGTACTGGTCGAAGTCCTGGCCGCCGCCCATGAAGAACAGGTCGATTCCCTCGAAGTCGGCGTCCTGCCCTACCCCGAGGTCGATGACCTCCGTTTTGATGCCGCGCCAGGCACAGCGCTTCTGCAGCGTGATGATGTTGCCGCGGTCCCCGTACAAGTTGAGCAGGTCCGGGTACAGGTGCCCGATCGTGAGCTTGACGTCGTCGGTCATGAGCTAGCCCTCCCAGAATCCCGCGAGCCCGAGCGCGGCGGCGACCTTGCCGCGAAACGCGAGCATCGCCGAGTAGTTGGCCACGACCGTGACAGGATGGTCCAGCTCTCCGAGTGCCCTGATGAGCTCGTCGTAGTCCTTGATGATGCGGATGCCCTTGGCGGGCATGCCGGCGTACTTGAGCCTGAGCGCCATGTCCTCGGCGCGCTCCCCGCTGCACAGCGCCTCGTGCTTGAGCTCGCAGATCGATTCCCACGCCGCATCGTAGATCCACGAGACGTCGGTGCCATCGCATTCCTGGTCGTTCAGAATGCAGGCGATGCCCATGCTCTGGTCGGGTTCGTTGAGCAGCAGGTTGATGATCTGGTTGCAGCCGGCCGGGTTCTTCATGAGCATGAGGCGCACCTCGGTGCCGTTGATATCGAAGCGCTCGCCGCGGCCGAAGCCGTGCTTGAAGTGCGCGAGCGCGCGGAAGGCGGAGTCCTCGTCGAGCCCGAAGGCGGTCAACCCCGCAACCACGCAGGTGCAGTTGTAGATGTCGTATCCTGCTGGCACGTCGACATCTGCTGTGCGCATGGCGCCGTCGACGGAGAACTCCAGCGTGCAGGAATCGGTGCGCCGCTCGAGGATCCTGGTGACCGCAACGGAAGGCTCGGGGCGCCTGTAGCCGCAGGACGGGCAGACAAACCCGCCCAGGTGGGCGTAGGTGACGTAGTCGTATTCATAGGGCGCGCCGCACTTGATGCAGTGGGTCGCGTCGGAGAGATCCGGCACGCGCCGGGGGTAGATCTCGGTGCTCACGCCGAAGAAGCGCACCTCGTTTTCCACTTCGTCGGCAAGCGAGGCCACCATCGAGTCGTCGGCGTTCAGGACGAGCGTCGCATGGGGCGAGTTCACGACGCCGGCACGGATGTTGTCGAGCGTGTGCATGACCTCGCCGTAGCGGTCGAGCTGGTCGCGAAAGACGTTCGTGACGACGAGCACCTCGGGGTCGAGCGCCTTGCAGACGCGCCTGAGCGCGCCCTCGTCGCTCTCGATGGCCGCCACCTGATAGTGCGGCTTTCCAGTGACGCTCGAGCGAATCGCAAACTCGGTCGTGATGCCCTGAATGAGGTTTGCGCCACTGCGGTTGTAGAAGGCCTCGATGCCCTCGTTGGCAAGCGCCTGCGCCACGATGTGCGTCGAGGTCGTCTTGCCGTTGGTACCGGTGATGACGATGGTGCGCACGCCGCGCCCGAGCGTCGACAGGAAATTCGGGTCGATCTTGAGCGCGAGCTTGCCGGGAAGCGAGGTGCCGCCGCGCCCCATCAGGCGCAGCAGGTGATACGTCGCCTTGCAGACAAGAGATGCGGCTACCGTGCGAAAGCCCATGTGACTTCTTCTCTCTTGGAATCCAAAGCTACTGCGCGTCTTGCGGCAGTTCGCGACCGAGCAGCGTCGCTATGCGCTCGGAGTAGACGGCGTCATCGATGCCGGCCTCCGCCACATCGACGGTCGAGGCCTCGTCCCAGAGCTGCTCGAGGCGGTAATACTCGCGTTCCTTTGGCTGGAAGATGTGAACGACGATGCTGCCGTAGTCGATGAGCACCCACTTGGAGTCCTCGAGGCCCTCCGTGCTCAGGGGGCTCACGCCGCCCTGCTCGCGCAGCTTTTCGCGCACCTCGTCGGCGATCGCGTCCACACGGCGGTTGTTGGCCGCTGTGCAGATCACGAAGTAGTCGGTCACATCGAGAAGTTCCCCGACATGCTGGATGACGATGTCGGTGCCCTTCTTCTCGTCCATGGCGCGCGCCGCGATGAGCGCAAGCTCCCGCGCCTTGTCCTCGTGCTCGTTTTCAGCCAAAGTCTCCATACCTTTCGTCTCGTTGCCGCCGCCCTACAGGACGACGTCGGGGTCTCCCTGCTTGCTCTTGTCGACTTTATGGTGCTTTGCCACCAGGTCGTTCCAGATATCGAAGGCCGCCGGGTGAATGAAGCGCTTGCGCTCCACGAGCCCCGCCATCGTGTCGATGTAGGAGAGCCAGTAGAGATCGTCGAGGCTCACCTTGCCGACCTTCTTGCGGATCTTCTTGAGCCGGGGGCGCTTGCTCGCATCGCGCAGCGGCTCGATCATGTCGGCGATGAAGATGACCTTGTCCAGGTCGCTCATCTCCAGATCGCCGAGCGAGTGCTTGTAGATGGCCGAGATGATGTCATCGGAGAGCTCGGGGAACTCCCTGTGCACGGCGGCAGCGCCGGTGAAGGCGTGGAGCACCGGGTAGAGGAGCTCGTAGTGCTCGGGCACCTCGAGGTCGAACTCGTGCATGCGCTCGAGCAGCTCGTCATCGGTGAGGAGCTTGTCCCAGTCGTGGAGAATGCCGGCGACTTTCGCATCGAACTCGTTGACGCCGTAGGTGTGCGCGAGTTCGACAGCGCACGTGGAAACCGAGTGCACGTGCTTGAGGCGCTTGCCCCGCAGCCGCTTGTCAACGGCCGCCTCCACGCGCTCGTAAAGCTTCTGGTCTTCCTGCACCTTGCCCGGGCATCTCCCTTCAATCCTCGTGTTCTGCGGGCTCGTCTCGGTAGAGCCCGTGTTCCTCAATATACGCGATTACCGCATCGGGCATGAGCCCCGAGACGGGCTGTCCACATGATATACGCAACCTGAGCTCGGTGGACGAGACATCCCATTGCGGCGCCTCGATGAACTCGAGGTCAAAGTCGAGCGGGCTTGCGTCATGCACCTGCCTGACGCGGTCCATGTCAACCCCGGGGCGGGCGGCGACCACGAAGGTCGCAAGTTCCGCCAGGCGCGCAGCGCCCTTCCAGTGCACGAGCGTCTCGGCGGAATCGGCGCCGAGGATGAAGTAGAGGTGCGCCCCCGGATGCTCGGCGTGCAGCTCCTCGAGCGTGTCGAGCGTATAGGTCACCCCCGCTCGGGCAATCTCGCGGCAATCGAGCGAGAAGCGCGGGTCGCCCGCTATGGCAAGCGCCGTCATCTGCGCGCGCTCGGCCGCCGGGGTGACCTTCTGCCCCTGCTTGAAGCTGGGGTTTCCCGTCGGCATGAAGACGACACGGTCCAGTTCGAGCGCACGGGCGACGGCATCGGCGAGCGCGAGATGCCCGTTGTGGATGGGGTCGAAGGTCCCGCCGAGAATCGCGATGCGCGTCTCGGGTCCCTCTCCCCTCTCTGCCGCTATTGGAGCAGGCCTAGCCACGTACCTGCCCTTGGCCGCTCACCAGGTACTTCGTCGAGGTCAGCGCCTCGGCTCCCATGGGCCCGCGGGCGTGCAGCTTCTGCGTGCTGATGCCGATCTCGGCACCGAGCCCGAACTCCCCGCCATCCGAAAAGCGCGTCGAGGCGTTCGCGTACACGACCGCCGCATCCACGCCGCGCTGGAAGCGCTGCACGGCCTTCACGTCATCGGAGAGGATGCACTCGGAATGTCCCGTGCCATAGCGGTTGATATGGGCGATTGCCTCGTCGACCGAGCCCACGCACTTGATGGAAATCTCGAGGTCGAGATACTCGGTGCCCCAGTCCTCCTCGGTACCGGCAACGGTGTAGACGTCCAGCCCGTCGGCAATGCGGGCGATGTGCTCGTCGACGTGCATGGTCACGCCCGCGCCGGCAAGCGCCTCCAGGATCTGCGGCGCGACCTCGTCTGCAATCTGATCGTCGATGAGCAGGCTCTCGCAGGCGTTGCAGACGCCCGGGCGCTGGGTCTTGGCGTTCAAGATGATGGGCACGATGCAGTCGCGGTCGGCCGCCTCGTGCACGTAGATATGGCAGTTGCCCGTGCCCGTCTCGATGACGGGGACCTTGGCGTTGTCGACGCAGTGGCGGATGAGGCCTGCCCCGCCGCGCGGGATCAGCACGTCGACGAGCCCCGTCAGGGTCAGAAGCTCATCGGAGGCGGCACGGCTCGTGTCCTCGATGCTCTGGATGGAGTTCTCGGGAAGGCCAGCCGAAGTGGCGGCATCCGAGAGCACCTTCGAGATGGCCAGGCAGGATGCGGCAGCGAGGTGCCCGCCGCGCAGGACGCAGGCGTTGGCGGTCTTGATGCATAAGCCCGCGGCATCGGCGGTCACGTTGGGGCGTGCCTCGTAGATCATGGCGACCACGCCGAGCGGCACGCGCTCTTTCACGAGCGAAAGGCCGTTGTAGAGCGTGCGCCCCTCCACGACCTCGCCGATCACCTCGGGCTGGTCTGCCACCTGGCGCAGGCCCTCTGCCATGCCCTCGATACGGCCCTCGTCGAGAAAGAGGCGGTCGATGAGCGGCTCGGGCGTGGAGCTCGCACGAGCACCCTCCACATCGCGCGCATTGGCAGCGAGGATCTCGTCTTCGTGCGCGATGAGTGCATCTGCCATGGCGTAAAGCGCCGCCTTCCTCTGCGTGGAGGTGGTGAGCGCCAGATCGTATGATGCCGTCTTCGCGGCCTGTGCCTTGATGCGTGCCTCGCCCATGTCAGTTCCTTTCCCGCTCACTTGCCGTTCTATCTTTGTGCGCTGCTGTCTGCAGCCTCGCCTTCCTATGGCTCGCGCGTCTTTTCCGCGAGCTCTCCAATGCGCCGGAGCCGATGGTAGACGGCACTCTTCGACAGCGGCGGGTCGGCGAGCTCGCCCAGCTCCTTGATGCTGGCATCCGGATGCTTGAGGCGCAGGACCGCTATCTCGGCAAGCGCCGGCGGGATCTTGTCGATGCCACGATCCTCCACGACGCGCCTGATCTGCTCGACCTGCTGCATGGAGGCGTTGACCGACTTCACCTGATTGGCGATCTCGGCATTGACCCGTCGGTTGGTGTCGTTTCTGACCGACTTGATCACGCGCGCGTTCTCTATGGCAAGCGCGCTTCTGTGCGCACCCACGAAGGCGAGAAAGGCGATGATCTGATCGACGCCCTTGATGTAGATAGTGTACATGTTGTGCCGGCGCGTCTGACGGGCGCGAACCCCGTGCTCTGCCATGAGGTCGATGAATTCGCCGGCGAGCTGCTCGGAGGAGGTCGTGAGCTCGAAGTGGAAGTCGCCCTTGGGATCGGCGATGTAGCCGCCCGAGAGAAACGCGCCGCGCAGGTAGGCACCCGCGCAGCAGGCACGCTCGACAAGCTCGGGCTTGATGCCCTGCGAAAACCCCGCAGGCCCGATGATGCCGAGGTCGCGCAGGGCGCGGTCGAGCTGCTCTTGCGGCGGGACCGTGACAAGGTAGTTGTGGGTCTTGTGCAGCACGCTCCTGCGCACGGTGAGCTCGGTGCGCAGCCGATAGACGCCGTGCAGCAGGCGAATGGCCGTGCGCGCGACGCTCGCCGTCTCGGTCACGACCTCGAGGCGCATGTGCCCGGAGTTGATGCTCAGGGTTCCCTGCAGGCGAATGAGGGCGGCAAGCTCTGCTTTATCGCATTTTGAGCAGGTCGGTTCGACACGCGAGAGCTCGTCTTTCACCTCTGCTGTGAATGACACGCGGTCAGCACCTCCTGGAAGGCCTTGGCAAGTTTCGTGCGGTCGTGCCAGGTGGGACGGTCGGTATCGACCAGATCGCGCACCATGGGCTGGACGCCCAGCTGTTTCACCTTCTCGATGAGCTCGTCGCTGACCTCGACATGGCGCACCTTCCCGATGCGGCGCCCACGCGAGGGGTACATTGAATCCGAGTAGTCGGTCAGAGCTGGGAAAACGCCCGTCGCCATCGGCGAGGACGCATCGTTTCTGTGGATGAGCGCGATATCGAGAATGCCGCGCATGCCGTGGCGGCAGACCGCATCGACGTGCTGGTAGCAGTTCATGCCCCAGGTCTCGCCCTGCATGTCGGCAAGCGAGCAGACGAAGAGCGTATACGCTGGGTTCTCGGGCCGCTCGCGGGCCTCTTTGATGGCCTCGACCACGCCGGGCACGAGTAGGTTGGGGATAATCGAGGTGAAAAGCGAACCGGGGCCGAGCACGATGAGGTTGGCGTTTCTGATCTGCTCGAGCGCGGGCGGATAGGCCTGCGCGTCGGCCGGATGGAGGGTCACGTAGCGCATGTGGCAATCGGAGTCTCCAATGACCGCCTGCCCCTCGAGCTCCTCGCCCTCGTCGGTCATGCCGGAAAGCGTCACGTCATGGAGCGTGGAGGGATAGACGTGCCCGCGCGCCTCGATAAGGTTCTCGCAGACGCGGATAGCGTCGGGGAACGAGTTCGTTTCCTCTGCCACCGCGGTGAGAATGAGGTTTCCGAGCGAATGGTTGTCGAGGTAGGAGAAGCGGTGCCGGAACGCCCGCGCAAAGATGCCGTCGTAGTTTGCCGACATGGCGCCGATGCACTTGCGGATATCGCCGGGCGGGACGACTCCGCCACGTTCGCGCAAGATGCCCGTCGAGCCGCCGTCGTCGACCATCGAGACGATGGAAGAGACGTCGCATCCCATGTCGAGCAGGGTCCTGATGGAGACAGGCGCACCCGTCCCGCCGCCGATAACGACCACCTTGCTGCGTGCCATTACTTGTGCACCTCCGCCAAAGCCAGGTCACGATGGGTCGTCGTCACCTGATAGCCCGCCTGAGAAAGGTACTGCCCCGTCACGTTGGCTAACACGACGCTCCTGTGCTGACCGCCCGTGCAGCCGATCGCGATGGAAAGGTACTGCTTGCCCTCTTTGACGTAGCCGGGCATGACGCAATCGAGCAGCGCGTACCAGCGTTTGAGGAACTCTTGCGTCTCGGGCTTGGTCAAGATGAAATCCTGCACGTCCTTGTCCATGCCGGTCTTATCGCGCAGCTCGGGTTCGTAGAAGGGATTCGGCAGGAAGCGCACGTCGATCAGAATGTCGGCGTCTGTCGCGGCGCCGTGCTTGAATCCGAAGGAGTAGACGGAGACACCGAGGCCTGTCTGCGCGTTTTCCGGAGTGAAGAGCTCGCGGATCTTCTCGCGCATCTCGTTGGGCCTGATCGAGCTCGTGTCGATCACGAAGTCCGCCATGCGGCGCGCCTCGGCCAGAAGCTGGCGCTCCTTTCGAATGCCGGCGATGATCGTCATGCCGCGGTCTGCCAGCGGGTGACGGCGGCGCGTCGCCTTGAAGCGATTGAGCAGCGCCTCGTCGCTGGAGTCGAGAAAGAGCATCTTGTAGGAAAGCCCCATCTCCTTGAGCTTTTCGAGCTCGCGGGTAAGTTCGGGGAAGAAATCCTTGGAGCGCAAGTCGCACACGACGGCGAGCTTGTGCATCGAGTCGCTGTTGACGCCCGCGAGGCTCACGAGGTTCATGATCAGCGACGGTGGCAGGTTATCGATGCAGAAGTACCCGATGTCCTCGAAGGTGTGCATCGCCTCGGTGCGGCCCGCGCCGGACATACCGGTGATGATGATGAGGTCGGGACCGATCGAGCCGTGGTCGAGTTCGTCGAGGCTTTCCTGTTGCGTCATTGTCTGACCTTTCGCAATTCATCGGAGCGTGCAGGTCAAAGTATAACGTCTTGCGGGTTACGGGGACGTATCGAACAGCGGAAACCGCCATGCGCCGGGAAGCGGCCAGCGCGACGTGCACGGAAGCCCTGCTCGTGCGCGCACACCAAGGCCAGTTCCGCGCGAGAATCCGCGCACCAAGGAGGGTTCCGTGCGCTTCAGGCCCCTCACCTGCATCGAAGCCCCGCTCGTGGTCGCGCACCAAGGCCAGTTCCGCGCGCGGCGCACGGAAGCCCTGCTCGTGTGCGCACACCAAGGCCAGTTCCGCGCGAGAATCCGCGCACCAAGGAGGGTTCCGTGCGCTTCAGGCCCCTCATCTGCATCGAACCCCCGCTCGTGGTCGCGCACCAAGGCCAGTTCCGCGCGCGGCGCACGGAAGCCCTGCTCGTGCGCGCAACAAGGCTAGTTCTTCGCAGTGCGTGCGGTGCGCTTGCGCATGCGAGCTGCGAGCACACCGCCGATGATTGCCAACACGACACGAGGCACAGATAGCCACCAATGAGCTGAGAGAGAATGCCGCCGACGCTGAACATCGCGTTGCCATAGCCGAGCGCACTTGCGCGCTTGTCCTCGTCATCGTAGAGATGCGAGACGAGCGCGTTGGTGAGCGGGGTGAAGAATCCGACCGCGAGCCCGAAGACAAATCGCGAGGCCAACAGCCCGCCAAACCCCATCGAGGTCCCGCAGAAATAGGGCAGCGTGCCTGCCACGACGTAGAACACCGTGCTGATGATGCAGATTGTCCGGTAGCGCACCCTCTTTCCCGCAATGGCGCCCGAGATGAGCGCTGCCGGAATCTATGTCAGGGCAACGATTGTCGTGACGCACGTCACGCCTGTTCCCGCATCTGGAAACGCCGCCTGGATATCACTCATCGCACCGTTAGCAGCGCCAGGCATCGGGCAGAGAAAGTAGAGCGCCATTATGGCGACCATGCTCGCGGTCTGCCCCTTTGTCTTTTCCGAACTCATGTCTCCTCCTTGCATCTCTCTCATTGCGAGCATCAAACTCACAGCGCGCATCCGCAAAATTGCTGATTTATTGCCGTACGCATCACTTCCCTATCCCAAAGCCCGTATACTGTTCTGAGCAAAACGACATATTTCTGCATCAGGAGCATTCCGAATAATTTCTGAATCTTGGCGAGGTTTTCATGAACAGCAAAATCACGGAGTTTTCCCTTGCCCTGTACGACGAGATCGTCAGCGAGAAGGGCGTGAAAGCAATCGTCGAAGATGCCCATCACTATCTTCAGAACCCCATCAGCGTGAGCAATGCGAGCCTCGAACCCGTCGCACACTTCGAGCGCACGGATACCGGAGACGAATTCTGGGAACGGCACAACTCCCCCGACATGGCCGACCATTACGAACTCGAGCGGCTCTTCGAATCCAGCAATGAACAGGTGGGGCCCGACCCGAAAATATTTAACTTCCCGAATGCAAAGTATCGAATCATGGCCTGCACCGCCCAGCTCGGCGGCAGGACGATGGCGTATGTGCTCATCCTCGAATACGAGCGTCCCTTCGAAGAAACAGACAAAGAACTGCTCAAGGAGCTCGCCCGCTCTATTGCTTATCTGGTTGCCCAGAGCAACAAGAGCGTTGAAGACCCCCGCTCCAACCGCCGTCTGATCATGGCACGTCTTGCCAAGGGCGAGTTCGTGCCCAAAGAGGTCGTGACGCGCTATCTGGCGGAAAACGATTTCAACAAGCGCTTTTGCGTCGTCGTGTTCGAGGGAAGCGACTCGCGCAGCGACAAGAGGAACACGAGCTACCGCGCCGACATCCTCGCCCAGTGCTTCCCCCGGTTCTGCAGCGTCCTGGTCGACGGCGACCTCATTCTCCTCTTGCAGGACAGCTACAGTCGGCTCTCTCCCGAGCACATCGTGGAGCTTCTCGAGCCCTTGACCAAAAAGCGGCACTGGCAATGCGGCGTCTCGAAGCCCTTCTACAACATCTTCAAGCTCCAGGAGAACTACCAGAATGCACGTGCCGCGCTTGACCTTGGCACGCGTGACTTCCAAATTCAGGAAAACGTGTACTTCTTCAACGCGCTCTCGTTTGCCCACTTCATAGAGCTCGTGCAGCCGTCCTACAACCTCGACCAGCTGTGCGACCCCATATTCAAGTACTTGATGCACTATGACGAGGACAACGGCACATCTTACTTCCGCACTCTCGTCATCTACTCTGCCTGTCGGATGAACATGAAGCGCTGCTCTGAGATATTGAATATTCACCGTTCGACGCTGCAGTACCGACTTGACAAGATCGTCGAGCTGAGCGGAAATGAGAGCCTCTTTGCAGACCCCTTCCATCTCGAGCTTTCTGTTCGCATCATCTACAGCCTCGACCCAGATACTTTCAAGAAATACGAGATTCCAACGGAGCCGTTCGCACCCGCCCTTCTCACCTGACATCGCGGCGTGTGCGCCAGATGGCGCTACTAGTGTCGAGACGGAAGGCGGCCTTCCATCGCTGGCCTTGACGTTGATGACGCCGCTTATTCGCTCTGCCTTCAGCTGCCTGTGCCCAAGCTGTCGGTTTTCCTTCTCGACGCCCGCGGCCGCATCCTCCCCTAGCTTGTTGACTGGACTCGCTCAAGAACACAAGCTGGCATTCGATTCTGCATGATTTCCTCAGCGCGATTTTGCGTTTATCAGCTTGCGCGTTTCTGATGAAAGACCGTGTTTCACGCCTTTGCTCCAAACACAGCGCCCGCGCCCCATGTCCTGGCTTCCCATATCCCGGCCTATCTCCGCTTTTTTGCTTCCGTTGCGGTTGAAGCGGCCACAGCGATTGCAGCCTATGCAGGCAAAACCAAGGATTGCCACTGTGGCCGCCTCCCTTTACACCTCGATCTTGAGGTCGCCGTAATCGGGTTTATGCGGCGTCTTGTACGGAAGCTGCTCGACCTCGACCAGAACTTCGTCAAGATCGCGAAACCCGCGTTCGCGCATGCGCGACACATCATTTGACGACAGGTCGATCTGAGGCTTGGCAGTCGTTCCGTCCATGGTGATCGTGTAGATGCCAGCGCGTGCCTTGTACTCCGGTGCACCATCGGGATACTCGCTTCCCGTGTTTGCCTTGGTAAGTTTGACGAGCACCTCTTGGTCGAGCATCCCGTATGCCATGAACTTCTCGTAATCCTGCTGTTTGAGTCCGACTAGACCGGTATCCCCCGTCATCGTCGGGTTGACGTAGAAGAAGCCCCTCGTCTCGATACGGTTCTCCATTGCCTACCTCCTCTTATTGCGTGGACGTCTAAGATCAGATCACCAGTTCGCTGTCCTCGTGATGGCGCATGTAGCCGTGGTCGCGTTCCTCGACCCAGGCCTCGACTTCCTGTGTGTTCTTTCCCAACGGGCACTCAGATGAAAGACGGTCGAGAAAGCCCCTCACGCGCTGCTTCCACATGCCAAAGATCCGCTCCACGTCGTCTTTGGGATAGCGTCCCTCGACGTAGAAATCCTTGTAGAGGGTGCACGCGGCGGAATTGAGCTCATCAGCGGCGTAGGTAAAAGTGCCGCCCTGGGCATCGGTTCCGCCCTTGAACATGGAGTTGTAGACCATGTTCCCCGAACGGACCGCCATGTACAGCGCATAAAACGCGTTCCTGAAATAGGAATCCTTCAACTCTGCATCTTGCTCCGCACAGGCCGCATCGTACTTTTCCTGGGCTCGCTTCACCTGCTTGTACGATTCAGTGAGTTCATATGACATCGTCATTCGCCTCCATCTTGTACGTTCGCAGCAATTACGCGAACATCTCGTCGACCTTGGCAGAATCGGAGACGTCGATTTCCTCGCCCGTCGTGATGTGGTCCTTCTTGACAAAGTTGAAGACCTTGACGTCGTTCTTGTCCATCTTGCCGTCCTTTACGCGCTTGTTGAGCGTCTTGAGAAAGTGGTCAGAATGCGAGGTAATGATGACCTGCTTTCCCTCGTCGGCAATCTCGGCCAGGATCTCGCAGACGACCCTCTGGATTTTTGGATGCAGGTGAATCTCCGGCTCCTCGACCATGATGAGCGTGCCTTTGGGAAGCAACGTTCCCAAGGTGATGAAGGAAACCGCCTGGTTGATGCCGTAGCCAGAATTGACGGCAGACACCCACATGTCCTTTTCCGTCAGGTCGATCACGACGCTCGGTCCGCTCATGACGTACGGGTTGATGTCGACACCGAGCCTGCCGAGTCGCTCGCGCATCACGTCGAGCTGGCCGCGCATGTCGGGATAGCGCTGTGCCTCGTTGATGCGGTACATGATGAGGTTGGCGAGCCACTCTTCCAGAAGCGAGGCGTCGCCTGCGCGCTTCGCGACCTCTTCGGGTTCGGGCTGGCCTGCCATGAGCGGATAGCTGTACTTGGTGAACCCGCGCGAAGAGGAAAGGTAGAGCATGTTATCGAACCAGGTGCTCAGGGCCTTCTGCTGCGCGATGACCTTGCGGAGCTCCTCGTTGTCCTGCGACTCGTACTGACCGCCGCCGTATCCCTCGGCTGCCTGGGTAAGGAACAGGCGACCCGCCGGCTCCATTGCATAGGGGGCCATGCTGTCCCAGCTCCACTGCTTGGTGCCATCGACGAGGAAGCGCTCTGCGGCACGTTCCTGGCCGACCGTCACACCATACTCGAGCCCGGTGCCCTCGTGGTCGATGTCGATGTCGATGTCGAACTCACGCGAGATGTCGTGCCCGTGAACGACCTCCTTGAAATCACCGAGTTTGAGGAGGTAGTCATTGTAGGTAACCTCCTTTCTGCTGAGCGATTGCTTCAGGAAGACGAGAGCCTGGAGCACTGTGGTCTTGCCTGCGGCGTTGAGTCCCGTGAAAACCGTGAACTTGCCCAAATCGAGCTCTGCGTCTTCTTGGGCTTTGAAGTTCTTCAGCTTAATCTTGTTCAACATTGGTGCCATCTCCTCGTGTGAAATGATTCGTCGTATCTGATTCCCGTGCGGCATCTGACCAAAGGCCCTATTGCCTTTCGTGCGGGGACGGGGCGCGAGCGACACGCCCCGCCAGTCCCGCGTGCCACACGAGAAAGTGGCCAATAGTTCCTTACGCCCTATAGATGTTGCACATAGCGTTCTTATTGGTGTAGTTGCCCAATTCCTCGCCGCATTTATCCGGGTCATCGTCGAGAACAACGTTGATGCTGCTCTTGAAAGCGCCATAGAGGTTCGGATAGGTCGGGTCGTCTTCGGGGAACCACCAGTTGTGCTCAGCGGAAACGACGCCGACGGCAACTGCAGTGGTCACGCGTGCGCGCATCTTGATGCGGCCCATATGCGTCTCGATATAGACCCAGTCCCCATCGGCGATAGGCGGCTCGCACATCTGCGCGTCCTCGGGGTTGATCTCCACGATGGGATCGGGGTGCATCGCGCGTAAAGACGGAATCTGGCGATGCTCGGAGTGGTAGTACGGCTGGATACGCGCACCGGTGATGAGGATGTAGGGATACTTCTTCGCGTACTCCGGCGTGCTGTAGGGGCTGAAGTTCGGCTCTTCGAAGTGGATCAGCGGGTCTTGGCCGAGCGCTTCGAGCACACCCGAATGGAACTCCGCCTTGCCAGAAGGTGTTGCAAAGCCCTTCGGCTTGCCCGTCTTCGGGTCGAGGTCCTTGTACTGGTAGTCGTGGAACTCCTGCGAGAGCTGGTGGGGGCCTTCGGCGATCTGCTGGAAGGTGTAGCCGGAGCCCTTGAGGCGCGCATTGTGGTTTTCGAGCAACGTCTTTTCGGGCCAGTACTTTTCCTGACCGCACTCGACACCGAGACCACGGTAGAAGTCATAGTCGCTGCGACGCTCGTACATGGGCTCGACGGCGTTCATGCCGCAGGAGATAGTGCCCATCATGGACGCCTGATAGGACTCGAGCAGCGGACGTTCCATCCAGTCGGACATCGGGAAGACGTAATCGGCCATGGCCGTGTTGGCATTCGGGGACTACGGACAAAATCCTGGACAGCTTGGGCGGCTCCGGGAAAGGAGCCGACATGTACACGAGACGGGAGAAGGAGGCGATCCTCGCCCAGTTCCACGCCAGCGGGCTGAAGGTCGCCACGGCGT
>JBMNPN010000021.1:0-31387 GCA_050943615.1 Coriobacteriales bacterium
GGAGAGTACCTCGCCTGGTACCGCGACGGGAAGATCAAGAAGGCGCTGGGATGGAAGACGATACGGGAGTTCCGCGAGGAGCGGGGCATAGCCGTCTGAGGTGTCCAGGAAAACGTCCGTAGTCCCTATCCACCATATTCGAGTGGAAGGCAGACGAGCGTCGCGACGAGAGACTCACTTGGCGACCATGCGTTGTCGCTGAGCAGCGCAAGCGTCTGCTCGGCTTGATCCATGCCCCGGATGTACGAAGTTCTCGAAAGATAGGCCTGGATACGCTTTCTCGAGGTGACAGCCGGGATGCCCAAAGTGCTCGTTCCCAACTGAGGATCGCTCGGATTGCGCGAGTAGCTTCCGCACAGTTCCTGCCCGAGCAAGAGGTGCTCGGGCAGGTCGAGGAGAGCACCCATCTCTATGAAGAGCAATTCAGGACAGGGGATTGCAAGCCCGCCTCCAAGGTCGAGAAACGAATATGGCGGCACTCCTTTTGAGTAGACCGTGTTCTTTGTTCCTTTGACTTGAACGCGTTTGTTTGGGTAGGACATGGCAATGGTGAGCGGGATGTTATCGGCGAAAGAAGAGGCGCTGATTCCGATCTGTTCGAGCATCGTCTCTATACGAGCCCGTGTCCAGCGGGTATATGGTGATGGGTCTGGACCTGCAAGGTTGATGCGGTGGCAGGGCCATGGAATTGCTGTCATGCCAGAGCGAATCGCGCGCACGACAAAGAGTGCGAGCTCTTGGTTGAGAGTTAGCTTCATATGGATGCCCCCTTCTCGCTGATTGCGGGCGGGGCTACATGACGCGAGGCAAAAAGGAGAGTAGCCTCGCACTTTTTCTGTTCCGCATCATACAATTTTCAGCACACCGCCTGCAAACCCGCAGGTCGCGGGTCGGGAGGCCACGACATTTGCGTGTTCTGCATGTGAATGCTCTTCGGCCGCGCCGCCGAAAACACGCAAATGTTCACGCGCTCTCGGCAAACCCGCAGGTCGCGGGTCGGGAGGCCACGACATTTGCGTGTTCTGCATGTGAATGCTCTTCGGCCGCGCCGCCGAAAACACGCAAATGTTCACGCGCTCTCGGCAAACCCGCAGGTCGCGGGTCGGGAGGTCGCGACTTTTGCGTGTTTTGCTCGAGAACGTGCTGTCAGAAACACGCAAATGTTCACGCGCTCTTGGCAAACCCGCAGGTCGCGGGTCGGGAGGCCGCGGCATTTGCATGTTCTGCATGCGGGTTACCTGCCTCCGCTCCGCCGAAAACACGCAAATGTTCACTCACTCTCGGCAAGCCCGCAGGTCACGGATTGGGAGCCAGCAACATATGCGTGTTATTGGGGCCTGTCAGTGGGGATGGTAGATGGCACTACGAGCGCACGAACAGGATCTCGCGCGCGTCGAAATGCAGGTTGAGGGTGTCGCCGCTCTTCGGTAGGCTTTCGCGCGTTCGCCCTTTTTTGGGGATGCGCAAATAGATGCGCTCGTGTGGGTTTCCGCCGGGAGTGTCGAGGATGACCGCGCGCTCAAAGCGCGTGTCCGAGGCACGGTGCACATGGAGCGCATAGAGGTTCTTTCCCGTCTCTCCGGGGTCGGCCTCGCGGATGAACATCGCGCGGATGCCGAGGTGCGTGGCATCTACCGGTATCTCGAAATCGGGCGGCAGGGAAAACGTCATGCCCCAGTCTGTGGCAAGTACCTCGTTTTCTTCGAGCATCTCGAAGCGGCTGATGTTCTTGCAACCGGAGAGCTTGAGCGTAGCAAGCGTCGCAGGATGGTGCAGGATCTTGTGCGTGCGCCCGACCTCGGCGATGTGGCCGGATTCGATGACGGCGATGCGGTCGCAGAAGCGAAACGCCTCGTCGATGTCGTGGCTCACGTAGAGGATGGTGCCCTCGTACAGCTCGAACAGGTCGAGAAGCGACTGCTGCAACGTGTCCTTGAGAAAGGAGTCGAGTGCCGAGAACGGCTCGTCGAGCATGAGGATGCCGGGGCGTGCCGCGAGCATGCGCGCGAGCGCGACGCGCTGCTGCTGGCCGCCGGACAGGCGAAGCGGATAGCGTTTCTCGAAGCCCTGCAGGCTGAACAGCGAGAGGTACTTCGAGACGAGGGAGTCGCGTTCGGCAGGGTCCATCTTGGGGTCCATGCCGGCAGCGACGTTTTCCGCGACCGTCATGTTGGGAAAGAGCTGGTAGTTCTGGAAGAGCAGCGCGGTCTTGCGCTCCTGGGGCGTCAGGTCGATGCCCTCCTTCGAATCGAAGAAGACGCGGTCGTTGACGACTATGCGACCCTCATCGGGGGTCTCGACGCCGGCGATGCAGCGCAGGGTGAGCGACTTGCCGCACCCCGAGGCGCCGAGCAAACCGAGCGTCTCGTTGCCCGCCTCGAGCTCTACTTCCAAATCGAAGGCGGGAAGCGTCTTTTTTATGTTGACCTCAACGCTCATGCGTCCTCCTCGCCAGATTCTCCCTTGTCGGCCAGCCTGTCTTCGGCAGCTGGCCCATCGTCGTCTGAAGGCAAGTGGTGGTGCTCGGGCGCGCCGCGCTTGCCGGTGTAGTCGAATCCGAGCTCGGCGGCGATTCCCTCGTCGATGGCAAAGCCGGATTCCTCGCTTTTCGTGTCGGTGATGAGCACGTCGCCTGCGCCCTTGCCGCCAGCCTTCCGGAAGCGCTGCACGTGGGCGGTGTAGACGTTGATTATCAAGATGATCAGGAACGATATGAGGATCACGACGATGACCCAGAAGATCGCGACGTCGCTGCTACCGCCCATCCAGGCAAAGTAGATCGCGATCGGGATGGTCTGGGTGACACCAGCGTAGTTGCCCGCGACGAACAGCGTCGCGCCGAATTCGCCCATCGCGCGGGCGAAGGCGAGCACGGTGCCCGCGGCAATCGATGGCCAGGCGAGTGGCAGCATGAGCTTGCGGAACACACGTCCCTCCGACCAGCCGAGCGTCCGCGCGGCGTCGAGCATGTTGTTGTCGAGGCTCTCGAAGGCGCCCAGCACCGTGCGGTACATCAGCGGGAAGCCCACGATGGTGGCCGCGAGCACGGCTGCCGGCCACGAGAAGATGAGCTTGATGCCATGGGCGAGCAGGAAGCGCCCGAAGGCGGTCGAGTTGCCGAATATCACGAGCAGGATGAAGCCGACGACCGTGGGCGGCAGCACCATCGGGATGGTGAACAGCGAATCGAGCAGCCCCTTCCACCTGCTTTTGACGTGCATGGACTTGCGCGCCGCCCAGATGCCGAGCAGGAAGATGAAGACCATCGCCACGCCCGCGGTCTTGAGCGAGACCCAGAGCGGCCGATAGTCAAAGCTGTTGGGGTCGAGGAAGGTCTTGAGCTGATCGAGCCAGCTCCCCTCGTCGGCGACCTCGATCTGCGATGCCTCCTTGACCTGCCCGGAAAGGCAGAAGCGCGCGAGACTCTTTGCCTCGGCATTGCCGGACGCCTTGCAGCAGACGTAGTAATAGCCGCTTTCTATCTCGGTATCGAACGAGAGTGTCAGCTTTCCCTGGCGATAGGTCTTATCGCTCGTGAACTTGTAGGGCACGGAGAGCGAGGAAAGCGTGGTGCCCCCGTCTGAGAGCTCCTCGTCGAGCGATTCGATCATCTGCTCGTACTGCTCTTGCTGGGAGCTGTCGGAGATGTCGAAGCCGGCAGCTTGGGCCATGTCGGCGGGTACGTAGACGACAATCGAGCTCTTTGTCACGACGACGGAAAAATGCGAGCTCGCGGTCTTTCCCAGCGGAAAGACGTATCCGTAGGATTTGCCCTGGTAGGTTTTGTTCATGCCAATCTGATTGCGCGTCACATCCGAAAGGCCGAATGCGGAGTCGTCCGTCTTGATGGAGGTCGCGGCATCCTCATTGGAGTTCACGACGCCCGAGTCCGAATCGGCAAGCGCTGCAAGGGGAGCGGATGCCGACGCCAGCAGCCATGCGAGCGCCAATGCGAGGAAGAGCGCGATCAAGCGGGGCCTCTGTTGTTCGCTGGCAAAGTACACGGGGCGTCTTTCTCTTTGGTCGGATAGGGCGATCTGAATTGTGACAGGCCCTCTTGCGCGTTGTGCGGGGAAAGAATGCTTGTCCTAGTTCAGAGCTTAGATGGGGCTGGCAGAACGGGAAACGTTCGGGCACGGGACACGGTATTGCGAAGGCGTGCGGGACGCAGCTGAAGCCGCGCACGGTAACGGGATTGCAATACGAGAAAGGGGCGGCCGGGTGCCTTGGGCACTTCCGTCCGCCCCTTTCGATCGAGCAGACAGCTTACTTGCTTGCCAGCTCGAATCCGTACTTGGTGAAGATCGCCTGGGCGTCGGGGTCGGTCATGCAGAAGTCGATGAAGTCTGCAGCGGCGTCAGCGTTGGCGGAGCTCTTCACGACGGCGCCCGGGTAGGTGATGTCCTTGTGAGAGCTTGCCGGAGTCGTGAAGATGTTCTCGATGCCGTCGTAGCGGTAGATATCGGAGGTGTAGACGAGGCCGAGCTCGAAGTCGCCGGTGGAGATGTGGCTTGCGACGGTGCCGACCTTATCGGAGCCGTAGTCGACCTTGCACTTGGCATCCTTGGTGACCTTGATGTTGGAGATCTGGCCATCGGAGCTCTCGTCGTAGGTCACGACGCCCGCCTTCTTGAGGACCTGGATCGCGTACTTGCCAGCCGGCACGGTGTTGGGCTCGCCGATGGCGATGGTGCCGTCGAAGTTCTTGAGGTCCTTGAGGCTCTTGATCTTGATGTTGGAGTCCTTCTTGGCGACGACGACGAGGTCGTTGGTGAACATCGTCTTGCGGGTGTTGGAGTCGATATAGTCGGCAGCCTGGTCCATGGAGCTGGCAGAAGCGGTGATCAGCACATCGGCGCTCGCACCGCCTGCGAGCTGCTGGACGAGGTCACCGGAGGCCTTGAACTGCGTGTCGGCGAAGGTGACGTCGGGATGGTCTTGGGTGTAGAGCTCTTGAACCTCGGGCAGCGCCTTCTCGAGCGAGTTGGCGGCGAAGATCTGCAGGCTCACCTGGCTCGACGAGCTAGAAGAGCTGGAGCTCGAGCTGGAACTGGAGCTACTCGACGATCCGCAGCCGCTCAGCGCGAGCATGCCCGCCATCGCGACGGCAATGGCGCCACAGAGTATGGCAAGGGCAAGGTGCTTTTTCTTCATAGGGTCCTCCTTTGTCCCTGATGTATGCGTCCTCCCCAGTATGGGACGCATTTCAATTATGGTTACATGAATTTGCCCTTAGGACAATGTATGAAAATTAAGATAAAGCGCTGACCTGCGGAAATAAATTAATCAATTACAAATGAATATATAAATTTGGATTTTTCGCGTCATCTGCAAGCTGTGCGCGCTTTCTTTATCCGAACAGCTGCCAGATCAGACGGCAGGCAAAGACGACGAGTACCACGAGGATGATTGGCCGCACGATGTCCGAGCCCTTGCTCGCGAACAGGCGTGCGCCCAGGTAGTTTCCGGCGATGTTGAACAGGCCCGCCGCAAGGCCGAGTCCGACGAGGACGGTCCCGTTGGCGAGGAAGACGACGAGTGCGGTCACGTTGGTCGTCAGGTTGATGGCCTTGGTCACGCCGGCGGCCTTGAAGACGTCGAGGCGGGCGGCTCCCGTGAGCAGCAGCAAAAGGAAGGTTCCCGTGCCGGGTCCGTAGAAGCCGTCGTAGATCCCGACGACAAAGGCAATTGCCATGCTCAGGCACGCGGTCTTCCTCTTCGAGAAGGTGGGCTTGTCGTTCACGAGGTCCTTTTTCCAGATGACGTAGAAGCCCACGATGGGAATCGCGACCAGCATGAAGACCATGAGGGCGGTCTCGCTTGCCACGAGCGTGAGGCGCGCCCCGAGGGCAGAGCCGAGAAGCGCCGTCACGACGCACAGCCCCGACAGGCGCCAGGGGATGTAGCCGTTGCGCGCGTACTTGAATGTCGCAACGGCGGTGCCCATGCTGGAAGACAGCTTGTTCGTCCCGATGGCCAGATGTGCCGGCAGCCCCGCGAACAGGTAGGCAGGAATCGAGATGAGCCCGCCACCTCCGCCGATGGCATCAACGAAGCCGGCGACGAACAGGAGCGGAAAGATGATGAGGAGGCCCCAGGGCTCGATTCCGGAGGCGATGAAGGAGGCAAGATCCATGCTCTGTGTCTCGCAGCGCGAACAGATGCCCGATGTGGGCAGTCGCTGAGCGCTACTTTCCCTTCACCTTGGGCTCTTCGATGTCCTCGAATTTGTCGGGGGCGCCCTTCTCGCCGATTTCGGTGGGGTCGCCGTGCTCGGTGAACTCGTCGACGTCGGTCGGCTCGCTCGGCTCTTCGAGCTTTCCCATGTCGATCTCCTCGACGTCGTTGTTCTTGAAGACCTCGACGTCGAGCATGCCGGAGAGCTTTGCCATGATGGTCGTCACGACGGCGTCGCCGGTGATGTTGATGGCGGTGCGGCCCATGTCGAGGATGCGGTCGATGCCCATGATCATGGCAACGCCCTCTGCCGGGAGCCCCACGGAGTTGAAGACCATCGCCAACATGATCGTGCCGACGCCGGGGACGCCCGCGGTGCCGATGGAGGCGGTCACGGCCGTGAGCACGACGGTGGCGAGCATCGCCGGCGTCAAGTCGATGCCAAAGGCCTGGGCGATGAAGATGACGGCCGCGCCCTGCATGATGGCGGTGCCGTCCATGTTGATGGTCGCGCCGAGAGGAATGGTGAACGAGGCGACCTGCGGGTCGACGCCGACCTTCTTCTCGAGGGTCTCCATGTTGAGCGGGATGGTGGCGTTGGAGGAGCTCGTGGAGAAGGCGAAGAGCATGACGGGCAGGAACTTGCGCAGGAAGTGGAACGGGTTCAGTCGCGTGAACAGGAACAGGAGCAGCATGTAGACGACGAGCAGCTGGACCAGGAGCCCGAGGTAGACCGTGCCGATAAACTTGAGCATGGGTAAGATCCCGCTGATGCCGAGGTTCGCGAAGGTGCGCGCGATCAGGCAGAAGATGCCTATGGGGGCGACCTTCAGGACGAGGCCGATCATCTTCATCATGATGGCGTTGAACTGCGTGAAGAAGCGGTTCACGGTCGCGACCTTCTTGCCGAGGCGGCCCAGGATGAAGCCGAGAACGAGGGCAAAGAAGATGATCTGCAGCATCGAGCCTTCGCTCATGGCGCTCACGATGTTGGTCGGGATGATCTCTATGAGCATGTCGGTGATGGTCTGGTCGGTCGTGGTCGTGGTGGGTTCGACTTTGGTGATCGAGTCCATGTCAAGCCCGATGCCCGGCTGCGTGAGCTGGGCGAGCCAGATGGCGATGAGCACGGCGAACGCGGTCGTGCACAGGTACATCACGATGGTCCCGACGCCGACTTTGCCGAGGAGCTTTGGGTCGCTCATGGAGGCGGCGCCGCACACGATCGAGCAGAACACGAGTGGGACGACGAGCATCTGCATCAAGCGGATGAACCACTGGCCGCACACGTAGAAGATGCCCTCGATGAGGATGTTGTCGACGTCGGAGCCGGACGGCACCGTGACGCTCAAGATGATGCCGACGACGATGCCGAGGGCAAGCGAGATCAAGATGATCGTCGTGAGACTGAGGCGGCGCTTCTTTTTCTTGTCTTTTCCTGGCTGTTTTTCGACAGACTCCTGGATACCCGTTTCGACGCTGGTGTTACTCATGGTGCATATCCATCCTGTGTAGCTGATACTTCCCTCAACGTTTCTTTGCAGAGCGAAACGGATGCATTTTATGTCAAGAATGTTTCCATCCTGCTAACAGATGCGCTGCATATGCCTCAAAAGGATGGAGAGTGCCCAGTGAGCGCACGTCTGGATGGGGGCTTACCCGAGGGACTGCTGTTCTCTCTGGGCCTGCTTTGCGCGGATATGGAGCTGCTGGTTGACATAACCCGACATGCCGAAGGGCACGTAGTCGAGCGATTCGAGGTCATCGGGCAGGTACTCGAAAAGCGAGAGCTCGGCGCTCTGCTCGATGGGTGTGTTGGGAGCTGGTCCTTTGCGCGCCAGGCAGGCGTGCACCTTGGCGCCCTGGGCGCACAGGCGCTCCTCGTAGTCGCTCGTGGGGAGCTCGGGGTGGTCTTCGTGCAGGTCGCGTGTCGAGTACTCGAGCTCGAATCCTGCAAGGTCGAACTGGATGAGGGAGAAGTCGAAGAGCGGCTGCGAGTCGGTCTTGAAGAAGATCTCGCCTCTCTCTGGGAGCAGCGGGCGAAAGTACAGGAGCGCATCGACGTAGGTGAGTCGCTCCTTGGCGTGCTTGCGACGTGGGTGCGGGGTGGGGAAGTTGAGGTAGATGCGCTCGATTTCGCCTGCGGCAAAGAGGTCGGCGAGGTCCTCGGCATCCGCGAGGGTGAAGATGACGTTTTTCGCGCCAGACTCGATGGCCTTTTGAGCCGCCTGTGCAATGGAGGGCTTGCTGTAGTCGAGTCCGATGAAGAGGATGTCGGGGTGGGCAAGGGCCTCTGCAACGGTGAACGATCCCTTGCCGCAGCCGAGGTCGAGCCTGAGCTCGTGTGCTTGCGGCATGAAGTCGGCGAGCCAGGTGCCCTTGTGGTCTGCCGGCTCGAGCTCGATGGCATCGGCGTACCATTCGTAACGCTCTTCGAGATGCTTGAGCGAGCGGGCGTGTCCTTTATGGCGTTTGCGCAGTTCCTGCGGCATGGGGCTCCTCGTCTTCGCGCGGTGTCGGTTTCGCGTTCGGTGGAATGAAAACGCGCCTCAGGGTAGGGCCCAAGCGCGGGCGCGGTCAAGGGGAAAGCAGCAGCGGCCTCTGTGCACGTCTGCCAACTGGCGCGTGCACATTCTCGTCCCAAATGGCGGGAGATGGGCAAATACTGTGCGCGGATTCACGAAAATCAGGACGCGCGCACAACCACGGCCCATTTGGCGGCAGATGGGGAAATACTGTGCGCGGGTTCGCGAAATCTCAATCGCATGCAATCTCACGCGTCATCTGACCAGGAATTCGGTCAGATGACAATATACGTTGCGCGAACCCCTCCTTCCAGCCGTCCCGCGCAAAGCCACGAGGCATCTGACCAGATTGGCGGGCAGATGGCGCTATACGTTGCGCGGAACTCGCGCGTCATCCCGTTCGCAGCACGAATGCCCTGCGTGGGCAACAAGTTTGTGTCGCTTGTGCCGATTTCCAAAGCCCGCGCCTTTCTCGCGTACAATGGGCGCCATGATTCTGAATGTCGAAAAAGTAAGCAAGTCCTTTGGCACGCGCGTCCTGTTCCACGACGCCACCCTGCGCATCGACGACCACGACCGCTATGGTCTGGTCGGTCCCAACGGCGCGGGCAAGACCACCCTCATGAACATCATCGCCGGCGTCGAGTCTCCCGACGAGGGGCGCGTTTTCTACGGTAAGGGCATCCACCCCGGCTACCTCGAGCAGGAATCCATCGAGATGGAAGGGCGCAGCGTGATCGACGAGGTCATGACATCGGTTGCCGACGTCGCGCAGATGGGCGCGCGCCTGTCCGAAATCGAGCAGCAGCTCGAGATTGCCGATTCCAATACCAGCTCGGCACTCCTCGAAGAGTACGGCCGCCTGCGCACGCGCTACGAGGCGCGCGATGGCTACAACATCGAGGCGCGCGCCCGCCGCGTCCTGTTCGGCTTGGGCTTCCACGAGGAGGACATGGAGCGCTCCACGAGCGAGTTCTCCGGTGGCTGGCAGATGCGCATCGCGCTCTCCAAGCTTCTCCTGCGCCAGCCCGAGATCCTGCTCTTGGACGAGCCCACCAACCATCTCGACCTCGAATCGGTGCGCTGGCTCGAGAACTTCCTTCGCACCTACAACGGCGCCGTCCTCGTCGTCAGCCACGACCGCGCCTTCATGAACGCCATGGTCGACCACGTGGCAGAGATCTCAAACGGCAAGCTCAACCTCTATACGGGAAACTACGACGCCTACCTTCGCCAGCGCAAGGAGCGCCGCGAGCAGCTCATCGCCATGAAGGAGGCGCAGGACCGCGAGATCGAGCGCATGGAGGCCTTCATAGAGAAGTTCCGCTACAAGGCGACCAAGGCCCGCCAGGTCCAAGACCGGATAAAGAAGCTCGAGCGCATCGAGCGTATCCAGGTTCCGGAAGAAAAGAAGAAAGTCCACTTCGACTTTCCCCAGCCCAAGCGCACGGGCAAGTGCGTCATGCACTTGGAGAACGTGAAGAAGGCATACGGTGACAAGGTCGTCTACGATGGCCTCGACCTCAACATCTGGCGCGGCGAGAAGGTCGCGCTGGTCGGTCCGAACGGCTCGGGCAAGTCGACGCTCCTCAAGATGATCGCCGGCGTCTCGAAGCCCGATGCGGGAAACGTCGTGAACGGCACGCACGTGCACGTCTCGTACTTTGCCCAGCACCAGCTCGAGGAGCTCAACCTGAAGAAGACGGTCTTCCAGGAGCTCGACGATGCCGCGCCCGGCTGGACGCGCACCCAGGTCCAGAACCTCCTCGGTGCCTTCCTGTTCAAGGGAGACGACGTCGACAAGAAGGTGAGCGTCCTTTCCGGCGGCGAGAAGGCGCGCCTGGCGCTTGCCAAGATGCTCGTGCAGCCCACGCCGCTCCTGTGCCTCGACGAGCCGACCAACCACCTCGACATCAGCTCGGTCGACATCCTCGAGCAGGCGCTCCAGGCTTTTCAGGGGACGATCGTGCTCATCAGCCACGACCGCCACCTGATCCGCGCCGTGGCAAACCGCATCTTCTACATCGAGAACGGGCAGCTCACCATCTACGATGGCGACTACGACTACTTCCTCTACAAGTCCGGTCAGGTCGACATCAACGGCAACCCGACCGAGACCGCAGAGCAGGGGCTCCACCGCATGTCGCGCCGCGACGACACGATGGACGCTCCCGAGAAACGCGCTGCCCGCGAGAAGAAGGCGGAGAAGAAGAACAAGTACAAGGACCGCTCGCAGATTCCCGTCAACAAGATGGGGACGCGCTCCAGCGCGCGCGGAGGAGCGGCGACAAAGGGGTCTGCTCCCAAGACCAAAGAGCAGAAGCGCGCCGAGGCCGAGGCCCGAAACCGGGTCTATCGCAAGTACAAGAAGGAACGCGCCCGCGTAGCCGAGCTCGAAGAGGCGCTCGACCGCGACGACAAGCGCGAAAAGGAGCTCGTCGCGCTGATGGCAGACGAGAACCTCTATGCCGACAAGGAGAAGTTCGAGGCGGCGATGGCAGAATACAACGAACTCAAGCAGCGCATCAGCGCAAACGAGGCGGAATGGCTCGAGCTCTCCGCCCTGATCGAGGCCGAGGCTAACAGGGCAGGTGATACCGCATGAGCGGAGAGGCAACCGAGCAGATCATCCTCATCATCCTGATGGTGCTCGCCTTCATCCCGGCCATCGTCTTGCACGAATGCGCACACGGGTATGCGGCGCACCTTTTGGGCGACGACACGGCAAAGCGCGCCGGCCGCCTCACGCTCAACCCGGCTGCCCACGTCGACCTCTTCGGCACCATCATCCTGCCGGCGCTCCTCATCGCGGGCTCGTATCTGGCGGGCGGTATGGGCATGATCTTCGGCTACGCAAAGCCCGTGCCCTACAACCCGAACAACTTCAAGAACATCCGCAAAGGCGAGCTCATCGTCGGTCTGGCAGGTCCTGCCTCGAACCTCGTGATGTGCCTGATCGGAGCGGCCATCGCCTGGGGCGGCACCATGCTGTACCTCACGATGCCCACCTTAGGAATGTACGTGTGGTATTTCGGCGCGTATTTCTGCGAGGTCAACCTGTGCCTGGCCTTTTTCAACCTGATCCCGATACCACCGCTCGACGGAAGCTCGATCATCGCGGTCTTCCTGAGCGATTCCGGCCTGGAGAAGTACTACAAGGTGCAGCAGTACGCGATGTTCATCCTGCTGGTGCTCATCATCGTCATCCCGTACTTCACCAACTTCGACATCATCGGCATCTACCTGCAGGCCACGGCGGGAAACATCGCGAACTTCCTGTTGCCGTGAGGCCTATCGGCATCCCTGCCGCATTCCGCGGGGTAACGCTACAATGGTCTTCGATTCGCCCCGCGCTTTTTTCGAAAGAGGTCCGTTCCTTTGTCCTATCGCGTTCATATCGATGCCTATCAAGGCCCCTTCGACCTGCTCTTGAAGCTGGTGTCAAGGCAGCGCATCGACATCGGGCAGATTTCCATTGCCGAGATAGCAGACCAGTACTTGGCCGAAGTCGAGCGCATGAAGGACCTCGATCTGGATGTGGCAAGCGACTTTCTGGTGGTCGCCTCGACACTTCTGCAGATCAAGGCGGCCTCCCTCATCCCGAGCCAGGGCTCTCTCGAGGAGGAGCTCGATGACGAATTCGCCGACCTCACGCCCGAGCAGACGCGCGACATCCTGGTCGAGCGCCTGCTCGTCTACAAGAAGTTCAAGAACGCCGGGGCCGCGCTGGGCGCTCGCATGGAGAACGAGAGCCACATGCACCCGCGCGAGGCGGGCATCGAACCGGAATTCCTCGGTGTCATGCCCGACTATCTCGAGGGCGTGACCTTGCACGAGCTCGCGGTGATCTGCGCCGACATCGCCGCACGTCGCGACGCCTTTCTGCTCGAAGCCGAGCACATTGCCGCCGTTCCGATCTCCATGGAACAGCATGTGGAGAGCATCTACCGCACGATGCAGCGCACGAAGTTCCGCAGCTTCTCGGACCTCGTGGGGCCCGAACCGACGCCCGAGCTCATCGTCGTGACCTTCCTTGCCATGCTCGAGCTCTACAAGCGCGGCGTGGTCACCATCAAGCAGGACCACGCCTTCGACGAGATCGACCTCACCATCGTGCCCGATGCGCCCGAGATCACGGACTTCTCCGTGCCCGACTGGGGCATGCCCGAAGACCCTTCGCTTCAAAAGGCCGACGGGCGGGAGCAGGATGCAGACGATCAGATCGATGACGACACGGACGATGATGGGGACGTCCCCGAGGATACGGATGGAAGGGCATAGGGCATATGGCACGCGATGAGAGACTGGCGCATTTGATGAGTGGGGCCGAGGCGTTGCTCTTCGTATCTGACGAGCCCGTAGCCGCGGCAAAGCTCGCGGAGATCCTCGAGGTCGAACCCAGCCAGATGGAAGAGGCGCTTGCGATGCTGGCTGCCGAATACCGCGACGAGAACCGCGGCATCCAGCTGCGCGAGGTCGCCGGTGGCTGGCGCTTCTACACGCATCCGGCGTTTCACGAGGACATCGAGCGCTACATCATGTCGTGGGACACGCGGCGGCTTTCGCAGGCGGCACTCGAGACGCTCGCCATCATCGCCTACCAGCAGCCCGTGACCCGCGCCGGCATCAACGCCATCCGCGGTGTCAACTCCGAAGGCGTCGTCTCCTCGCTGGTGGAAAAGGGACTCGTGCGCGAACGCGGGCGCGACGCTTCGGCGAACAACGCCATCGTCTACGGGACGACGCGCACCTTTCTTGAGCGCTTCGGCCTGAAGAGCCTGAAGGATTTGCCGCCGCTCGAGGACTTCGCGCCCGACGAGGAGAGCCGTGAGCTTATCCGCGAGCGCCTGAGCGGCAACGTTTCCGATGAGGACCAGCTCACGCTCGACGACGAGGTGCGCGGCGATGTCTCGGTGCAGGTGATCGACGAAGACGGCCGCATCCGCGTCGAGGAGGTCGACCGCGGGGACAACGAGCGCGAGGACGACCCGCAGGCGATGGCGGAGATCCTTTCCGAGTCGATGACCGAGAAGGTCGAGTTCGACGGTCTTTCCGACGACGAGGACGATACAGACGACATCGAGACGATCGAATGAGCGAGAAGCCTGAGGGCGACAAGGGCAGAACAGGGCAGACCCCGACGCCGCCGTATCCGATGCGCCTGCAGAAGTTCCTGGCGCGCGCGGGCGTGGCGAGCAGGCGGGGATCGGAAAACCTCATGACCGCCGGGCGCGTCACCGTGAACGGCGAGGTCAGGGCGGACCTCGGCTGCAAGGTGGACCCGAAGGTGGACGTCGTGTGCGTGGACGGGCGCAGAGTCGAGCTCGCGGATGGCTCGGTCTACCTCATGCTCAACAAGCCGGCGGGCTACCTCACGACGATGTCGGATCCGTACGACCGTCCCTGTGTGGCAAGCCTCGTTCCGACGGATCGCTATCCCGGTCTCTTTCCCGTGGGACGTCTCGACATGGACACGACGGGGCTATTGCTGTTCACGACCGACGGCGAGATGGGACAGCGCCTGCTCCATCCCAAGCACCACGTGCCCAAGACCTACCGTGCCGTGGTGGCAGGAGTTCCCTCAGAAAGCGAGCTCGACCGTCTGCGCCGCGGCATCACGCTCGACGACGGTCCCTGCCAGCCGGCCGAGGTGGCGCTCGAGAAGGCTTGGGCGCCAAAGGCCGGGCGCAGCGGGAAAAAGAAGGCGGACCGGGGCAGCTCCCGGGTGTCCATTACGATTCGCGAGGGAAGAAAGCGCCAGGTCAAGCGCATGTTTCTGGCGATTCACCACGAGGTGCTCCATCTGCATCGCGACAAGTTCGGCCCCTTGAAGCTGGGGAAGCTTCAAGAGGGGAACTGGAGGCTTCTTTCCGATGAGGAGGTCGCGGCGCTCAAGGATGCCACAGCGCAATGACGACGATGGGCAATCAAGGAGACGAAGACGTCTGATGGCAAGCAAAAAGAAGATGGGAAACCCGCTTTCGACGATGCGTGATGAGACGGATGCGCGCGTGCTGCTCGTGCGGCACGGCGAGACCTTCGCCAACGAGAGGGGCTGTTTATTGGGGACGCTCGACGAGGGCGTCAACGAGCGGGGACGCGCCCAGTCGGCGCGCGCAGTTGGCGGCATCATCGCCTGGCACCCGACCGCATCCTCACCTCGCCGCTCGTGCGCGCCCGCGTGGCCATCGCCGAGCCCGCGGCACAGGCTGCCAATGTCGCACTCCAGGTCGAAGACGACCTCTGCGAATTCGACTTCGGTCCGCTCGAGGGCAGAAGCTATACCGAGCTCGTCTGCGCCGGCATGCCCTTTCCCTGGGGCCCGAACTCCGAGAACTGGCCGCCCGAAGGAGGAGGGGAGACCCTCGAGCACTTCTACGAGCGCCTCGGCAGCGTCGCGAATCGCGTCGCAGAATACGACGGGCACACGGCCATCGTCGCCCACGGTGGCGTCATCCGCGGGCTTCTCGCCATCTGGCTCGGTCTTTCCACCGAGAGCCTGAACCGCCTTACCGTGGCAAACGTCCACGGCTTCATCCTCAACATGTCGAAGCGCACACCCGAGCTCGAGCAGTTCGGACTCGAACCGGAGGACTTCGGCCACTACGCCTAATAGGGCAGTGAGCGAATGGGCGCCTCGCTTGCGTGCAGCACATGCGCTGTTCGCGCGGTTCGCTCTCGATACCGCCTGCCGAAACGGGTACTATAGGGCGCGTATGTCTTGCCAATGAGGTTGCGGGAAGGCCGAAACATCCGAAGAGACGTGTGGCTAAAGGGAATCCACGATTCTCCTGCGCGCCACCTGCTTTCTGCAGGTCTATCGCGTCCCCCTTCGTCTCGTTCTTCTCGTCCCGTTCATAACAGAGAGGTCTGGTTTTTCAAGATGCCAAACGAGGGAAGCTTCGAGGCTGCCAAGAAGAGAAGCGATGAGATCCGCGCCGATTTCAAGGTGCACCCCGACAAGTACCGCATGCTCACCGGAGACCGTCCCACGGGCCGTTTGCACCTGGGCCATTACTTCGGCACGCTCAAGGGGCGCGTGGCGCTCCAGGACATGGGCATCCAGACCAACATCATCATCGCCGACTACCAGGTGATCACCGACCGTGACACCACCGAGCACATCCAGGACAACGTCTACAACATGGTAATCGACTACCTGGCCTGCGGCATCGACCCGAAAAAGACGATGATCTTCACCCACTCGGCCGTCCCGGCGGAAAACCAGCTCATGCTGCCGTTCCTCTCCCTGGTCAGCGAGGCCGAGCTCGAGCGCAACCCGACCGTCAAGGCCGAGCAGGAGGCATCCGGCCACACGCTCACGGGCCTGCTCTTGACCTACCCGGTGCACCAGGCCTGCGACATCCTCTTCTGCAAGGGCAACATCGTGCCCGTCGGCAAGGATCAGCTGCCGCACATCGAGCTCACGCGCACCATCGCGCGCCGCTTCAACGAGCGCTACGCGAAGGTATTTCCCGAACCCGACGGTATCCTCTCCGATGTCATCGAGGTTCCCGGCCTCGACGGGCGCAAGATGTCGAAGAGCTACCACAACGGCATCGCGCTTTCGATGACGGCGGAGGAGACGGCAAAGATCATCAAGAAGTCGCCGACCGACTCCGACCGCAACATCACCTTCGACCGCGAGAACCGCCCCGGGGTCTCGGCGCTGCTTACCACGGGCGCGCTGTGCTCGGGTCGCACGGAAGAGGACATCGCCGCCGAGATCGGAAACGGCGGGGGCGGCGCGCTCAAGGCCTTCGTCACAGAAGCCGTGAACTCCTATCTGGCGCCCATCCGCGCACGTCGCGAAGAGCTCGCCGCCGACATGGACACGGTCAAGGACATCCTCCACGACGGCAACCGCCGCGCCAATGAGATCGCCGAGGAGACGCTCGGCGAGGTGCGCGAGGCCATGGGGATGGTGTACTAGTGTCCTTTGACGCCCTTTCGTACGTCGCCAGCGGTAAAGGCGGCGCACTGAGGTGAGACAGCACTACGAGCGCGTAATCGTGTTCTGCTGCTTTCTCGCGCTCTTCGTGAACATCGGGTTTCCGAGCACGTCGTTTCCGGTATACCAGCCCTACCTGGTCGCAATCGAGGGCATCGGGGACACGGGCGGCTCGATCATCCTGCTCACCCGCACCGGCGTGGCGCTCGTCGTCATGTTCTTCGTGAACGCGTTCTTCCGCAGGGTCGACGTGCGCACGGGCGTCTTTCTCGCCACGTTGTGCACGGCGCTCGCGTTCTTCCTGTACGCGGGTGCGTCGAGCTTTGCCATGTACTGTGCCGCCTCGGCGATCTCGGGCATCGGCTATGGGTTCGGCGGCATGGTCGCGCTCACGATGCTCATCAGCCGCTGGTTCAAGAGCCACATGGGGCGCGCCATCGGCATCGGCTCGCTCGGCAGCGGCGTTGCATCGATCATCGTGCCGGTCGTCGCGCTGCAGTTTATCCACGGCATCTCGCTTTCGGCGTCGTTTCTCTTCGAGGCGATTCTGGCGCTCATCGGTGCGGTGCTGCTCTTAGTGCTGCTCAGAAACGACCCACATGACATGGGGCTCGAGCCCTACCACGACTCGAAGGGTGAGGGTGCCGACGGCAAGAAGAAGCGCTCATCGGAGATCGACGAGTCCAAGCTCACGCCTATCCCCAAGCGCACGCGCGCGCTGCTCGTCGTGGCGGTCATCTGCGTCGGGATGTGCACGATTGGCGGGCAGAGCTACCTTTCCGTTGCCTTCACGACCGCTGGCTTCTCGTCGGTCTTCGGCGGGCTGATGGTCTCGCTTGCGGGTGCGTGCCTCACCGTCTCCAAGTTCGCCACCGGCGAGCTGATGGACCGCTTCGGGCCGCGCAAGGGCACGCTTCTCGTCTTCGTCATCTACCTGGTGGGTTTTGCCGCTATCTGCATTGCCGTGGTCATCATGAGCGGGACCGCGGCGCTTCTCGGCACGATCTGCTACGGGCTCGGGAACGGAGTTGGCACGGTCGGCGTCTCGATGTGGTCGCTCGAGCTGTCCGACCTCGAGCACCGCAGCCGCTCAATCCGCAACTACCAGATCTGCTATGCACTTGGCGGCGTTATCGTCAACTTCTATCCCGGCATCCTCAAGGAGCTGACCGGCAGCTATCTGGTGAGCTACGAGATCATGCTCGCCGCCGCCTTCGCTGCCGTCGTCATCATCGTCGCCGCGTACCGCCGCTACCGTCCCACGCTGGGGTAGGGCTTTCGCCACATTCCCGCGCGCTGCGGTCCGCGAGACGAGAAGAGGGGGCGCGCATTCAATCGCGTCCCCTCTTGAAACCCCAGATACAACCTGCTGCATATGTGACGGAGCTGCTACTTCTTACGTCGCAGTGGTTGCAGGAAATTATGCGCTATATAAAGACTTTACCTTGACCTTTTTGCCGCAGTTCTTTGCAGAGAAGATTTTCTTCATGTGCTTGAAGTTCTTTGAGGACTTCGGGGCATACACAATGAGTGTCTTTACTTTCGATCCCTTGAGGGAGTTTCTGACATCTTTTTTCTTCAGTTTATAGGTTGCCGTGGACATATCGATTTTCCGCACGTTCGAGCCGGCGAAAGCACGGGGGTACATTTTCACAATCTTTCCCCATTGGTAAATATAGACGCGCTTTATTTTCTTTGCCTTATTAAATGCGTAGGGCCCGAAAGAGTTGATCTGGAATCGAGAGTCCCTGTCGTTTTTCTTGCCTTTGAACCAGCAGGAATCGCTGCTGCAAAACGATACCTCGGTAGAATGCTTATTAGGCTTTTTGATGGAAACGAGCTCGACGTTCTTTTTCGACCTGATCTTTACTTTGAACGTGCCAAGGCCGAAATTCTTGGCGGTGTAGGTTTTTCCGACCCTGTTCTTCATCGAGGCGGAAGCCTCGGCCTGCTGCACTCCCAGCGTGAAAGGAGCGCCGACCATCGTCGCGGCAATTGCCGTTGCCGCAAAGACCGCCATCGCCTTTTTCGGCGCGCCCGATGAAAGCTTTGTTTTTCGAATGGCTTCCCCCATGATTTTCTCCTTGTCCCCTATGTTATTTTCGGCACGCTATTGTTCCATGCCAAGATGATAGTAGGAGGGCGATTCAGCCAGTGTCAAGAAAATGCCGCTCAGCGGGCGAGCTTCTCACCTGCTAGCCGGCGCGCACATCTGGTGCTCAAATGGCGGGAGGCGGGCAAATAGTGTGCGCGAACCCTGGAGCCCATGGGCCCCGCGCACATTCTCGTCCCAAATGGCGGGAATCGGGGAAATACTGTGCGCGAACCCCTCCAACCTGCGGACGCGCGCACACTCAGAGCTCAAATGGCGGGAATCGGGCAAATACTGTGCGCGGGGTCAAGACATCTGTTGGCGCGCGCACATCTGGTGCTCAGATGGCGGGAATCGGGCAAATAATGTGCGCGGCCTCTAGCTGCTAATCTCCCCGCGCACGCTCACGCCCCATTTGGCACCAGATGGGCATATATTGTGCGCGGGTCGCGAAATCTTCGGATGCGCGCACGCTCACGCCCCATTTGGCACCAGATGGGCAAATACTGTGCGCGTCCTGGTCGCTCCGGGTTCGCGCGAACAGTTACTTTGTGATCTTGATGCTCGAGATGATGGGCATGTCCTTCTCGCTTGTCAGCACGCCCATGGAGTCGGCCTTCTTCTTGGACATCGCCTTTACGATCTTGTCGACCGTCTTCATGTCGGAATCAGAGATTGTGCCGAAGGCGGCATACTCGCCGTTCAGGGAACCCGATACGTTCTCGGAACTCCCGAGCGTGATGAAGAAAGTGCTCGTCGCAGAATCTGGGTCGGTGGTGCGCGCCATGGCGACCGTGCCCTTCTTGAAGTTATCCGCGAGCTCGTTTTCCACGCCGTTGCTGCTGAACTCGCCTTTGATGGCCTTCAAGGAGGAGTCCTGGCCGCTTGCAGAGTTGCCCTTGGTGCCGCCCTGCAGGCAGAAGCCGTCGACGACGCGGTAGAAGGCGAGGCCGTCGTAATAGCCCTTGTTCGCGAGCTTGCAGAAGTTGCTCACGGTGATGGGCGCCGCATCTGCATCGAGCTCGATCTTGAAGGAGTCGTAGCCCTTCACCTTGACGACGGCGGTGTGCTTGCCGGAGGCGTACTTGCCCGAAGCACTCGTCGTGATGTTGGAGCTGGAGCTAGAGCTAGAGCTGGAATCGGAGCTTGCCGCAGAGCTGCTCGCGGCGCCGCTCGACGAGCTGGAGCTTGAAGAGCTTGAAGAATCCGAAGAGCCCGACCCGCAGCCGGCGAGCGCGAGCACGAGAAGTGCTGCGGCACTCAACGCGATGAGAAGCGATGCGATCTTTTTCCTGTTCATGTTAATCCACCATCTTTATCGATTTGATCACGGGGCGTTCCGATTTCTTCGTGATCTTGCCCTTGTCGTTGGTGCTTATGTGATTGCTGTCATCGGGCGAGCTCTGCGTGCGGCTCACGATGTCCTCGATGACCTCGTATCCGTCGGTGATGCGCCCGAAACCTGCGTACTTGCCGTCGAGATAGGACATGTCGTTCAAGAAGACGATGACGCTCGAGGCATCGCTCTGCTCGCCGTCTTCGGCGCGGGCGAGGGCGATGACGCCCTTCTTGAGCGAATTGGAGTTGTTGTAATCCGAATCAGCGTATTCGCCCGTGATCAGGTTGTTGTCGTCTTGCTTGGGGTTGCCGAACTTGAGGTAGATCCCGTTCAGGCACCAGTAGAGCGTCTTTCCGTTGTAGTAGCCCTTCTTGACCAGCTCTGCGAACTTCGAGGAGCTCACGGGTGCCGAGTCGGAGTAGATTTCGAGCACGATGGGCGTGCTGTAGCCCTTGAACTTGATTCGGGCATGGTGGATACCGGTCGAGTAGTCGACCTTCTTTTTGGCCTTGCTGTCCTTCGAGCTCGACGAGCTTACCGATGCAGAGGAGCTCGAGGCGCTTGCAGGCGACGAGCTTTCCGAGGCGGAAGCAGACGACGAGCTCGCGCTTGCAGTGGCGCCCGAGCTGGGTTGAGTCGTGCCGCCGTTGCTGCAGGCAACGAGTGCGCAAGCGCAAGCAAGGGCAAGTACTGCCACCAATGCCGCGAGTACAGAGCGCTTCACGAAAACCCTTTCTCCGTTGACTAAAGCGCACCTATTCTATCCTATAATCCGTGTAATTCCACGGAGTGCGCGCAAAAGACAAAAGACGCTTGTCGCCTTAGGAAACTGCTCTGCGCAAACGTGCCTTCAGCTGCACGCTTGGCTTGGACACGTGGCAATACCGCGCGTCTTTTTGCCTTCGCCATTTTCGCGAACTTGAACTATTCGATTGCAGGAGAGGGTCATACAACCATGAGCGTTCCCTTCGAAAAGATCGCGATTGTCGGCGTCGGGCTGATTGGCGGATCCATTGCCGCTGCCCTGAAGAGTCTCGACGAGGCGCCTGTGGTCTATGGCATCGGGCCTCATGAGGAGGGGCTTGAAGCGGCGCTTGATACGGGCGCTCTCGACGAGTACGCGCTTTCCGATGACCCGAAAGTCGACGAGTGGCTTGCCCCCGGTGGCTGCGATCTGGTAATCATCGCCACGCCGGTCTTTGCCGCGAGGAGCTGGTTCGAGCGTCTCGAGAGGAACGGCTATGAAGGCGCCATCACCGACGTCGCCTCGACCAAGAAGGTCATCTGCTCCATTGCCGATGAAGTGCTCACGGACAAGTCCCGCTACCTGCCCGGTCACCCGATGGCGGGCTCTGAGGCAAGTGGTTTTTCCGCTGCGCGCGCCGACCTGTTCCAGGGCGCCTACTGGATCTTGTGCCCGGACGACGATACCCGCGACGACCTCTTCTTGAAGCTGCACGAGACCTTCACCGCGCTCGGGGCGCGCATCATCTCGATCGACCGGGAAGAGCACGACAGCGCGGTTGCCATCATCAGCCACGTCCCCCATATGGTCGCCTCCGCGCTCGTCAGGCTCTGGGGCGAGCACGCACGCCAGCGAAAGGAGCTCTTGCGCCTGGCGGCAAGTGGCTTCAAGGACACGACGCGTGTCGCCGCGGGGAGCTCGAGGCTCTGGTGCGGCATTGCGCTCGACAACCACGAGGCGCTCGCGAAGGGATTGCACGAGCTCGGCGAGATCATTAAGCAGTTCGAGGATGCCATCCGCGACCAGGACGAGGCGCGCCTTTCCGAGCTGCTCGAGTACTCTGCGAACCTGCGCCGCTCGCTTCCTGCGACGTGGCTTCCCGATTCCACCAAGCTCACGCGAGTGCGCATCCACATGTCCAACCGCCCCGGCATAATCGCCGAGGTCACGGGCATCGCGGGACACGCGGGCTGCAACATCCAGTCCATCGACATCGACCACATCAACGAGGACACCGCCGTGCTCGAGCTCATCCTCACCGACGAGGGCGATATGGGCCGTCTGGGCGGCGAGCTCATCAATGCTGGCTTCGATTTCTCGTTTCGCAAGCTGACCGAGGAGGAGTAGCCCATGGCACTCTCAGGCTCCATCCGGGTGCCCTCCGACAAGTCGCTCTCGCATCGTGCGGTGCTCTTCTCCGCACTTGCGAAAGGCACTTCGCATCTCGAAGACCTGCTCCCCTCAGACGACGTGCGCTCTTCGATTGCGGCGATGCGCGCCCTTGGTGCCCGCATCGAGCTCGAGGAGGGGGCACATGGCCTTTCGGGCACGGTGACGGGTTTTGCCGGAGAGCCGCCGCAGCGCGGGCCGCTCACCATCGACTGCGGCAACTCCGGCACGACGACGCGCCTGCTCATCGGCCTTCTTGCGGGACTCGGCGTCGACGTCGAGCTCGTGGGGGATGCCTCGCTTTCCCGTCGCCCGATGCGCCGCGTGACCAAGCTGCTCGAGCCCCTCGGCGCGCGCATCGAGACGACCGACGGGCACCTGCCCGTCCACATCCTGCCCTCAGACGGGCTCGAGGCACGTGCGGTCACGACCGAGCAGGCCTCGGCCCAGGTGAAATCTGCCGTGCTCCTGGCCGGGCTTACTGCCCAGGGCACGACCAGCGTGACCGAGCCTGCGAAAAGCCGAGACCACACCGAGCGTCTTCTTCCCGCCTTCGGCGTGCCCGTCGAGGTCGAGGGCAATACCGCCTCGCTCGAAGGCCCCGCCCGACTGCATGCCCACGACATGTCGATTCCCGCCGACCCCTCTTCGGCGGCGTTCGTCGCGGTCGCCGCGAGCCTGATTCCTGGCTCGAGCGTGACGATTGAGAGCGTCGCGCTCAACGAGACGCGCATCGGCGCGCTCGCCTGCTTGGAGCGCATGGGAGCGGACATCGCCTTTGCCGACCGCCATTATCTCGGTGCCGAACCTGTGGGAGATGTCGTCGTCAACTACTCTTCCGGGCTTTCCGGTACCGATGTCCCCTCCGACGAGATTCCCGCGCTCATCGACGAGATTCCCGTTTTGGCCCTGGCGGCTGCCAAGGCGCATGGGGAAACGGTTTTTTTCGGGGCAGGGGAGTTGCGGGTCAAGGAAAGCGACCGCTTCTCTGCCATCCTCGAGCTCATGGAGGCTCTGGGCGTGCGCGCGTGGGGAGAGGGGGACGACCTCCACATCATGGGCGATGCCGGAGCAGAAAGCGTCGCTGGGCCGTTCTCGATCTCGACGCGCCACGATCATCGGCTTGCGATGACCGACTATCTGGCGTCCAAGATCTTCCGCGTGAAGGTAGATGTCGACGACGCCGCTTGCGTCTCGGTCAGCTGGCCTGGTTTCTATCGCGATCTCGCATCTATTGAAGTGTCTGCTTAATCGAATACTCTAATAAAGATTACTAATAAAATTACATTAGTAAAACTATTAAAGTCATGACTGAATTGAATGAATTTTCGAAAAATCTGGAAAATTCTTGGCGGAAAAATGCCCTTTGCTAAAGCAAAAACTTAATCAAAGCTGACAATAAAGATTGCATAAATTTTTGATTTAGGCTTGCCTAAACCCAAGTTATTGAACAAATAATGAATAAAAATACGAAAAATAAGAGTTCTTTACATCTGCTTCTCAACAAATTGTTCATAATTGAAATTTATTATCAGAAACAAATATAGCGTTGAGCAGGGGAACCATACAGATTATGCATATGTGTCAAAATTAATTTATAAAATTCTCGACCCCGTGAAGTCCTTTGTGTCCTATACTGCCAGTAGGCGGTCAGGCAACGGAAGTTGCTTGGAGAGTGAAATCGCCAAGAGAGCGAACCTTTATAAGCGTCCCCCTATGCGCTTCCGAAGATTCACTTTCTTCAAGTTCTCCGAGGTGTCCCCCTATACACCGCGAGAACTTGACTGCAAGAAAAGTTCGAGCCCTTAACGGCGTCCCCCTATGCGCCATTAAGGGCTCGTTCTTTATCTGGTCCCTTTCTCTCCGTTTTCTCCCGCTTCTCCCCCTGGCGTGCATACAGTGCATTTTCGTGTGTGCATTGGCTGTGCGCGGTGGATGTGATGGTACACTCACTGTTCGTATTTGAGCTTAAGCGAGGAGGGAACGTGATCATCGCCATCGACGGCCCCGCGGGGTCCGGAAAATCGACCGTCGCCAAGCAGGTCTCCAAGATGCTGGGCTTTCACTACCTGGATACGGGTGCAATGTACCGCAGCATCGCCTGGTACGCGCTCGAGCAGGGGGTTGACCTCGAGGATACGGGCGCGCTCGCGGAAATCGCGGCGCATGAGAAAATCGAGTTCTCCCATGAGCCCGGAAACCCCATTGCGACGGGCGTCTCCATTGCCGGCCGCGATTGCACCAAAGAGATCCGCACGCCGCGCGTCGACCGCGTGGTGAGCACCGTTGCCGCCGTTCCCGCCGTGAGAGAGGCCCTGGTCGAGCAGCAGCGCGCCATCGCGGCAAACGACGACATCGCCATGGAGGGCCGCGACATCGGAACGGTCGTCTTCCCGCAGGCAGAGCTCAAGGTCTTCCTGACCGCAAGTCCCGAGGAGCGCGCAAGGAGGCGGGCGCTCCAAAACGAGGAGCGCGGGTTCGGGGAGACCGACCCGCACGTCATCCTCGCCGACATACAGGCGCGCGATGAAGCGGACTCCACGCGTGACGTCGCCCCGCTCAAGCCGGCAGACGATGCCATCGAGCTCGACACGACGGGGCTTTCCATCGACGAGGTCTGCGAGCGCATCGCCGAGCTCGCGAAGAACCGTCGCTAGAGGACCTTGCTGGTGACGAGAAGATGCAGGATTCCGAAACACAGCAGCCTGGCATGACAGAAGCGCGCCCCAATAAGCCCGCTGAAGAAGAGAAGAAGCCGAGCTTTTTCAAGCGCCGGCGCGAGGAGTGCTTCGATGGCCCGGTATGGCTTCCCAGAAAGAGCGCCCATAACTGGTTCATCTATGTGGCCGCCTATCTCGTGCGGCCCTTCTTCAAGCTGCTGTTTCGCTACCGCGCCCATGGGCTCGAGAACTTTGATATGGACGAGGGCCCTTACATCTTTGCCTGTAACCACGTCTCGTTTGCCGACCCGATCATCCTGTGGTTCATCCTGTACCGAAAGGGCATCGGCGGCAGCCGCTTTCTTGCCCGAAGCTCGCTGTTCCGCCCGCTGATCGGCGGGGCGATGGCGCGGGCGGGCGCCATTCCGATCGACCCCGATACGGCCGACACGCGCGCTGTCAAGCGCGCCGCGCGCTGCCTCAGGCGCGGGGAGAACATGCTCATCTTTCCCGAGGGCACGCGCATGAACACGCCCGAGAAGACCTACCATCCGCATGCGGGCGTCGTGCTCATCGCGCGCATGGGCAAGGCAAAGATCGTGCCCGTGGGAATCAGCGGCACCGAGAAGATTATGCCCTACGGAAAGCCCAAGTTCATCCGCTTCCCGCGCGTCGACGTGAACTTCGGCGTGCCCATCGACGTGAAAGACCCGCGCTATGCCGATATTCCCAAGCACGACCGGCCCGATGCGATAACGAGAGACGTCATGGACGAGTGCTTCCGCCTGCGCGATACCGCGCGCGATGAAACGGAGAGATAAGAGATGGGAAAGCCCGTAATCGAGGTCGCCGAGAACGCGGGCGCCTGCTATGGCGTCAAGCGCGCCCTGAAGATCGCACGCGAGGCCGCGGACGCGGGAGACACGGCGCACACCTTGGGCTCCCTCATCCACAACCCCCGTGTGGTAAAAGAGCTTGCTGCCGATGGGGTGGGGGTTGCCGACACGCTCGACGAGGCGGAAAGCGGCACGCTCGTGCTGAGAAGCCACGGCACTGCCCCGCAGGTCGTTGCCGAGGCGCGCCGCCGTGGTTTTGACGTGCGCGATGCGACCTGCCCCTACGTCTCCAAAGTGCAGCACCGCGCCCGCGAGCTCGGGCAGGCGGGCTATGCCGTCGTCATCATCGGGCAGCCGGGACATGCAGAGGTCGAGGGTATCCGCGCCTGGGGCGGGGATGCGGTCGTCGCCGTGGCAGATACCGCGGACAAGCTCCCCGACGCGCTTCCCGACAAGGTCGGCGTCGTCATCCAGACCACGCAGAGCGCCGAGCGGGTGGCAGAGGTGCTCTCGGCGGTGCGGGAGCGCGCAGGTGAAGTTCGTGTCGAAGAGACTGTCTGCAATGCCACCCAGGAGCGCCAGGCGGCGGCCCGCGAGCTTGCGGGGCGCGTCGACGTCATGATCGTCGTGGGCGGGCACAATTCCGGGAATACCACGCGCCTGGTCGAGATCTGCGCGCCTCTGTGTCCGGCGGTGCACCACATCGAGGGCCCCGAGGAGCTAAAGGTTTCCTGGCTCGCCGGTGCAGAGCGCATCGGCGTCACGGCGGGGGCGAGCACTCCGCAAGAGCAGATCGACGATGTCTGCGCGGCCCTCGCCGCGCTCTCGGGTTCCCGGGAGGCGTGATGGCAGACGAGCAGACGGGCGCCTACGAGCTCTCCCACGTGCCGCACGAGCACGGCGCGTGCCGTGCGGTCATCGCATCGGTCGACCCCGGCTCTCCTGCGGATGTGGCGGGGCTGACGCCCGGCATGGTGCTCACCGAGGTCGAGGGTGCGCCCCTCACCGACATCATCGAGTGGAGATGGCAGGCAGACGGCTTTGCCGTCGAGGTGACGCTCGAGTCCGGGAAGACCCTCGCACTCGAGCGCGAGCTGGGCCAGGACTGGGGCCTCACGTTCGACGACGTCATCTTCGATGGGCTCATCACCTGCAAGAACGCCTGCAGTTTCTGCTTCATGACGATGCTTCCCAAGGGTATGCGCCCCACGCTCTATCTGCGCGACGACGACTACCGCCTCTCCTTTCTCCAGGGAAACTTCGTCACGCTCACCAACCTTTCCGATGCGCAAGTCCAGCGCATCATCGACTACGATCTCGAGCCGCTCCACGTTTCGCTGCATGCCGTGACGCCCGCGGTGCGCGAGCGCCTTATCGGAAAGAACGCGTCCCGCGGCATGAAGGTCCTCGAGCAGCTGCTCGATGCGGGGCTTTCCGTGCACGTGCAGCTCGTGGTCTGTCCCGGCGTCAACGACGGACTCGAGCTCGTGAAGACGCTCTCGTGGGTGTCGCAGCACGAGGGGGTTCTCTCGTGCGGCATCGTCCCGCTCGGCTACACGCGCTTCTCCAGGCACTTCACCTCGTCGTTTTCCGATGACCCGGCTGCAGCGGCGGAGGTCATCGAGATCGTCCGCGAGTTCCAGGAGGACTCCGGCATCGAGCGGCGCAACGCGCGCCTGCAGGTGGCAGACGAGTTCTACCTCGACGCGGGCTACGACTTTCCCCCGGCGCGCTTCTATGCCGACTACCCGCAGTTCCAAGACGGCATCGGCATGATGCGCTCGTTCATCGACGAGTTCTCTACGCTGGAAGAGGAGGTCACCGCTGCCGCCCGCGACCTCGAGGGAAAGGCGTCCGTAACCATCGTCTCGGGAACGGCGTTTGCACGGGTGCTCGAAGGGCTCATCGAGAAAAGCCCGCTTGCGAGCCACGTCCGCATCTTGGGGGTAGAGAACCGCTTTTTCGGTGGTAATGTCGACGTCACGGGACTACTGTGCGGCAGCGATATCGTCGCGGCGCTCAAAGAGGACGCGCCCGAAGGTCCTGTCGTGCTCTCGCGCACCTGCTTCAACTTCGACGAGCGCACGCTCGACGACATGACGGTTAGCGAAATCGAGCAGGCGAGCGGCTGTAAGCTGCGACTTTGCACCTATTGTGCAGACGAGCTCGTCGCGACCCTCCACTAGGGTACAATCGGGTTCGCTTACACGAAACGAGGATACGCTATGACCCTGCCCATAGTTGCCGTGGTCGGCCGGCCAAACGTCGGCAAGTCCACGTTCATCAACCGCATAACGCACCGCGAAGACGCCATCGTTCACGAAATGCGCGGCGTGACCCGCGACCGCTCCTACCACAATGCCGACTGGAACGGCGTCGAGTTCACGCTCATCGATACCGGCGGCATCGCGCTCGGAGAGGGCGACCGCTTCCAGGAATCCATCACCGCCCAGGCGCTCATGGCATGTGAGGAATCGGACTGCATCGTCTTTCTCGTCGATGGCAAGACGGGCATGACCAGCGAGGACGAGCAGGTTGCCAAAGTCCTGAAGAAAGCCGAGGTCCCGGTAATCGTTGCCGTGAACAAGATGGACAACCCGGCAGATGAAAGCGCGCTTTGGGAGTTCTATTCCCTCGGCTTGGGTGACCCGCTTCCCATCTCGTCGGTGCATGGGCACGGGACCGGCGACCTGCTCGACAAGATCGTGGCCGTACTCCCCGAGTACCCGCCCGAAGAGGCGCACGAAGACGAGATCGACGTCGCCATCATCGGGCGTCCCAACGCCGGCAAGTCCTCGCTCACCAACCGACTGGTCGGGACCGAGCGCTCCATCGTGAGCGACATCGCCGGCACCACGCGCGATGCCATCGACACGGTGGTCGAGCACGACGGCAGACGCTACCGCATCGTCGATACCGCCGGCATCCGCAAGAAGTCCGCCATCGACGAGGACGTCGAGTACTACGGCTTCGTTCGCAGCCTGCGTGCCATCGACCGCGCCCAGGTGGTGCTGCTCATGGTGGACGCGACGCTCGGGCTCACCGATCAGGACCAGCGCGTGGCGGGCCTTGCCAAGGAGCGCGGGTGTGCCATGGTCATCCTCATCAACAAGTGGGACCTCATCGAAGACCCCGCACGCCGCGAGGACATCCGCGCGCACCTGAAGGACCGCATGGAGTTCGTCGGCTATGCGCCGGTCATCTCCATCAGCGCGCTCACGGGCCGCTCCGTTCACCGCGTCTGGGATGCGATAGACGAGGTCTATGCCGGCTACTCGGCCCGCATCCCCACCAACCAGCTCAACAAGTTCCTCACCGACCTGCGCGACTTTGGCCATGTCGTCTCCAGCGGCAACAAGCGCCTGCGCCTGAACTACATGACCCAGACGTCCTCCCGACCCCCGGTATTCACTTTCTTCGCGAACTTTCCCGAGCTCGTCGACGACGCATACGAGCGCTACCTGGAAAACCGGCTGCGCGCGTCCTTCGACCTTTCGGGTACGCCCATCCGGTTCAAGTTCAAGAAGAAGAACTAGGAGCTGAAGCGCGTGTCCCTCTACCTTGCCCTCATCATCGTGCTCGTCGAGTCCTTCCTGTTGGGGAGCATCCCCTTCGGCGTGATAATCGGGCGCGTGGTCTATGGCAAAGACCCCCGCGACGGCGGGTCGGGCTCTATCGGCATGACGAACATGGCGCGCCTGTTCGGCAAGAAGGCGGCTGCCGCCACGTTCGCGGGCGACGTCCTGAAGGGCGCGTTCGCGGTCTTCATCGCGCGCCTGCTGCTCCCATACGTGGCGATTGCCGCGGGCTGGCAGGCGGACCTGGTCTTGGTCCTCGGCGTCTTCGGGTCCATCTTCGGGCACCTGTACTGTCCGTGGCTCGGCTTCAAGGGCGGCAAGGGCATCTCTACGGGGCTTGGTTCGATTCTCGTTGCCCTGCCCCCGGTCGCGCTCTCGATCCTTGCGGTCTTTCTCGTGGTGGCGCTCATTTCCAAGCGCATCTCGGCAGGCTCGATCTGCGCCGCCATCGGATTTCCGGTCTTTTCCTGTATCTTCTATTGGGGCTCTGTTCCCATTATCGCGACGGCGCTCATCATCGGCATCGCCGTTGTCTATGCACATCGCGAGAACATAAAGCGCCTCATCGCGGGCACCGAGCCCAAGTTCTCCTTCGAGGGCAGCGAGAAGGGCAAGGATCGCCCAAATAAGGCAGATGAGGCGCATTCGAACCAAGATGACGCGAAGGCGGGCGGTACCGCCCCGACGAACAAGGGAGTTGACGGCGCATGACGAGAATCGGCGTGATCGGATCGGGCTCGTGGGGAACGGCAGTCACCCGTCTGTTCGGCCTCAAGGGCTACGAGGTCGTCCTGTGGTCCTACAGCTGGGACGTCCCGGACGCCATCAACGAAACGCACCATAACCCCAGGTACCTTACCGACATCGAGCTTCCCAACACGACGTGCACGAACTCCTTCGAAGAAGCGGTGGAAGGCGTCGATGCAGTCGTCGTGGTCTGCCCCTCTGCGCACTTGCGCACGACGGCCAAGGGCTTTGCGCCGTATCTTTCTGACACGACCCCCGTCGTGGTGCTCTCGAAGGGCGTCGAGGCCGATACCGGGCTCACCATGATCGGCGTTTTGGAAGACGTCGTCGGCCACAAGGAGCGCCTCGCCTGCCTTGCCGGCCCCAACCACGCCGAGGAGGTCTCGCGCGAGATGTACGCGGCAACGGTCGTGGCCTCTACCAACGAGACCTGCGCCGAGTATTTCCAGGACCTCTTCTCCACCGACTACTTCCGCGTCTACACGTCAAACGACGTGGTCGGCGTCGAGATCTGCGCGGCGGCAAAGAACATCATGGCAATCGCCAACGGAATGTGCGTGGCGCTCGACTCCGGTGACAATGCGAGCGCGGCCCTCATGACGCGCGGGCTTGCCGAGATCGCGCGTCTGGTCGAGGCGCTTGGCGGCGACGCGCGCACCTGCCGCGGCCTTGCCGGCATGGGCGACCTTATCGTGACCTGCACGTCGCCCCATTCGCGCAACCGCAGCCTGGGCGAGACCCTCGTCAACGGGGGTACGCTCCAAGAATACGAGGCAAAGACGCACATGGTCGCCGAGGGCGCCGTGGCCTGCAAGACGGTGACCGACCTCGCGCGAAAACATCACGTCGAGATGCCCATCTCCGAGATTGTACGGCGCGTGCTCTGGGAGGGGCTCGACCCACGCGAGGCGGGCCGCATGCTCTACGAGCGCCCGCAGAAACCGGAACTTGCCTAATAGGAGGGATTGAGAGGTGTTTGGAAACGTCGAGATAGCGCCGTCGATTCTGAGCGCGGATTTCACCGCCCTCGGAGACGACGTGCGCATGGTGGCGGATGCCGGTGCCGACTGGATCCACGTCGATGTCATGGACGGGCACTTCGTCCCCAACCTGACGATTGGGCCGGCGCACGTCAAGGCGCTCAAGGGCGTGACCGATGTGCCGCGCGACGTCCACCTCATGATCTCCAACCCCGCATCTCAGGTCGGCTGGTACCTGGACGCCGGGGCGGATTCGGTGACCTTCCACCGCGAGGCGATCTGGTCCGTCGACAATGCGCGCCGCCTGGCAGAGCGCATCCGCGCCGCCGGGGCCAAGGCGGGCATCTCGATCAACCCCGAGACGGCCG
>JBMNPN010000022.1:0-31030 GCA_050943615.1 Coriobacteriales bacterium
ATGGAAAAGCCCGAGACATCCGAGGGCATGACATCGGGCGTGAACTGGATGCGCTTGAAGTCGCACTGGATGGACTTTGCCAGCGTCGAGACGAGCGTCGTCTTGCCCGTGCCCGGCAGGTCCTCGAGCAGGACGTGCCCTTGGGCTATGAGCGAGAGCACCACAATCTCCACAGCATCGTGTTTTCCCTGGATGACCGTGTCGACGTTGTCGACGATCATCTTGATCGCCTGCTGGCCCCGCTCGACGGATTGCCCGTCCAGCCGTGGCAGTTCTTCCAGATTCTCCTGTGCCATCGTATCTCTCCTCAATCTTTAGAATTCGGGCGCGCACATGCGCATGACCTCGTGGTGCTTGTTCACGAACTCGACGATCTTGACGTCGACGCCGTAGGCGCTCTTCATGTTCTCCTCGGTGATGATCTCCATCGCGCTGCCGAACTTCATCGGCTTTCCCGGCTGCAACAACACGACATCGGAGCGGCACATGAAGGCGTGGTCGGGGGAGTGCGTCGTCATGATGACGGCATAGCCCTGCTTGGCAAGCCAGCGTACCTTGTCGATGACGCGGATCGCATTTCCGTAGTCGAGCGCGGCGGTGGGCTCGTCGAGCACGAGCATCTGCGGCTCCTGTGCCAGGGCGCGCGCGATCATGACGAGCTGCAGCTGGCCGCCGGAGATGTCGGTATAGGGGCGTTCGCGCAGGTCGTAGACGCCCATGTCCTTCATCGCGCTATCGACGACCATGAGGTCGTTGTCGGTGGGCTGGCCTGCGCCGACCCGGTTGATCCTCCCGAGCAGCACGACGTCTTTCACGCGGTAGGGAAACGGCGGCGTGTGGCTTTGCGTGACGTATGCCACGGCGCTTGCCAGGCGCTTGGGGCTCCACTTGGCGATGTTCTCGCCGTCGATGGTGACGCTTCCCGCGAGCAGCGGCATGAGCCCGAGGATGCTCTTGAACAGCGTCGTCTTGCCGCATCCGTTGGGACCGAGCACGCAGCAGACCTCGCCCGAGCGCACGCTGAAGTTCACATAGCGCTGTATCGGGTGCTCCGGGTCGTAGCCGGTGCTCACGTCTCGCACTTCGAGTTTCATGTTCCTCCTGTTTCCCTTACACGCTCAAAAGCCCTAGAGCCTGAACGACTTGAAGAAGTACTTCACATGTCCCAGATACCGGTGCGCCGCCTTCCAGAAGCTCAGATAATAGGCGACGAACGGCACGAGCTCGTCTTCGGTGGGGGCGGTCCTTTCGCAGGTGCGCGCAACGTAGGTGTCGGTGAGCTTGGCAAAGCTCACGCGCGTCTCGGCATCCAGCGGCGCCATGCGCTTTGCGCTCGCCCGCGAGAACTCCGTGAGCGTCATGCCCTCGGGGCAGGCAAAGCCGATGCGTCCCAGGCGCCCGAGCAAGAAGAGGTAGAGCGACTCGAGCTGTTGCAGCGGCTCCTGCGAAAGGAAGCGGTCGAGGCGTTTCTTTCGTCGGTGCCTGCGAAGTATGACGAAGAACGCCACGAGCGCGGCGATGGCCGCGATGACGATGAGGATGATGATGCCGAGCGGGAAGTCCTGAGTGTAGGACTGAGCGTTGTACTGCTGCTGCGTGGAGTTGGGATTGAGCGTCCCTTGAGTGCCGGCATCGTTTCCCGAGCCGTTCTGCGCCTGCCCGCCTGCGGCGATGCTGTCGAGGACGGACTTGGCATTGAGGATGGTATCGGAGACGCCCTTGTAGAAGTCGTCGGTGGTGTAGCGCGTGCCGTCCACGAGGTTTTTCGAGGTGAGGTCGTAGTTGAGCGTCGGCTGCTGGTTGGCGACGCCCTTCACCTCCACGATGGGGAGTTGGCGGTAGTCGGTGATGAGCGTGATCTTGAAGACGCCGGGGTTGAGCGGGGCGATGATGAAGACCCAGACGAGCACGGCCGCCCCGACGGCTACGGCAACCGAGCCGAGCGAGACGAGCATGTTGGCCTTCGGGGAGGCGCCGCCTGCCGCATCGGCCTGGAGAATTCCCATGTGGAAGTTGCGGTAGACGATGAGCGCGAGCGCCACGAGCACGGAGAGGATGCTGAAGAGGATCTCGCCGCGCTGGTAGAACGCCTGGATGAGCGAGCAGGCGAACGCGCAGGCGATGAACCAGCATGCGCTCGTCGCGAGCCTGCGCGTGAGCAGGAAGGCGGCTGCGGATACCACGACCAGGACGACGCCCAGATAGAGGAAGTTGCCCTCCACATCGTCGTAGGGGCTCTCTCCTGCGGAAAAGGTCAGGCAAAGTCCGATGAGGATCCCCGAGACCACCAGGTAGCCGACGATGCCGGCCGCGAGGTGCTTGCGGTCATAGGCGGCGGCGAAGAGCACGAAGACGAGCAGCGCGCAGACAAGCGCGGAAAGCGGCAGGCGCGCCGTTGCGGCATCGAGGTAGAAGGCGTTGAAGCCGACGATGGAGGTGAACCAGGCCGACAGCCACACCAAAACGAAGTCACCGGCGGAAAAGCGCAGGTAGCGCATGAAGTTTCTCATGGCGCCACCTTCGTCTCGTACTCGTTTGACTCGATGATGAAGCAGGGGATGCCAACGGCGCTCAGACGGCGCGTCGGGGCGAGGAACTCCTCGCGCTCGCGGCCGTAGAGCGCAGCCGGGACGGTGAGCAGCAGTATCGGGTTTCGCCGGCGCGCGGCGGTGTCGATGAGCGCGGTCATAATCTCCTCGTCGACGCGCGAGGTGGAAAACGCCACGTTGCTCCTGCCGACGGCCCCTGTGCCCTCCGCGCGCAGAAGCTCGATGGGAAGCACCGCCTGCGCGGGGTGTGCCTCGGCGGTCTCGATGCGGTGCATGTCGAGCACGAGCTCATCGGCATCCGATTGCGCGGCCAGGCAGGCTGATGCCGGCTCGAGGTTGCGGTCGAGGTAGCTGATCGTGCACTCGATGCCCTGGCTGCGCGCCTGGTGGGAAAGCGAGGCAGCCGCCTCCACGATGCCGTCGAAAAGCCCCATGAGCTCCTCTGGGTCCTCCGAGTTTGAATAGGAGTCCATCACGATGCACAACGTAGGGCTCACGTAGGTCTCGAACAGACGCGTGTACATGGTGCCGTCTGCGCTGCGGGCGCTCAGGTTCCAGTGGATGGTCTTTAGAGGATCGCCGTAGCGGTACTCGCGCACGCTCGCGTAATCGGTGCTGTCATCGGCGATGGGCTTGAGCATCTCGCTTGACTCCTCGTCGCTTGCCTCGGAGATGTCGGGCTCGGTGAAGTCGAAGAGCTTTGGGCGCACGACGACGCTCCTGCGCCGGGTGTTCTCGATGCGCGCCGTGAACAGCCCGAGCAGGTCGTAGATGGTGACGTGGTCGATGCCCGCCTCGTAGCGCCCGAGGTGCGAGAAGCGCGCCTTGAAGTCGTAGCCGCAGGTCTCGTGCGGGCCCAGCGGCACCGTCATGGTGTGCATCGCGTCGTATTCGCCAAAGAGGTCGGTGATGAAAAACGACACCTGGATGCGCGGGAAGGGGAGGATGGAGGCATTCGCGAGCTCGAAGTGCATATCCGATTCCATACCGCGCTCGCACGAGTCGCGCATCTGCGATTCCTGAAACGAGAACGAGCGCTTGAGGACGCGCAGGTAGAGCCAGGAGACCAAGACGAGCAATATTTCCGCTATCAGCGGCACGTAGCTCACCGGGCTTGCCAGCAAGAAGACGGGAAGCAGGCAGAACACGAGGGCAGCCGCGCAGATGACGATCTTGGTCCTGCGCTCGCGCCTTTGGGCCTTTTTCGGAGCCGTGCGGCGCCGAGAGCGCTCTTTTCGGGCGTCCCTATAGCGGCGCTTCCTGTTGCGTTCCATTTTCCGCTGCGCGCGCCTTTCGGCACGATTTTCGCGTGCGGACCTGTTTGCTTGTGCGCTCACAGATGACGTGGGCATCGCTACTCACCTCCCCAGGAGCTTCTCTGCAGGGCGACGGCCCAGACGAAGAAGGGGATGATGAGGATGGAGACGAGCGTTCCGATGGGGACCGTCACCGCACCGATGATGGTGAAATGCTGGATTGCCATGGCGACGAGCAGCACCATCACGCCCAAGAGGAAGTTCCCGAGCAGTTGGTAGCGAAACTCGCTCGGCATGAGGTAGCGCACGATGAAGGGCACGGCCAGGGAGAGCATGGCGACCTGGCCGATCGTCGCGAGCGCGGCCAACTGCATGGCAGAACCGAGGACGAGGGCGACGATGCGCAGCGACCCGGTCCGCACGCCCATCATGCGCCCTTCCGCATCGGAAAATGAGATGAGGTTCAGCTTGAATCGAAGAATGTAGACGGGGATTGCGGTGGCAAGGGTGACGATGAGCACGATAAGCCAGGTGGAAGGTTCGCCCAGCACGCTTCCGGCCTGCGTGAGGTCGTAGTAGTTGTCCCACGTCTCGGTGTCCATGCCGAAGTTGGTGATGTAGCTGTTGATGCCGCCGAGCAGCTGGCAGATGACCGTGCCCAGAAGCAGCATGTCGAAGACGTTGTAGGTCTTTGACCCGCTCAAGACGCGGCTCAGCAGGAGCACGACCACCACGGCCCCGGCGCCGAACCCGTAGACGCAGGCAAAGTACATGCCGAGGTTGTCCGTTGCCTGGGAGAAGCCGAGCGCGGCATAGACGATGCATCCCAGCGTGACGCCATCGGAGACCCCGAGCATGCTGGGTGTTGCGAGCGGGTTTCTGAACGAGGACTGGAAGAGCAGCCCCGATATGGCCAAAAGAAAGCCGCAGGCGATGATGACGAGCGTGACGGCGCCGCGCTGGATGACGAGCGAGTAGATGACGTCGTGGGTTTCGGAGAACTCCGCGACCATAGCGTTCACCTGGTTGGAAAGCGTCGGGTCGAAGAGCGGCCCGAAGGTCGTGTAGAACCAGAGCCCCCAGCACTGCGCCACCTGGTCAGGCGGGTAGATCTGGCCGCCCATGCCGTTTGAGTTGAGACCGTAGTAGGGGAGCAGCAGCGAAAGGCCCACGGCGATGACGCACAGGATGATGAAGACGATGACCGTCTGGCGGATGCGCTTGCGGGAGAACTGGCGGTCGCGGCGGGTGACATGCGCGGGCACGCTGCTTTGAACCGGCTCGAAGGCATCGGATGTGCGCAATTCGCGCGCGCGCTCGATCATGCGCCGGGCATAGCTTTTGGCGTTGCTATCTCCAGGCACCGCTCGTCTCTCCTCTCTGACGCAAGATGATGAACACGAACAGGCACGCACCGAGGATGCTGCAGACCGGGCCTGCCGAATACGGTGAGGTGAAGGGCAGGCCGGATTCGCAGATCCACTGCACGATGGTGATGAAGCCCCCGCCGACGAAGATGCTCGCGGGCAGGAGGAAGCGGAAATCGGGGCCGACGATGCGCCGCGAGATGTGCGCGGAGATGAATCCGAGGAAGGCGACGTGCCCGCAAAACGAGATGGCAAGCCCGGTCATGAGCGTGCAGACGGCGATCATGAGGTAGCGGGTGCGGTTGACGTTGATGCCCATGGTGTTTGCCACGTCATCGCCAAAGGAGAGAAGCGTCAGGCGGTTCCTGAGCGCAAGGACGATGACCATGCAGATCACGATCGGGATCACGATGATGAAGAAATCGCGGAAGTAGTAGGTGCCGATCATCGTGTAGTTCTCGATTTGGGCGAGCTGGGATGCCATGTCATCGCCGCCGTTCTGGGAATAGTAGTAGCGCGCGAAGGTGATGACGGCGGTCACGCCCGTGGAAAAGACCTGGCCGAAGACGATGACGATGATGTTGGAGAGTCGGCCCGAGCCTAAAAGCGAGGTGAGACCGACGACGATGGCGACGGCCACAAAGCAGCCCACGACGGTGCAGAGCGCCTGCCCGTAGTTCACGACGAGCCACGACCACGGGTCAAGCGAGTTCACCCAGTTCGCGATGTCGCTCGCCGTCGTGACGCCGTTTTCTATGTGCATCGTGGGAACGTAGTTTTGCAGGACGAGCACCCAGACGAGCGCCCCGAGCGCGCCACCGCTCATGACGCCGAGCGTCTTGGGGGCGGCAAGGGGGTTGTTGAAGGCGCCCTGGTAGGTGGAGCCGCACAGCCCGAGCGCCGCGCCGCCGACGGCGCAGACGACGACGCCCATGAAGCGAGTCTCGAACGAGGTCGAGCCACCCGTGAGCATGAGCACGAGGTTGTTGATGTTGTCAGAGACCTCGTCGAAGAAGACGGCGGGCGTCATCTTGACCATCGAGTGCTCGAACATGTAGAGCGGAAGGATCATCGCGAGCCCGATGAGGATGACGCAGGTGACGCCCAGGATGAGGACGCGCCGCGATTCGGGGCGCATCCCTTTTCGCGTCTCGAGATCCGTCCTGTAGGAGTTATCAGCGCCGGAGATCTTGATGCGCTCGTCGATTTGCCTGTTCAGGTCCTTGCGGGACATCAGCCAATCCCCTCGTCGGTGACGACCTTGCCCAGCACGGAGCTCGCATCGTAGCGGTAGACGGTCTTGTAGAACTTGAGCACGGCGCTCTCGAAGTCGCTTTTCGAGAGATTGCACACGGGTTCGTAGCCGGCATCGTTGGGGGCGGCGGAGTAGATGCGCGCAAGCCAGAGTGTCTCGAGCACGCTCTCGACCGATCCCTCGTTCCAGGAGCCGAGCAGGCCTGCGGGATTGGCGCGCACGGACTTGGCCGCCACGCCGCTGTGCTCGTAGAAGAGGTTATCGTCATCGTCTCCGCTAGAGCCGATGGTGCTCACGGCACGGTTCGGCTCGCTTCCCACGACGTTGCTCGGCAACGCGGAATAGGGGGTGATCGTGCCACTGTCCTCATAGGAATTGATCTCGCTGACGACGCGAGACTTCACCTGAGCTGACGTGAGGCTCCCCGAGGCGCTCACGACGAGGTAGGGAAATCCCTTCGAGCCGAGTCCACGCCCCGGCCAGGTGCTCCCCGAGGTCGTCGAGGTGGGGTCGTTGAGCTGAATGTCCTCTTTGCAGGAGCTCGTGTACGTGTTCTTCGAGAACAGAGATGCCTTGTAGCTCGCGCCGTAGCGCATGCCCCAGAGCACGTCGTAAGTGCTCGTACTAGACGAGCTTTCACCTTCTGTCTTGAGCGTGACGCCGACGTTCGAGCACATCGTGGAGAGCAGCTTCTCGTCATCGATCTGCGTGAACAAGAGGCCGTCTTCGGTCGTGAGCATGCGACCCCTGTAGTGCAGACCGGTCACGAAGTCCGTGGCAATGGCGGTATAGACATTGCCCGAGCTACCCTTCTGCGCTGCCTTTGCCGTGCTCATGACCTCATCGAGTGCATCGCAATAATTGTTGGCGGTGCTCGTCTCGGAGAGCACCTTTCCCACGGCAATTGCCGCGTCCTTCATGCTGCGCACCGTCTTGAAGCTCACCGGCACGAAGGTCAGCTTCGCCGCTTCGAAGACCTTCCTCTGCGCTTTCGTGAACCAGCTGCCGTTGGGGTCGACCACGTCCTCGTCGTAGATGACCACGCCGCCCTTGCCGCAGGCCTTGACGAGCGCCTGTGCGCTCGAAAGCGTGCTCGGCGTCGTGCCGTCTTTCTTCCAGATGAGCGCCTTGGAAGAAAAGTCGCTCGAAAGCTCGTCGGAAAAGACCTTGGCAAACGAGACGGCGCCCTTGCTCAACGTGCCCGAATAGGTCTTGCGGTCCATGGCGCACAGCGAGCCACGTCCCCCGATGGCCTGAACGAGGACTGCGGCCTGCCCGATGGCGGCGACCTTGTCTGCCTTGGGCGGGTCGGCAAGTGCGTTGTTGGGGTCGTAGACGGTGACCTTGCCCTTGTAGCCGCCGCCTTTCTTGCCGCTGCTCCCGCTGCCAGATCCCTTGGCATTGCTCTTGGACTTATTCTCGCCCGAGTCGCTCGCGCCGCTCGCATTCGTGTTCTTGGATGCGTTCTTTGCCTTGGTTCCCTTGCTCTTGGTTTGCTGCTCGCTATTGGAAGAGGACGTCGTGGTTCCCTTCTTCTTCTTGAGGCTTGAGTTCGAGCCGAATTGCAGCTGCACGGGGTCGCTTGCCTTGATGCCGGAAAAACGCGGGTCTGTATCGTAGACGGAATGATGGGCGTTGAGCGTCGTCGTCGGCTTTTTCGAGTAGGTGACGAGGTTTTCGGTCTGCTTGGATTTCTTTGCCTTCTTGTTCCAGCTCAACGAGGACAGATCGTCGCTTGTCTTGGTGGCGTCTTGCGAGTTCACGACGGTCTGATCGGAGTTGTTCGTGTCCACGGTCTGGGCAAAGGGCGAGATGACGACCTCGGTGAAGAAGTCTGTCGTGCGGCACGAGCACAGCATGAGGAGCGCACAGATGCACAGCAGCGCGCAGAGCACGCCCAGATAGCGCCGTTGCGCCCGCTTTTTTGGATGACGGATGCTGTTCATCGTCCTATCTGCACCTGCGCAATACCGGGATCAACACTGCGCAAACGGCGATGAGCGCGATGATGAAGACGAACTTGAGCCAGCTGGGGGCAGCAAAGCTCGGCGTGCTGTCAGTTGAGACGTCATCTGCTACCTGCTCGGTGGGAGCAGTCGTCGCATCTGCTTGCTTGACGAGCGGGTCTTTCTTATCTTTGCCGGTGGTCTTATCTGCTTCACCGCTGTCAGTGGATGAGGACGATGAGGTATCCGAGGCAGAAGCAGAACCCGAGCTCGAGGAAGTTTGCGAGATGATTGCCTCGATGTCCGTCGAGCTTGGCTTGGACGTGGAGGCATTCTCTTCTGCCAGCGGCAGGAAGCCCGGGTCCGTGACCGTCTTCTTGACGTTTTTCATGATCTTGGAAAACGTCGTGTTGGATTTCCAGATCGAACCGAGGGCGTTTTTCGAGCCGAAGGATTTCGAGGAAAGCTTGCAGGGGTTCTTCTTTCCGCTGCGTCCGAAGAGGACCACGAGCTGAAGCGAACTGGAGTGCTTATGAAGGTACTTGGCAATACGGCGCGACTGCGAGCTGCTCTTGGTGACGAGCGTGATGCCGCCTTCATGTCCAGAAAGGTCGAGGGAGAGGATGCAGTCGAGCGGGTCTTTCCCAGATGAGACGGTTGCCACCGAAAAGCCGACTTTGCCGCGCGACACCAGGTCCTTTGCCACGGCCAGAGAGAAGGTACCGGAGTTCTTGGCCTTGGCGCCAATGCGCGAAAGCGTCGTGGTGCTCGAGAGCTGGGATTTCAGCTTCGAGAATGCGCGCTTGGAGAAGAGCGTCGTATTGCCCGTGACGAGGACCTTCGAGAAGTCCTTCAGGGCGCTGCGCGTCGCCTTCGAGCAGTTGCCGTTCTTTTCCGTGAAGAAGATGGGCGCTTTCATGGCATAGGACCAGGCGCAGATGGAGGCGACGTCTGCCGTGCGCCCGTACGGCACGAGAAGGGCCGTGTCCCCCCACGGGTACGTTGCGCTGTCAGCGCCATAGGTCTTGCGGTTCTGCGCGTTCTTGAAGTTCTTGTAGACCGCGACGGCGAACTTCGAGGCACTCAGGCCTTTTCGCGAGAAGTTCTTCGTCGCGCTCGAGCTTTTGACCGAGCCATCGGAGTACGTGCTCCGGTTGAGCTTGAATCCAAAGGACGTCGACTTCGAGGACGTGTTGACGTTGATGGCGCCCGAGACGAGGCCCGCATAGGCAGAGGCGATGAGCGCGCCGCCGGCGTCCTTGGCACCGACGGTGATAGAGTAGGGGGCATCGCTGTAGTCGATCGATGTGACCTGCGAATAGGCGTACTTCGCGCCACGTTCTGTGGTAGCGGGTGTCTTTCCGAAGCACTCCACGAGCTTTCCAGTCCGGTTGCCCACGAGAATCCATTCCGTGAGCGTTCCCGTCCATGTGCCTGTCGTCGGCGTGATGGTGACGAGGTAGGCTCCGGCTTTCTTGATGCTTTCCGACGCCTTCCCGAGTTTTCCTGTCGAGCTGTTGTAGCGCTGGTAGCTCACCTTGTAGTCGCTCTCCGAGAGCTGAGTTCCGTCGAGGGCGCAGACCGAAAAGCCCGCATCGAGCGAGCCAGTCGTGGGGTCGAAGGTGAAATACGGTGTATCCTCGCCGGAAAACGGCGTCATGGAATAGGTGCTCTCCGTGCTGTAGCGCTTCACGTCGAAGGCGCTGTCGCTGCAAAGGGAGGTTCCGCGGCTCAGGTTTCGGTCTGCCTGCAGGTACATCGCCGTGGTCTGCGTGGACTCGATTCTGCCGCCGGAAAGCTCGCTTTTCTTCACGAGATAGGCGTTGCAGGATTCCGTGAGCCCGCTTCTGCGCGACTGCGAATTGTCGAGCTTCCAGGCCCAGTCCGATCCGCTCAAGCCCGCCTGGGCTGCCGCTTCGTCGGGGTCGGGTATCGTTCCGTCGGAAGAGGTCTGTGCATACAGGGACTTGTCGGCGGTCTGGTCTGCCAGACTCGAATCGCTCGTCGCGATGCTCGCAACCGATGTTCCCCGCTTGTACTCCACCCGAGCCAGGCGCGTGCTCGCAGTGTCATCGGTATCGTCAGGTGCGCTGTCCTGGGCGTAGTAGTTGACGGCATAGTAATAGGTGGGGGTGTCGATCGCGTTGTAGTCGCTCGACCAGATGTCCCTGTAGGTGCCGTTCATCATGGACGCGTTGGGATTTCCCCAGTATGCCTGGGCGCTCTCGTAGATGAGCGTTGTCAGAGACGTGCAGCCCAAAAAGACGTTGTTGCCGCCCGGCCAGTAGGCAAAGGCGCCGGTGTGGCACCCTGCCCTGAAGACGACGCTTTTGAGCGACGTGCAGCCCTTGAAGGCCTCTAGGCCAATGCCAGGCCGTGCCACCGGGCCGTCGTCGTTGTGCCAGTACGAGACGTAGCCGCTCTTGAAGGTGTCGGATGTTCCCACGGTAAGCGTGCTGTTGGGGTTGAGCTCATCGAAGCTCTCATATGCGTTTGCCTTGACCGCGGCGCTCGTTATCGCCGGAAGCTCGATGCTTGCAAGGGATGTGCAGTTCTCGAACGCGCTCTGTCCGATTGCGGGGTCTGCCGCAGTTGAGATGGTCGCGATCTCGGCATCATCGGGAAAGGCGACGGTTTCCAGTTCCGTGCAGCCCTCGAAGGCGTAGGCGCCGATGCCGCCTTGGTAGAGCAAGTCCGAGCTCGATGTGGTGGGACCGGTAAGGCCCGCCTGAAACGTGATGCTCGTCAGGTGGGTGTTTTCCGCAAACGCGTAGGCAAGAATGCTCGAGACGCTTTTCGGGACCGTGAACGATGAGTCCGTCTTTTCCTGCGGATAGCAAAGAATCGTTGCCAACTTGCCGTCGTAGAGGGCATAGAGCACTCCGTCTTGCGCTGCGAGAATGCCGTCGCCCCCTGAATCGCTGACCGAGATGCTCTTCAGGGCGCTGCATCCGACGAAGCTTCCCCGTGCACTGGTGAGCAAGCAGCTCGTGACGGTGTCGGGGAGCGTGACGCTTACGAGCTTGGTGTGATTGCTGAAAGCCGCGAAATTGATGCTCGTCACCGCATAGGTCTTGCCGCTATCCGAAGAGGTCACCGATGCGGGGACAGTGACCGATGTCAGGTCCTCGTCAACGCTCGTGAGACGGGCCGTGAGCGTGGAGGAGTCCGAGCTTTCGGAGATGAGCGTGTAGCCGAGCCCATCGACGGTGAAGGTGCTGCCCGCCGTCTCGCTCGATGTCGATTCGGTGCTGAGTGCCCTGGTGGAAAGCTTCGCCGTTTTCTGCTGCGTTGCGTCTGCTGCAGAAGAGGCACTTGAGCTGGTCGAAGAAGATGCCTGGCTGCTCGAGGCGGTTTGGGCGGCGGTGCCGGATTCGTAGGCGTACACGGCACCTACCCCAATCGAGCACGCTATCACGAGCGCAGCAACAGTCAGGGTAAAGGCACGCGAGGCTCGCGCGGATGATTTCGCGCGCGGCCCTTTCGTGACTCTCTTTCTCGGTATTTCTGTTATCGAGCGCTTCACTGTCGGTGTCCAAGGGCGTCTTGCTAATTGGACGAGCTGGAGCTCGTCGAGCTGTCGGACGAGGAATTCTGTGAATCGGTTGAGGACAAGTCGATGTTGTAGCTCGCGTCTTCGGGAACCGGGTAGTAGGTGACCTGTGCCTGGGCAAGGAGCTTTGCCACGTACTTCGTGCAATCCGAGCTCCAGAGCGCATCGGAGGCATTGCTTGCAAGGACGCTCCACAGGCTTTCGGGCACGTCGGCCTTCTTCAGCTTGTCTATCGAGTCTGATGCGGGAAACGTGTAGGTGTCATCGCAGAAGAAGATCTCCTCGGCGTCATCGGCGTCCACTCCCTCGACGCTCGTGAACTCTCCTTTATCGAGCCCGCCCAGGGTCTCGGTTAGATCGTCGCTCTGGTCGAGCTCGGCGCTCCACTTGTAGGAGCCCTTGTTCGTCTTGGCGTTGTCCTCGTCAGAGTACTTGACAACGAACTTCTCGAATTCGGCAGCGCTGAGCGTTCCGGCACTCGCCTTTGCCTTGATCTTTTTCAGGCAGGCATAGGAGCGCTTTGTCTTGTCGTCTCCCTTGAAGACGATGCGCAAGTAGTGCTTTTGCTCGGAGCCTGCCATGTTCGACTTGGCATACGAGAGGGTTTCCTTGTCCGTCGCGTCGCGGCGCGCGACGTCCTTTTCGCAGACGGCGCGCTGGGCAAGGCTTTCCCGGCACTGCTCTTTTACCTGCTCTTCGGTCATGCCATAGGATGAGAGCGTCTGTTCCCAGGTACTATCGTCGCCAAAGGCGAGCTGGTTTTTCAACTCGTCGACCTGTTCTTGGACCTCGTCGTCGGTGGGCGTGACGCCAAGTTCCTCGGCGCGCTTTTCAACGAGCTTTTCGATGGCGATCTGGTCGGTGGCGTTGTTCTGGAAGTCGGCGACGGTCAGGTTCTGGGAGTTCAGGGCCTCGGCAAGGGCGCTGTCGTCGGTCAGGTTATGCGAGATCCGGTACTGCGCGATGTAGTTTTCGACCTCAGTCTTGGTGATGTAGGTGTCGTTCACCTTGCCGACGGCGTCACTGGGCACGCGGGTGATGAAGAAGAGAGCAAAACCCACGATCGCGCAGATGAGGGCAAGTACGAACAGGGTCAAATAGAGCCGCTCGTGCGAGTTTTTCCTTGCGTTGCCGGCGTTTGCCTTGGTCTCGCTCGTCATGGTTTCGACACAGCCTTCCTCGATTATCTCGAAAGAAAATCTTTCCCCAACAGATGTGACGTAACTCGATTTAATTATCTAACAGACAAGTTATACACGAATATAGAGCTAATTGAAAATGTTTATTGACGAATATCAATTTCGAATTATTCTAAACATGGAGTAGTTTGAGATGGGGATATCGTTTGCACGCTCTATATCCGTGTTGGGAGGATTATTTTTCCGTTTCCATCCCAAGCTCCCGCATCTGTACGTGCGGGTCTGAGGAAGACGTTTCTCGAGCCTGCTCAAACGAAAGGGGAAGTATGCGAGGCAAAAAGTTTCGCAATGCTGGAGCCTGTCTTTTGTCCGCTGCGCTTGCGGCGACGATGGTAGTGGTTCCGGCAGGAGGTATCCAGAACGCGGATGCCGCCACGAGCTCGGCGTACTGGTCTGCCCCGAGCTCTGCGGCGACCGTCGATTCCAACAACCTGAAAACCTATGGTGTGCGCGCAGGTAGCGCCGGCCCGGATTTTCTCGGTATCAGCAACACGAACTTCGACGTGACGGGCTCCAAGCCGACTTCGAACACGCAGACCGCTCTTGACGGGGACAGCATGACGGGTACCTACGGTGCCGGCCTTGCCATCTGGGCGACTTCCGTGAACGAGAACGTGAACCCCTACTACGCGAACCTGTACTACAATGCCATGACCGACGGCACCGCGACCGCCGCGACGACGTGGTCCAGCAACAACAACTCCTGGGGTGACTCGAACGGCGTTTCGAGCACGATCAACGGCACGTCCACAGCGACCATCGCCGGCCTCGAGTTCGAGTCCGACATCATCTTCGGTGCCAACAAGACGACGAGCTGGCAGAATTTCAACTACTCGTCTACTACCATCGGCCAGGCCGTTGCTAACAAAACGACGGGCTATGACTCCTACGACCCGACCTTTGTGAACAACGACTCGACCAACCTGTGGACCCAGATCTACACGCTCAACAACCTTGCAAAGACTGCCGACAAGATGAAGTCCGGAACGAGCAAGACGACGCGCTATGACAGCAACAGCGCGACCACGGGCGCCCTGAGCTACGAGAAGGCGCTGCGCGGCAACCTGCTCTATATCGCCTCCCAGATCGACAAGGGCAAGGTCGAGAAGAAGACGGTCGCCTACCTGTACGCCATCGACGAAAACGACACGGGCTACTTCTTCATTCCGCAAGCTTCCGGCCTGACCAAGGGCACCGACACCGGCGAGACGAACAATTCCGCGGAAGACACGGCCGATAGCAACTACGCTGCCAACAACGGCACCATCGACCTCGACTACATGGACACGCTGCCCTTCATCACCAACACCTTCACGGGCGGCACCAAGGTAAGCGGCGGCATCGTCATGAAGGTCGAAGACATCTACAAGACGAACCCGGCCACCTCTGTGAGCAGCTCCCAGACCTCTGCTCTCAAGGACGTCGACACCATCATCTTCAACACGACCGTCAACACCGACCTGCAAGGTACGAGCGGCGGCAAGAACTCGAGCGGCATCAACAACGCGGCCGCGCTCACCGAGTCCTCCGTCACGACCTGGGCAAAGAAGCATGGCTATACCGGCTCTCAGGTCATCGCAGGCGATGACTTCGGCACGAGCAGCAATCAGGGCTTCGGCTCGGTCGAGACGACCGCAGACGGCATGTCTCCGATGCTCTATTGCAAGCGCAACTACACCACTGACAAGCCCGCGCGCGCTGCCTGGGCCTTCTCCAAGGTGTATCCGGAGCTCTATCCCAACGAGGATGCCTCCTATGCGTACTGGGTCGACAAGGTCTACCACATCAACACGGCAGATGTCGCCACGGTCGTGAAGTACATGACCAACCAGTCCGATAGCGTCGAGTACAGCTCCTCTATTGCAAGCACGCTCGAGTCCCACTACCAGACCGGTCTGAACTGGTGGATGACCACGGGCAGGTACAAGTCTGCCTGGAACAAGTACGCGTACTACAACGGATCGACGCGCGCTTCCTACTACGACAGCCTAGCTAAGAGCGAAGAGCTCACGAACACGATCGGCATCTTCGCGCCGACCTCCACGTGGGCAGCAAAGGCTACTGCAACCGGCATCGCGACCGGCAAGAAGGCGACCGCCGGCAAGGGCGCTTCCAAGGCCACCTACAAGGTGACGAGCAACACCAAGAACACCGCCACCTACGTCAAGTGCAAGTCCTCCAAGAAGTCCGTCACCGTGCCCGCCAAGGTCACGATCAAGGGCAAGGCCTACAAGGTCACGGCCGTGGCCGCCAAGGCGTTCAAGGGCAAGAAGGCCACCAAGGTCACGCTCGGCAAGAACGTCAAGACCGTCAAGAAGGGCGCCTTCAAGGGCTCCAAGGTCAAGACCGTCGTGGTCAAGACCACCAAGCTCACCAAGAAGTCCGTCAAGGGCTCGCTGAAGGGCTCCAAGGTCAAGACCCTCAAGGTCAACGTCGGCAAGACCAAGGCCGACAAGAAGTACGTGAAGAAGTACAAGAAGGTCTTCAAGAAGAAGACCAGCGGCAAGAAGGTCACCGTCAAGCGCTAATGCGTTTTTCTGACAGCGACTGAGCTTCAGTCTTCACGAAAAAGAAGGCCGGTCTTTTCGGGGACGCCCGAAAAGCCGGCCTTCTCATATTCTGAAGAGCGCATTCCCGCAGGGCACGGCACGTGCGCTCGATGTCTTCTGATCGTTCGTGCTGCTCGGGGAGGGGGGCTTAGCTGCAAGAGCGTGGCACGCCCCGTCTCTCGTTGAGGCATCGGATACGCTAGTTGTTGATCTTGAGCAGCTCGGCTTTCAGCTCGTCTTCGATGCGCTGCATCTCGGTCTCTGCCTGCTGGCGCTTCTCGCGTCCTTCGGCCTGTACCTGCATGACCTCGTCGAAGGTCTGGATGAGCTGCTCGTTCGTGTGCTTGAGCGTCTCGATGTCCACAATGCCGCGCTCGGATTCGCGCGCGATATCTACGGTGGTGTCGTGCAGCGTGTCGGCGTTCTTCTTCAGCAGCTCGTTGGTCATCTCGGTGACGGCGTTCTGCGCCTTGACGGCCTGCGTGGAGTTCTCGATGCCCAGTGCCAGCACCATCTGGCTCTTCCACAGCGGAATCGTGTTCACGATGGTGGTCTGGATTTTCTCGATCATCACGGCCTCGCCGTTTTGCACCAGCCGGATCTGCGGCGCCGTCTGCATGGCGATGGTGCGCGTCAGCTGCAGGTCCGATATCTTCTTTTCCAGGCGGTCGCACCTGTTCTCGAGGTCCTGCACCGCCTGCGCGTCTTCCGTGCGACCCGACTGCTGTGCCTTGGCGCGCAGCTGGGCAAGCTCGCCGTCGCGCACCTCCTGAAGGCGCTTCTTTCCGGCGAGTATGTACATCGAGAGCTCCTTGAAGTACTGCAGGTTGAGCTCGTAGAGCTTGTCCAGTGTCGCCGAATCCTTCATCAGCTTCATCTGGTGCTCCTGCAGCACCTTCACGGTCTTCTCGATGTTGCCCTCGACCTTGTCGTACTTGGCACGCAGTCCCTCGACCTTGTTGGCGCTGCGTTTGAAGAGGCCCTTGATGCCCTTCTCGTCTTCCACGTCAAAGCTCCTGAGGTCCGTGATCACGCCGGCGAGCAGGTCGCCGATCTCTCCCAGGTCCTGGGTGCGCACGCTGGAAAGCGCCGTCTCGGAGAAGTCCGCCATCTTCTTTTGCGCGCACGCTCCGTACTGCAGGATGGCGTTCGTGCTGTTCAGGTCGATTTGCTTGGAAAAGGCATCCACCTGCGCCAGCTCCTCGGCAGAAAGTATGCTCTCCTCGTCGTCGATGGTCTCGGCATCGAGCACCTTGTCGGTGTCAGCTGCGTGCGCGAGCACGTCGCTGGTGTCAGTGCCGCTGCTCTCGGGGTCGTCAACGTCAAAGGTAAGCTTGATCTCGTCACTCATGATTGTCTCCAGCCTTGTTCTCGAAGGGGTCGTCGGTCAGTCCGTCTTGCGCCAGTACCGCGTTCAGCACCGAAATGTCGGTGGAAACGTCCCACGTCATGTCCCTGAAAAGCGAGTCGTGCAGCTTTGCAAAGGCATGCACGAGCGTGTCGAGCGTCTTCTCGATTTCCTGCCGGGACTTGGCGATGCTCTCGCTTTGGATGGGCTGTGCGGCAAGCTCCGTATAGGTATCCAGTAGCTTGATGGTGAGGGGGAGGTAGTAGTCCACGAGCTGGTCCAGGTTCTCGATGGCGTCGGGGTCCTGCTCGGCGCGCTCGAGGATGCTCTTTGCCACGACGTGTATGGCCTGCGTTCTCTTCTGGACGTTGTCGCTGAGGTCGGGGATGCGCGCCTCGATCTGCTGCAGCAGCTCATGGCCCTCATCCAGCCGCTCCCGTTCCGCGCTGGTAAGCGGGCGTTCCTTGGATTGCTGGCCTGCCGCCTTCTGCTTGAGGTTCTCGCGTTGCCGTTCTCTGGCAGCCTCTTCTTTGCGCTGCTGGAACTCCTGGAAGGAGGACTCCGTCAGAAAGAGGGTCTCCGTGTCTCTGTCCAGATGCCCCTGCAGAAACATTCCCTTGTCGAGCATCTTGGGAATGTCCTTTTCGATGACGTTTTCCGGGCTGCTCGCACGCTGCGAGAGGCTGTCCAGCGAGATGGACTCGGTGGTCCCGATGGCCTTGCGGTAGCTGGTGAAGCGCTTGATCAGTCCCAGGCGCCTGATGCCCGCGACGGCGACGCCCACGCTTGCGCCTGTCAGGACGAACAGGGCGATGGTCGTGATGTTGAGGATTCCCGTCGGGACCAGGACGGCCCCGAGCAAGGTGACGAGTGCCCCAAAGCCGAACCCGAGGGCAAACACCGTGCCGAGGGCGGTCATGAGCCCTCCGGCTACCTTGTCGCTGCTGGTATCCACAAAGCGAGTAGACGTCACGCGCTCGATCTCTTCTTGAGTGCGCATCTCGGTCTGGGCGCGCTGAAAGCTCTCGTATGCCCTTCGGGATGTCTCGGCTGCTTGGGCGACGCCCTCGCCAATGCCCCGGGCGGCAAGGTCTGCGCCCTTCATCACCATATCCTGGATCTTGCTGAAATCCTGGTTGTTCAGGGCGTCTTCGACCGCGTCTCCGATCTGTTCTCCTATGCCTTTTGAGCTTGCCACATAGCCTCCGGTAAGGTCTTTTCTTCGGCTATCACTATCCCATAAAGGAGCGGTGCGCGGGTGGAGAAAACGCAATTTCTTGAAGTCCGCGATACTGGGGCCTGGCAGCTGCGATCACCAGCTCTCAGGGCACGAGGACAAGCGGTCATCTGGGCGGGGCGGTGAGCCTTGCCTGCCGCTTACGCCCCTTTGCGCGCATCGACGCTGGCACGTATGCGCGCGACGTAGCCCTCCTTGGGGATGTCGGGCGCGCTGGCGCAGAATTCGTCGGTGCTCATCAGCTTGATGCCGATGTTCTTCATGTCGAGGAGGTTGGCGCGGTGGACGGCCTCGGTCTTAGCACCGGTGGCGTCTGTCAGGACGACGACCTCGTAGTCCAAGGAGTTCGCGTCCCATGCGGTGGCACGGATGCAGTTGGGTGTCTGCACGCCCGCCAAGACGACCTGGTCGACGTCGAGGCTGGCCAGCAGCTTATCGAGGTCGGTGTGGAAGAACGCGCTCCAGCGGGGCTTGATGATGAGGTGCTCGCCTTTTTCAGGCGCAAGCTCCTCGAGGATCTCTGCACCCTTGGTCCCGGGCACGCACGCTCCGCCGCATGCGCAGAATTTCTCGTAGCGGGTAATCTCGACATCGCTTCCGTCTGCCCGGTAGTTGCGGATCACGTGGACCACGGGCATGGATGTTGTGCGAGCAGCAGTGCGTGCCCGGACGATGTTGGGCAGTACCTCGGGCGCGGAGTCAACGAAAAGCGGTGCCCCCGGAAGCGCGAAGTCCTTTTGCATGTCGATGATGAGCAGCGCAGATTGTCCCATGCCGTGCCTTTTTCTCGAGTGGAATAGTCTTGTCCAACTATACCTGAGGGGCGTTGCGCGCGGGCTCTTGTGCACTGATTGGCTTTTCGTGCTTGTCCTCGTCGTAGAGCCAGCACTTCACAAGGTGACCGCTTGCCACCTCGTGGTCTGCGGGAAGCTCGTGGGCGCAGCGCTCGCTTGCCTTCGGACAACGCGAAGAGAAGGGGCAGCCGGTAAAGGGTGCGCTTGCGTCCGTCTTGACTTCGCGCTCTTCGATGACGGGAATCTGCCAGCCGCTCTTCGGCTCGGTGGGAAAGACCGAGGCGGACATGAGCTGGGTATAGGGGTGCTTTGCGGCACGCAGCACCTCGTTGACGGGGCCATACTCGACGATATGCCCCTTCAGCATGACCGCGACCTCATCGGCAACGCTCGAGACGACCGCCAGGTCGTGGCTGATGAAGAGAAGCGTCACCTGCGTCGTTGTGCGAAGCCTGTTGAGCAGCTCGATGATCTGTGATTGGACCAGCACGTCGAGCGCGGAGGTGCACTCGTCGCAGACGAGGAGCTCGGGCCCGAATGCCAGGGCCCGCGCGATGGCGGCGCGCTGGCACTCTCCTCCCGAGACCTGAGAGGGATAGCGTTCGGCATAGGAGGTGGGAAGCCCCACTTCCTCAAGAAGGTGGGGGAGGCGTGCCCTGGCCTCTGCTGCGGCAACACCTGCGTTCGCGGCCGCATCGAGGATGCTCTGCCCCAGCTTGCGGCGCGGGTTGAAGGAGTCCACAGGGTTCTGGAAGACCATCTGGAGGTGTCGGTAGAGGGTACGCTTCTCCTTGGCTCTGGCACTGGTGAGCGGCGTTCCCAGGATGTGCACCGTTCCGGAGTCCGGCTCGTCCAGTCCGCAGACGATGCGGGCGAGCGTGGTCTTGCCACTTCCCGATTCGCCGACCAGTGCCAGGCTCTTTCCCCTCTCGATTGTCAGGTTGATGTGGCTGTTCGCGACAAGCGGGCTTTCCTGTGCGGCGAAGGTCTTGGTGACGTCGCGTATCTCGAGAAGCGGTGCTGCCGCTGTGCTCTCGGCTGTCATCGCACGGTCTCCTCTGCACCTGGCCCGAGCGTGGGCACGGCGGCGATGAGCGCCTTGGTGTAGTCGTCTTCAGGGTTGGAGAGGAGCTCGTCTGTCCGGGCACGCTCGACGATGCGCCCCTCGTGCATGACGATGGCCTCATCGCAGGCGTAGGCGACAAGCCCGATGTTGTGGGAGATGAGAAGCAGGCTCGTCCCGAACTGCTCCTGCACCTCCATGAGCTCTGAGACCACCTGCGCCTGGAAGGCCACGTCGAGCGCGCTCGTCGGCTCGTCGGCGATGATGAGAGCGGGGCGCAGCGCGATGGCCATCGCTATGGCGACGCGCTGTGCCATGCCGCCCGAGAGCTCGAAGGGGTAGGACTTGAGCAAGCGCTTTCCTTTGGGCAAGCCGAGCTTTGCGAAGGTCTGCAAGAGCAGCTCTTCTGCCTCGTCCCTATCGATGGTTCCGTGCGCTGCCAGAGCCTCGTCGAACTGCACGCCGATGCGCCTGATGGGGCTGAACGAGGCCGCTGGGTTCTGGAAGACGAACCCGATGCGCGCGCCCCTGATTTTGCGGAGCTCTTCTGGGGAGCTGTGCGTGAGGTCCGTACCATCGAAGACGACCTGTCCCGAATCGATGCACCCGAAGGGACCGAGGAGGCCGATGATGGCCCTGGCCAGGGTCGATTTGCCCGAGCCCGATGCCCCGACGATACCAAGGCTGCCTTTTTTCGGCAGCTCGAGGCTCACGTCATGGAGCGCGGGCACGCCCGAATAGCTCACGTCCAGGCGGGCTACCTTGAGAAGGGGAGTGCCATGGCCGCCCTGCTCGTTTTCCTGCACCGCTCGGCTCCTTTCGTCTCCTCGACCGTCCGGTATCGCATCTCGACTACTGGGAGATGTCCATGTCCGCGTTCAGCTCGTAGTAATCGCACGGGTGGGCCTTAAGTCCCGTGACCTTGCTGTTGGAGACGATGGCCATCTGCAGAAAGGACGCGTAGTAGTAGCCGCAGTCATCCAGCACCTGCTCTTGGATCTTCTTGGCGAGTCTTGCGCGCTTGCCGGTGTCGAAGGTCGTGGAGAGCTCGCCGATCATCTCGGTGACCTTCTCGTTTTCGTAGTGACCGGCATCGTAGCTGGACTCGGGCAGGTACTGTGTGGTGAAGTAGTACTGCGGGTCGCCCTGCGGGGCGCTCACGATGGCGCTCGCGTAGACGTCGAACTTGTCGGCATCGACCAGCTCGGTGTGGTTGGCCGTCGAGTTGACGTTGACCTTGATGCCGACCTTCTTCAGCTGCTCCTGCGCGTACTCGGCAAGCTTGGGGAGCTCCTGGCGCGACGGGTAGGTCACCCAGTCGATCTCGAGTTCTCTGCCGTCCTTCTCGCGGTTGCCGTCGTTGTCGGTGTCTTTCCAACCTGCCCTCTCGAGCACCTTCTTGGCGCCTTCGAGGTCGTAGCTTTCCGCTGCCGACTCGTCCACGGCAAAGGAGAAGCTCGAGGGGAACGGGCCGACGGCCTTCTCGCCCTTGCCGCTCAGGAGCGTGTTGACGAAGTCCTCGGAGTTGAGCGACATGCAGATCGCCTTGCGGACCGCCTTTTCCCTCGTCACGTCGGAATGGTAGTTGAAGGCGACCTCGTAGACGCGCGAGGTCGCGCACGCGCTCGTGGTGTAGCCGTCCCCGAACAGATCGCGGCTCTCGTAGGGCAGGCCGTAGGCGGCATCGATCTCGCCGTTTTGCAGGGCCATCGTGAGCGTGTCGCCGTCGGTGATGTTCTTCACGGTCACATGGTCGATGTTGACGTCGCCGTCCCAGTAGTTCTCGTTGGCGGCAAGCTCGACGGTGTCGTCGGTGGTCGATTCGACCGTGTAGGGACCAGTGCCGACGACGGTGCTCTCGTTGTGCTCGGATTCCATGTCGATGATGCAGCCGTAAGGGTCGGACAGGTAGTAGAGCAGCGCCGGGTTCGGCTCCTTGGTGACGATGGTCAGAACCAATCCGCTCGCCTTCATCGACTTGATCTTGAGGTCCGACGGTGCCCGGTCGTGGCGCTTCAGGAGGTCTGCGAAGCAGGCCTTCACGGCTGCCGCGTCGACCTTCTTGCCGTTGCTGAAGGTGACGTTGTCCTTGAGGGTGATCTTGACGGTGGTCTTGTTCACCTGCTCGTATCCCTTGGCAAGCCAGGGCTGGATCTCCATGTTGTCGTCGAACTTGAAGAGCGTCTCGCCCACGCCGAGGCGCACCGTCGTCCATCCCCAGTAGCTCTTGTGCGGGTCGAAGCCGTGGTCCTCGTTTTCCGTGCTCCACGTCGAGGTGGTGCCGTAGGTGAGCGTCTGTTGAGTCGAAGCATCCGACGAGCTCGAGGATTGCGAGGCGCTTGAACAGGCGCTCAGGGCGCCGAGAACAAGGGCTGCGCCGAGCGCCACGGCCAATCCGAGCGCGACCCGCCTTCTCATCTTCCTCATTTTCGCTTTCATCGCATCCTCCCGATCTCTCTTGTGACATATCTTCTAGCTGCGATCATTCAGCTGGGTAAGGTTGAGGTCATCGCCCTTCACTGGCTGCTCGCCTGGCTGGTGGCTGTCGAGAAGCTGCTTGCTCGTGCGTTTCCCTTATCCTTGTGCTCACGTCTCTTGGACTTGCGCGGCGCGTTTCGCATCGTGGGGTCGAACATGTCGCGGCTCGCGTCGGCGAACAGGTTGAAGACGGTCACGGCCACAAAGCAGGCGATGCCGGGGGCAAGCACGATCCAGGGGTAGAGCTGGATCATCGAGCGCCCGTTGCTCATCATGGCCCCCCATTCAGGTGTGGGGACCTGCGCACCCAGGCCGAGAAAGGAGAGCCCGGCAAGCTCGATGATCATGTGCCCGATGTCGATGGCGCTCGTCACGATGATGGGGGCGGCGATGTTCGGCAGGATGTCGCGCACGAGGATCGTGAGGTCCGACTTTCCCGAGAGGCGCGCCGCATCGATATAGGGCATGTTCTTTGTGGACATGACCAGTCCGCGCACGAGACGGGCGTACTTGGGCCAGGAGATGCAGGCCAGAGCGATGACGGCGCTGGCAAGCCCGCCGACGAGCACTCCTGCCACGGCAATGGCAAAGACCATGCCCGGGAAGGCGAGAAAGACATCCGATATGCGCATGATGACGGTGTCGACCTTGCCGCCGAACCACCCGCAGATGGCGCCCAGGATCCCGCCGATGACGGTGATGATGGCGACAAGTGCAAGAGAGGAGAACACGGTGAACTTGCCGCCCACGATGACGCGGGCCAGAAGGTCGCGCCCGTATTCGTCGGTGCCGAAGGGGTGCGTTGCGCTCGGGGGCTGCTTCGAGGCAGAGAGGTCCTGGGTGTAGGCGTCGAAGGGGATGAAGAGGTCTCCGAAGATGATGATGAGCAGAAAGACGATGACCAGCGCTGATGCTATGGCAAAGCGCATCTTAACCGGTGTCATGCCGACATGTTCTGAGGGCGCTCTCGTGGCGCCCGCATCGCGGTGGACGACGTGCAGGCTCGACAGGTCGTCGGTCGTCACGGCGGACTTGCTCTGCTTGTACTCGCTCATGTGCGCGCCCCCTCGAGCCGGATGCGGGGGTCGAGCACGTGGTAGAGGATGTCTGCGATGAGGTTCACGCAGACGAAGATGATTGCCATCCACATGACATAGGCCTCGATGATGGGGTAGTCGCGCATCATGATGGCATCGACGGCCATCTTGCCGACGCCCGGCCACATGAAGATGCTCTCCACGATGGCGGTTCCGCCCAAAAGGGAGCCGAGCGAGAGCGCGAGCAGGGTGTTGATGGTGAGAAGCGAGGACTTCAGCACGCTCTTGCAGAGGATGACGCGCTCGCGCACGCCGCGGGAGCGCAGGCCCTCGATGTAGTCGCGCCCGAACTCGTCGAGCACCGTCGAGCGAATCTGGCGGATGTACTTTGCCGACATGGCGATGGCGAGCGTGAGCGTCGGCAAGATGATGCAGCGCCAGTCGCCCTGGCTGTAGATGGTCGGCAGCAGCTTGAGGCGCACCGAGAACAGGTAGAGCAAAAGCAGCGCCACGAAAAAGCCCGGCAAGGCGTTTCCGATGAACGAGAAGACCCTGATCACGAAGTCGGGAAGCCTGCTTTGCTTGACGGCCGACCACACGCCCAGCGGAAACGAGATCAGGATGGTCAGCAGAAGCGAGCTCAGCGCGAGCAAGATGGTGTAGGGCAGATGCGCAGAAAAGCTGTCCATAACAGCGACGCCCGAGACGTAGGAGGTGCCCATGTCGCCGTGCAGCACGTCAAAAAGCCAGGTGAGGTACTGCTGCCAGAGTGGCTGGTCGAGACCGAGTTCTGCGCGCATCTGCGCTTCTGCCTCGGGGGTGATCGCGATGCCCGATTGCTCGATCATGGCATCGACGGCATCTCCTGATGCCATCTGCATCAGGGCAAAGGTGAGTATGGTGATGCCCAGCAAGATGGGTATGAGCTGGAGCAGGCGTCTTGCCACGTAGCGTCCCATGGGGACCCTTGCCCCTCTACTTGCGCGCAGAGACCATGAAGAGCGGAGAGCTCGCATAGAAGCGCTGCTCGCCTTCAGACCAGAGCCTTTTCCAGACCGTCTCATCGGCGTACACGTCGAAAAAGCCGAGCTGGGGAAGTATTGCAAGGTCCCAGGAGGGGCGCAGGGCATACGTCAGGGGGAGTGCGGCGGCGATTTTCTCGCACGTATCCTCCTGCTCGCTGGTCGCGCTCGTCTGCTGCGAGCGCCCGAGGACGCTGCGGTCCGCCTGGTCGCGTCTGCGCCGCTTGTCGAGCACGCTGTCTGCCAGATAGAGATACCAGTTGGCATCGAAGACGAGCAGCTTGCCGCCCGGCGCGAGCAGGCGGTGCCATTCGCGGTAGGCTGCGACGGGGTCTTTCATGAGCCAGGTGACGTTTCGCGAGATGATGATATCGAACGCGCCACCTGCAAGCCCCGTGTCGGAGACATCGCCCTGGTGAAACTCGATGCTTTTCGCAAGTCCTGCCTGTCGGGCGTTATGGGATGCCTGGGCGAGCATGTTCAGGCTGAGGTCCATCGCATCGACCTGAAGCCCCATGCGGGCAAGCAGGATGCTCAAGAACCCGGGGCCGCAGCCAAGGTCGAGCGCATGCAGTGTGTCCGGTGTTCCGAGATATGCGATCTCATTTGAGATGAGCTTTTCCCAAGCAGGTGCAAAGCCCTTTTCGACCTCGTCTTTCACCGCGGCGGAATAGGTGCCGGCACGTCCGTCCCAATAGTTCTCAATGGTCTCGATACGGGCGGGCGCCTCGGGGAGGGGTCTCGTGGCGAAACATGTCTCGGTCAGCTGTGATTCCATAGGGCCACCTGCTAGCTTTCGATGTTACGAACGAAGAACAAGTATTACATCATTACTGTATTACTTTTTTTGATTTATGTAATACCAATACGCTCGTTTCTCGTGAGTGGGCGTAAATCAAGGGCAGGGGCATGAGATAAGGTGACCGGAAAAAGAAACGGGGCGCCCCGTGTCGAGACGCCCCGCCGCACGAGCTGGTATTTGAGCTCGAGAACCTACATGATCTTGTGGACCCAGCCTTCGGGGCCCTCGATCTCGCCGGACTGGATGCCGGTCAGGGTCTCGCGCAGTTTCTTGAGCACGGGGCCGACGTGGTCCATGCCCGCGCCGAAGATGATTTTCTCATCGCCGTTGTCGACCTCGCCGACCGGCGAGATGACGGCCGCCGTGCCGCACATGCCGCACTCGACGAACGCGCCGTTCTCGACCTCTTCGAACTTAACGGGGCGCTCCTCGACCTTCATGCCGAGCATGTCGCGCGCCACGACCACGAGCGAGCGGCGCGTGATCGAGGGCAGGATCGAGTTGGTGAAGGACTTGGGGACGACGATGGTGCCGTCCTCCTGGACGAACATGAAGTTGGCGCCGCCGGACTCCTCGACGTAGGTGAGAGTTTTTGAGTCGAGGTACATGTTGTCGGCGTAGCCCCGCTCGTGAGCCTCGACGCCACCGCGCAGGCTCATGGCATAGTTGAGGCCGGCCTTGATGTCGCCGGTGCCACGAGGCGCTGCGCGGTCATATTCGGCCACCTGCAGCTTGACGGGCTTGACACCGCCGGAGTAATAGGGACCGACCGGCGTGACGAGGATGCGGAACTGGTACTCGTCGGCAGGTGAGACGCCGATGACATTTCCCGTTGCGACCATGAAGGGGCGGATGTAGAGGGTCGCACCGGAGCCGAAGGGCGGGACCCAGGCGGCGTTCGCCTTGACGACCTCCTCGACGGCCTTGACGAAGCGGTCCTTGGGGAAGGGCGGCATGACCAGGCGCTGGGCCGAATCGTACATGCGCTCTGCGTTGAGGTCGGGGCGGAAGCAGACGATCGAGCCATCCTTGGTGGTGTAGGCCTTGAGGCCCTCGAAGACCTCCTGGCAGTAGTGGAAGATCCCCGCGCACTCCGAGAGCGTCAGCGTGTGATCGCTCGTGAGCTCGCCTTCGCCCCACTTGCCGTCCTTGTAATTGCAGACGTAGCTGTAGTCGGTCGGCTGATAGGCAAAGCCGAGGCTACCCCAGTCCAGGTCCTTCTTCTCCAAGGAAATCATCTCCGTGCTTGTTGGTTATTGATGGATAGAGACTCTCGGCATTCTACTACTCTTGCACGCTGGAGTGCCTTTTCAGGCAAGGGAACTTTTGCGTGAATGCTGCATACGGTTTTCTAGCGGGGGTGAACATGCGTGCCGTCTTTCAGCCTCTGTTGTTCGCGCCGTCAGAAGCTCCGAAGAAATATTTTGTTAAAAATAATTCCTAATAAGAGGGACAAGGGGTAGTATACGGGGAAACACCACGAGAGGAGGGCGCGTGATCGACAAGTCGCTGTTCGAGCTTGAGGGGGCAAAGGGCATCTTCGCACTGTTGCTCGTGTCCTCGCTTCTCCAGGGCGTACTCGTGGTCGGGCAATCGTTTTCCCTTGCCCAAGCGTTGACGAATCTCTGGTATGCCGCGCCCCTCGAGGGGCAAGTGGAGCTCCTCGGCATCTTTGCCGCCTGCTTCATCGGTCGCCAGGCGGTTCTGGGGCTCTCCGACATCGCCATGGCACGCTATGCGCGCTCCCGTTCCGCCGAGCTCAGGGAACGCCTGCTTGCCGAGGTCTTCGAGACGCGCGGGCGCCTGGTCGTCGAGCAGGGGACGGCCGCGGTCTCCGAATCGGTTCTCGAGGGCATCGACCAGGTCGAGAACTACCTGCATCTCGTGCTTCCCAAGATCGCAGATGTCGCGCTGATCCCTTTGGTCACGCTCATCGCCTGCTTTACCCAGAACATCGTCTCGGGCGTCATCTTGCTCGCGCTCTTTCCCGTCATCATCCTGTTCATGGTGCTCATCGGGCAGCAGGCCCAGGAGAAGGCGAAAAGCCAGTACGGGGTCTACCAGCAGATGTCGAACCACTTCATCGACACGCTGCGCGGCCTTCCCACGCTCAAGGCACTCGGGGCGAGCCGCGGTTACGGGTCGAAGATCTTCGCGGTGAGCGAGAGATTCCGCAAGGCGACGGTCGACACGCTGAAAGTCGCGACGCTCTCGGGCGCGGTGCTCGACCTTGTAGCCACCCTCGGGGTGGCGGCGGTCGCCATGATGCTCGGCTTCGGGCTGCTCGACGGCTCGGTGGCGCTGGGGCCGGCGCTCACGGTGCTCTTCTTAGCGCCCGAGTACTTCCGCCCGATCCGCTCCTTTGCAAGCGATTTCCACGCCTCGCTCGACGGGCGCAATGCGCTCTCCTCGATCAACGCGCTCGTCACACATGCGAAAGAGGAGGCTCCAGACCGCCTTCGTGCTATGCCGTGGAACGGGGAATCCCGCCTCGAGCTTTTGGGCGTGAGCTGCACCCACGACGGGTCGCGCCCAGCACTCGACGGCGTCGACCTTGAGCTTTGCGGCTTCGAGAAGGTTGCCATCGTGGGCATGAGCGGCTCGGGAAAGTCGACGCTCGTCTCGCTGCTCGGCGGATTTCTCCCTCCTCGTTCAGGAGCGGTCCTCCTGAACGGCAACCCGGTGGACCTCTCTCAGGCAAGCTGGCAGGAGCAGGTGCTCTACCTGCCGCAGGCGCCCTACCTCTTCCATGCGAGCCTGCGCGACAACATCTGCTTCTACACACCTGATGCAACAGATGAGCAGGTGCAGCGCGCCGTCGAGGTGATGGGGCTGACCGAGCTTGTCGAAGAGCTCCCCGCAGGGCTCGACACCGTCATCGGTTCCGGGGGAAGGCAGCTTTCCGGCGGGCAGGCCCAGCGCGTCGCCTTTGCCCGTGCGTTTCTCGACGATACGCGCCGCATCCTGCTGCTCGACGAGCCGACGGCGCACCTCGACATCGAGACCGAGCTCGAGCTCAAGGAGCGGATGCTCCCGCTCATGGAAGGGCGTTTCGTGGTGCTTGCCACGCACCGCCTGCACTGGCTTTCCGACATGGACCGCGTCGTCGTGCTCGAGGACGGGCATATCGTCGAGCAGGGCGACCCGAAAGAGCTCTTGGCAAGCGGAGGCTCACTTGCCGCGCTCGTCTCCCATAGCAGGGGAGGTGGGCTCGATGGCTGAGGAAAAGCGCCGTGACGCCTGGGTCCGCCCCTACTTCTCGCGGTACAAGCGCCAGCTCTGGCTTGCCATCGGGTTGGGCGTTGCCACCTACCTGTTCGCCGCGCTCCTGATGTTCTTCGCGGGCTATCTCATCTGCCGCACCGCCGAGGAGCAAAACGGCGTCTTCATGGTCATGGCGCCCATCGCCGCCGTGCAGCTCTTCGGCATCGGAAAGCCGATCTTGCGCTATATCGAGCGCCTGGTGGGGCACGACTGGGTCTTTCGCATGACCTCGAGCCTGCGCTATAGGCTCTACGGCGTCTTCGAGCGCCGGACCCGCCCCAACGCGGGCGTCGGCAGGCTCGGCGCCGCGCTCGGCCTGGTGGCAGAGGACATCGGCCATATCCAGAACCTCTATCTGCGCGTGGTCTTCCCTTTGATGTGCGGGTGGCTGTTCTTGGCGCTCATCGTGGTGCTCTTGGGCTTTGCGTCGTGGTGGTTTGCGGGCGTAGTGTTTCTCGTGCTCTTCGTGACGGCGTTTCTCTTGCCCCTGGTGGCCTGGCTTTGCAACCGGGCGCGCGTCGAGCGCGAGAAGGCCTCGACCGATAGGCTCTACGACGAGCTCACCGACAACGTGCTCGGCGCGCGCGACTGGGTGTTCTCCGGCAGGGGAGCAGAGTACCTGGAGCGCTATCGCAGCGCGGAGGGCGCCCGTCAGCGCGAGAGAAAGGGCATCGATGCTTACGCGCGTGGAAACGACCTGGTGGAGATGGTGCTCTACGCGCTCTGCGCCTGCATCACCGTGGCTTGGGCTGCCGGCGCGTTCGGGGGCTCGGTGGGCGGTGCGGCAGACTGGATTGCCGCGTTCGCACTCGGGTTCTTCCCGCTCATCGAGGTCTTCTCCCCGATGGCGATGTCTGCCGTGCAGGCACAAGGCCATGTCGGTGCCATCGGCAGGCTCAACGAGCTCGGCGATGCGAAAGGCCAGCTTTCCTTCGAGCCGAAAGGCGAATCGCTTGACGACGAGGCACCCGAGCCCGTGCTGCAGGACAGCGTGCTGCGGGTCGAGGATGCCTGGTTCTCGTATCGTGTCGACAAGCCGGTCCTGCGCGGTGTCGATTTCGAGGTCGCTCCAGGGGACAAGGTGGCCATCCTCGGACGAAGCGGGTCGGGCAAGAGCACGCTTGCCGGTCTGATGCGCGGCGATCTGATCCCCGATCATGGGCGCGTCGAGCTGGGCGGTGTTGCCACAGCCGAGCTCGGGGATGCCATGGCGCATCACCTGGCCGTGGTCCAGCAGTCACCCTATGTCTTTGACATGACGCTCAAGGAGAACCTCTTGCTCGCGGCACCGGATGCCGATGACGAGACGCTCATGCGCGCGCTCGGTGCGGTCGGCCTCGACGGACTCGTTGAGGGGCTTCCCGATGGGCTTGACACGCGCGCCTTTGAGGCCGGAGCGCGCTTTTCGGGAGGGGAGCGCCATCGCCTGGCGCTTGCCCGCGTGCTTTTGACGGACGCTCCGCTCGTGCTCTTCGACGAGCCGTTCACGGCGCTCGACCCCATCACGGAAGGGCGTCTGCTCGACACGCTCTTTTCCACGATGGAAGATCGCGGCATCGTGCTCATCACGCACCATCTCCAGGGCATCGAGCGCTTCGACAGAGTCGTCTTCTTGGAAGAGGGGCGCATCGCCTTGGACGGCAGCCCCGATAAGCTCGTGGAGAGCTCCGAGCGCTTCCGCCGGCTTCTCGCCTTCGACCGGGGGCTTATGTAGCACAAGGGAACAGAAAAGGGCGTGTGGGTGCCCCAGTGGCCTCCACGCTCCCCTCCTGTGCAATCGCGATGTGCCCGTACGCGATTCTTATCGCTTGTTGCGGGCGCGGTTGTAGTTGATGAGGCAGCCCGCTTTGACGATGGCACGCTCGTGCTCGGTCATGTCCGCGATGTAAAGCTCAATCTTTTTCGCTGCGCCGTCCTTGATGACGTAGGCGTCGATGTGCGCAAGGTCGCCGTCGAGGGCCGCTCGGATGCCCGGCACGAAGATCCAGTCGCCGATCTCGAAGGCGTCGAGGTTGCCTGCGTACTGGAAGGGGAGCATGCCCCAGTTCATGCAGTTGCTGCGGTAGCGCTTGGTGGCGTACTCGCGCGTGATGTTGGCGAGCGCGCCGAGCACGCGCTGGCAGCTCGCGGCCTGCTCGCGGGCAGAGCCATCTCCCGGCTTGTTCGCATAGATCGTCGAGCCGATCTCGACATCTTTTGCCTCGATATCCTCGTACCCGGGAATAGTTCGCACCACGTCGATGACGCGTGCCACCTCGTCTGCCGTGAAACCCTGCTTGCGGGCGTCTTCCAGGTCGCGCACGGCCTTTGC
>JBMNPN010000023.1:0-30358 GCA_050943615.1 Coriobacteriales bacterium
CGACGGGAAGATCAAGAAGGCGCTGGGATGGAAGACGATACGGGAGTTCCGCGAGGAGCGGGGCATAGCCGTCTGAGGTGTCCAGGAAAACGTCCGTAGTCCCACACCGCGTATAGATTTCACCGTTTCCCGTGCGCAGTGGGCGACTCTCGAAAAGCAATGCAGAGCGCATCAGACGCAAGTTCTCGGGGCAGAAAGCGACAGGCGGAAAAGCGGAACTGTTCATTCAGCCCATATTGGCAAGGGGCGGTTTGCTACCCCCGCCCACCCGATGCAAGACCGCTGTTCGGGGCATCGTCACCTTTCGTTCGCGAATCAAATTTGGACAAGACGCTACCATCGGGTGTAGCCGACTCAACGAGAAGGGAGTTCTCATGAGTACCGTTAACTTATCGGACGTCACTCTCGACGACCGTGCGCTTGCAGAAACGATTGCCGCTCGAGCAAACGTCAACCTGCGCGACTGCTACCAGTGTGGGAAATGCTCCGCCGGATGCCCCATGGCAGATGCGATGGACATGATGCCCCAGCAGGTGATCCGCGCCCTGCAGCTCGGCCAGGTCGACCGCGCGCTTTCCGCACGCGGCCCCTGGATCTGCGCGCAGTGCATGGTCTGCTCGACACGCTGCCCGCAGGGCATCTCAATCACCGAGCTGATGCACGAGGTCCGCATGGAATCGCATTACGAGGGGCGCAATATCGTCCCCGAAAGCGAGACCTTCGAGTCCCAGTTCATCAGCGGCGTGCGCTCTGACGGGCGCTCCAACGAGCAGTATCTCGCAGCGTTCTACAACCTCAAGTCCGGCCACCTGATGCAGGACATGGACAGCGCGACCAAGATGCTCTCCAAGGGACTTGTCGGCATCTCCAAGCACGGCGTCAAGGACAAGCAGGCCGTGCGCGACCTCGTCGACCGGTGCCTCAACAAGAAGAAAGGCGGCGAATAGCATATGACGCAGATGAAGTACGCGTACTTCCCGGGCTGTTCGGCCGAATCGACCGGCATCGCCTACACGGAATCGACGCGCTACATCGCACAGAAAATCGGCCTTGAGCTGCTCGAGATCGACGACTGGTGCTGCTGTGGGACCTCGGCCGCGCGCATGACCGACGAGGACCTCTCCTACGCCCTGCCGGCACGCAGCTTGGCCATGAGCGAGAAGCAGTACCCCGGCCTCGACGTCGTCGCCCCGTGCACGGGCTGCTACGCGTCTTTGAAGCGCGCCGCGCACTGGGCCCGCGAAGACGAGAAGAACCGCTCGCACGTCTCCGACCTCATCCAGATGGACTACAAGGCGCAAAGCGAGGTCAAGAGCCTCCTTGAGATCATGGTCGAGCCCGACATGGTCCAGACCGTGGTCGACAACCTGCAACAGACCTTGGGCGGCATGAAGCTTGCCTGCTACTACGGCTGCACGCAGGTCCGCCCCGTGGAGCTCTGCGACTTCGACTCGCCGGAGAACCCGACGAGCATGGAGGGCCTGCTCGACGCGGCCGGCGCCTCGTGCGTCGACTGGGCGTTCAAGACAGAGTGCTGCGGCGCCTCCAACCACGTCGTGAGTCCCAAGATCGCACGTCAGGCCGTCGAGCGCATCTTCAGGAACGCCCAGGCCTGCGGTGCCGAGGCCATCGTCACGAGCTGCCCGCTTTGCTGGCTCAACCTCGACATGCGCGAAGACCAGATCAACCGCGAGATGGGCACCGACTACCACCTGCCCGTCTACTACTTCACCGAGCTGCTGGCGATGGCCATGGGCGCGTCCCCGAAAGAGGCCGGGCTCGAGCACCATTTCGTGCCCGCCACAAGCTACGTGCTCGGCGCGCTCACGCCCAAGCAAGCTGAGCCGGAACCCGAGGAGGTGGCATAAATGGCCAGAATCGGAGTATTCGTCTGCCACTGCGGCAGCAACATCGCCGCCGTCGTGGACTGCGAGAAGGTCCGCGACTTTGCAGCGACGCTTCCCGGCGTCGTCCACGCCGAGGACAACAAGTACACCTGCTCGGATCCCGGACAGGCAAAGATCAAGGAGTCGATCGAGAAGTACGACCTCGACCGCATCGTCGTGGCCGCCTGTTCGCCGTCTATGCATGAGCTGACCTGGCGCAACCTGCTCTCCCAGACCAAGATCAACCCCTACATGCTCGAGGTCGCGAACCTGCGCGAGCAGTGCTCCTGGGTCCACACGGATAAGGAAGAGGCCACGCGCAAGGCCTGCGACCTCGTCAAGATGGCGGTTGCCAAGGTCGCGCGCGACACGCCGCTTTTCACCGAGGAGATTCCCGTCACCAAGCGCGCGCTCATCGTAGGCGGCGGCATCGCGGGCATGCAGGCGGCACTCGACATCGCCGATGCCGGCTACGAGGTGACACTTGTCGAGCGCAAGCCCACCATCGGCGGCAAGATGCCGCAGCTCGACAAGACCTTTCCGACGATGGACTGCTCGGCCTGCATCTGCACGCCGAAGATGTCCGAGGTCGGAAACCACCCCAACATCACGGTCAAGACGCTTTCCGAGGTCGAGAAGGTCGACGGCTATGTCGGCAACTTCCAGGTGACCATCCGCGAGCACGCCAAGTACGTCGACTACGACAAGTGCACCGGGTGCGGCGCCTGCACCACCAAGTGCCCGACAAAGAACATCCCCGACGAGTTCAACGAGGAGATGTGCAACCGCACGGCCATCTACAAGGCCTTCGAGCAGGCCGTGCCCTCAAAGCCCGTCATCGACCCCGAGCATTGCAAGATGCTCACAAGCGGCAAGTGCGGGCTGTGCGCCAAGATCTGCCCGACCGGCGCCATCAACTACGAGGACACCGACAAGGTCACGACCGAGTCCTTTGGCGCCGTCGTCTTGGCGACAGGCTACGAGCTCATCGACTGGGCAAAGATCTACCCCGAGTATGGCGGGGGCGCCTACCCGGACGTCATCGACGGCCTGCACTTCGAGCGTCTCGTCAACGCCTCTGGGCCGACTGAAGGCCACATCCTTCGCCCGAGCGACGGCAAGGAGCCCAAGTCAATGGTCGTCATCAAGTGCGTGGGAAGCCGCGACCCCAGCAAGGGACGCGGATACTGTTCGCGCGCGTGCTGCATGTACGGCGCAAAGCACGCCCACCAGTTCCTCGACAAGGTCCCCGACGGGCGCTGCTACGTCTTCTACATGGACGTCCGCACCCCGGGGCGCCGCTACGACGAGTTCTACCTGCAGGCGAAAAACGACGGCGCGATGTATCTGCGCGGCCGCGTGAGCAAGATCTACCAGGAAGGCGACCATCTCGTCGTTCTCGGAGCGGATACCCTCTCCGGCCAGAACGTGCAGGTCGACGCCGACCTCGTCGTGGTCGAAACCGCCATGGAGCCGGCGCCGAAGAGCCGCGAGACGGCCATGATGTTCGGCGTGCAGTGCGACGAGGACGGCTGGATTACCGAGGCGCACCCCAAGCTGCGCCCCGTCGAGACGGCAAGCCGCGGCATCTACCTAGCCGGCACGGCGCAAGGGCCCAAGGACATCCCTGATACCGTGGCGCAGGCGGGAGCTGCCGCCTCCAAGGTCATCGGCATGTTCAGCCACGACACGCTCGAGTCCAACCCGCAGATCAGCCACGTCGACGTCTCGAAGTGCTCGGGCTGCGGCACCTGCATCGACATCTGCCCCTACGGCGCGCTCAGCCTGGTCGAGAAGACCCTGCGCGAGAACTCCGTCAAGGTCACCCGCAACGTCTGTGAGGTCAACTCCGCGCTCTGCCAGGGCTGCGGCGCCTGCACGGTCGCCTGCAAGCCCGGTGCCCTTGACCTGCTCGGATTCACCGATGAACAGATCATGAGGGAGGTCGACGCGCTATGCCAATGGTAGAGAGCGAACAAGCGGGAGCGCCCGCCGCAAACGAGGAATTCAGGCCGAAGGTCCTGGCCTTCACCTGCCGCTGGTGCACGTACGCGGGCGCCGACCTCGCAGGCCTGAACCGCATGAAGTACCCCGCCGACATCCGGCTTCTGCGCGTGCCCTGCTCGGGGCGCGTCAACCCGCAGTACGTCCTCGAGGCGCTGCAGCGCGGTGCCGACGGCGTGCTCGTCTGCGGCTGCCACCCCGGCGACTGCCACTACGCCACCGGCAACTACTACGCCAAGCGCCGCATGATGATCTTCAAGCGCGAGCTCGAGTTCATCGGCCTCGAGCCCGACCGCTTCCAGATCCGATGGATCTCGGGCGCCGAGGCCGGCAAGTTCCGTGACACCGCGACCGCCTTCTGCGACCGCATCCGCGAACTTGGCCCCATCGGAAACGACTTTAAGCTCGAGCCCTCGCTGGGCGCCTCCGTCATGGGCAAGGCACCCGAACAGGCCCCAGCGGTAGATGGCGCCGATACACCCGAAGGAGGCGAGGCCTGATGGCAGACCAGCAAGAACAGCTGCGTACGCGGGCAAAGGAGCTTCTCGAATCCGGAGACATCGTCGCCTTCATCGGCTGGGAGGCGGGCCGCTTCGAAAACCAGACCACGCCCCTCATCTGCCTTGCGCCAGAAGATGCCGACCGGCTCGTCTTCAACCAGTACTGCGCCAACAACACCGCCAAGTACGTCCAGGACCTCAAGTCCCACGGCAAGGTGGGCGTGGCAGTGCGCGGATGCGACAGCCGCGCCATCAACCGCATGATCGAGGACGGCCAGTTCAAGCGCGAGGACGTCTATCTCATCGGACTTCCCTGCCCGCAGATGCTCGACCGCAAGACCGGCGCCGTCTTCAACAAGTGCACGGCCTGCCGGCACCGCAATCCCGTCACCTACGACGAGCTCATCGGCGACGAGGTCGAAGATACACCGCCCGAGGACCGCTACGGCCAGGCCACCCTCGTGGAGTCACTCGACCGCGAGGCACGTCAGAACTTCTTCAACATGGCCTACGAGAAGTGCATCCGCTGCTACGCCTGCCGCGACGTCTGCCCCTGCTGCACGTGCCGCACCTGCTTTGTGGACCAGCGCCGCGTGGGTTGGCAGGGCAAGCAGAACAACCTCACGGAAAACCGCTTCTACGGGCTGATTCGCTCCTTTCACATCTCCGATCGCTGCATCGAGTGCGGAGAGTGCGAGCGCGTCTGCCCGATGGACCTGCCGCTCATGGCGCTCAACCGTGAGCTCGTGAAGGACATGAACGAGCTGTTCGGCGAATACGAGAGCGGCATGACGACAGAGAACCCGGACGCTCTGCGCAACTACAAGACATCCGACCTCGAAGAGTTCATGTAAGGAGGCAAGCAGATGCTATTGAGAAAAGACAAGCTCGACGACCTGCTCACCGAACTCTCGAAAGAGGCGGTCGTCTACGTACCCAAGGAAGTCTCGGGTATCCGCAAGTTCGCACCCTACATCTCGGCAGACACGATGAAGCTCGGCGAGGGAAACACCAAGTTCCCGCCCAAGGACCTGCTCTTCCCGCAGTCGCAGAAGATGTACCACTACGGCGTCGGCGCCGACGGCAACATGTTCATCGACCCCATCGTGGAGTCGAGCAACCAGGTGCTCTTCGGCGCGCGCCCCTGCGATATGAGAAGTATCGAGTGCATGGACGACGTCTTCCTGACCAAGGGATACGTCGACGAGTACTACTCGGCCAAGCGCGACAAGCTCCTCACCGTCGCACTGGGCTGCACCGAACCTGCCGAGACCTGCTTTTGCGAGTCCATGGGGCTCGACCCCAACAACGCCCCGGCGGCAGACATCATGCTGCGCGACTGCGGCGATGCCTACACTGTCGCCGCCCAGACCGAGCGCGGGCAGGCGGCGCTCGACGACAGCTGGAAGCAGTTCCTGGAAGATGGCGACGCCACGCCCGAGGACGTGCACTGCACGCTTTCCGTCAACGCCGAGGGCATCAAGGACCGCATGGCCAAACTCTACGAGAGCGACGAGCTCTGGGACGCGATGAGCATCAAGTGCCTCAACTGCGGGACCTGTACCTTCCTGTGCCCAACCTGCTACTGCTTCGACATCGACCAGGAGAACCGCTGCAAGGAAGGCGTGCGCTTCCGCTGCTGGGACTCCTGCATGTTCTCCGAGTACACCGCGATGGCGGGCGGCCACAACCCGCGCCCCGAAAAGAAGGACCGCGTGCGCAATCGCTTCATGCACAAGCTGAGCTACTTCGAGGACCGCTACGGCAAGATGCTGTGCGTGGGATGTGGACGCTGCGTGGCGGAATGTCCCGTCGCGCTCGACATCACGGTGCTCATCGACCGAGCAAACGAGCTCGCGGGAAAGGAGGCCGTCAATGCCTGAGCCAATCGTCATCGAACACGGCTGTGCGCGCGGTGCGGCCGACCCGCTGCTCCCCCAGGTCGCAAAGATCGTCGACATCGTGGAGGAAACCCCCGATGTCAAGAGCTTCAAGCTCCAGACCCTCGACGGCAAGAAGCCTTTCGACTCCAAGCCCGGCCAGCTCGCCATGTTCAGCTTCATCAGCGAGGGCGAGTCGATGTTCTGCATCAGCGGCACCGGAGACGACTACGTCGAGTTCACCGTCAAGCGAGTCGGCCGTGTGACCGAGCTGCTCCACGACTGCGAGGTCGGCGACCAGGTCGGCCTGCGCGGGCCGTACGGCAACTGGTTTCCCTACGAGAGCTGCAAGGGCCGTGATATGCTCTTCATCGGCGGCGGCATCGGCATGCCGCCGGTGCGCTCGTTTCTGCTGTGGTGCATCAACCACCGCGAGGACTACGGGCACATCGACATGGTCTATTCCGCCAGCACGTACAAGGACCTCGTCTGCAAGAAGGACCTCTTCGAGAACTGGCCCAAGGTGCCCGACATGGACGTGCACGTGAGCGTCTACCACTCCGACGGCGAGCACGACCTGCCGGAAAGCTACACGGCGCCGTATCTCGAGAGCCTGAACCTGCCCGTGACCGATAACAGCGCCGCTGTGCTCTGCGGCGGCCCGTCGCTGTACCGCACCTGCTCGGAGTCGCTGCTCAAGATGGGGTATGCGCCCGAGCAGATCGTGACGACGCTCGAGATGCGCATGAAGTGCGGCATCGGCAAGTGCGGCCGCTGCAACATCGGCAGCCACTTCATCTGCCTCGACGGCCCCGTCTTCACAAGAGCCGAGATCAACGAGATGGAGGCCAGCGCGTAAAGGTCTCCCCCACATCGCTCTGACAAACCGCCGGCATCTTGCTCCTCACACAAGGTGCCGGCGGTCTTTTCTGCCCGTCAACTAATTAACAGCAAGCGAGCATTTTTTTCGTCTTTGTAATTTTTTCCCTGTTACGATTCCAGATTCACTGAACAGAGCCATTTTCTTTTTTTTAGTTTTCCAAGAAATGACGACGCTGTAACTATTCCTACCCTAGATGCTTACAGCATCGTCATTTCTTGGCAGCTCCACGGAAGCGGCACGAGTATTCTTACTGTTACGCGCATGTTTTCCATTGCGTAAGAGCACAGATTTACAGCATCGAACATTATTGACGACAAGGCGCACGGCAAGTCGAAAAACTGCGCATGACGCTACTTCAGAGAATTTTTCATTTTCTGGACTATTGAAATAACACACCTCTTTGACCTGCGCCGTTCTGATTTCGGTCGGTGATATTGTTAGATTTCGGTCAGATTGAGGGGGTGGTTATTGAAAGGTTCATTCTCATATGCTCGATACAGGAGGTGACTGCATTGCTCTACCCTGACCTTTCCTGTGCGTTGGCAATGTGGAGACTAGAAACCCACCCTGAGCGCATACTCAACAACAACCCGACAACAAATGACCTCAGTGATTGTCCTAAAAGCATTGGGGAGTTCAAATCCCAGGAAGCAGCACTCCCCAAGGAACTTCCAAGGCACTATATGGTTCCGAGCACATACCGGCGCTTTGTTACCTCTAGAGCTGAATTTACCGTATGCTCCCTGTCACTGCCGAAAAACTCTTTCATTGAAATATCAGAGGATTACTGTGTTGCCCGTCCTGAGCTTGTATTCATTCAATTCGCTCGTTATCTCGAATTGCCGCTGCTGATAAAGCTCGGATGCGAGTTGTGCGGTTATTACTCTCAGCTTGACGATGAGAATGGCGACCCGCTTACACGAAGCGCGCCCTTAATGACAGTAGCATCGCTCAGGCGGTTCATCGCACAGATACCTTGCTATTACGGCATCAAGAAAGCCAGAAGGGCACTGCCGTATCTTCTTGAAGGGTCGGCTTCGGTGCGGGAGACCGAGATGGCGTTGCTTATGTCCCTGCCCTTGCTGCTGGGAGGCTACGGGCTTCCAAAGCCGTCGATGAACTACAAGATCCCTTTTGACAGAACGGCCCTGTTCATCTCAGGTGCCTCGTGCGCTTATGCCGATCTTTGCTGGCCAAAGAGCAAGCTCGACGTCGAATACGAAAGCGACCTGCATCACAGCGATGCAGCGGAGCTCAGACGTGACAGAAGCCGTGCAAGCGCTATTCAGCATATGGGATATACCGTCATCCCCGTCACGCGTGCCCAATACGACGACCCCGAGTATTTCGAGAGCTTGGTAAAAGACATCGCAAAGATCATTGGCGCACGCTTGCGTGGGCCGTCTGCAAGGACGTTGGCGGTACGCCCGGATTTACGGGCGCTCTTCGAGGAACAGCGCTATCCAGGAGAGGTGTTCTGCAGTGAGCTTGCCCCGCCTGACGACAGTCGCAAGTCTGAAAGCACTTGATAGCGAGTGGCAGCAGATGACAAGCAATAAACGCTGAATGGCGGCAAGAAGTGGCATCTGAGGAGGCAATGTAACGGGAGAGGAACAAACGCCGACCAAGTGTGGAGTTATCAGAAGCCCGGCCGCAGCAGCCCAATAATTAGACTATGCAAACAATACAAGCGAAAGGAAGGAAATGAACGCCATCTTCACGCGCACGAGCGTGCGCACTTACAGCGACAAGCCCATCGAGCAGGACAAGCGAGAGAAGATCTTGCGCGCGGGAATGCAGGCGCCCTCCGCCGGAAACCAGCAGCCCTGGGAGTTCGCCGTCATCGACGATCCGAATATGCTCGAAAAACTCGGGAAAGCAACTCCCTACTCCGCCCCGACGGGTCGCGCGACGTTTGCCGTCGTGCCGCTCATGAGGTCCGAGGGCCTGCGCTTTGCCAACCTGGTCCAGCAGGACATGGGCGCCTGTGTGGAGAACATGCTGCTCGAGGCCACCGAGCTCGGCATCGGCAGCGTCTGGCAGGCGGTCTACCCCGAGCAGGACCGCATCGACAACGTCAACAAGATCATCTCGACGCCGGAAGGGCTCACGCCGTTCTGCCTTGTCGCGTTCGGATATCCCGAAGGCGGAGAGCTACCCGCGCAGAAGAGCCGCTATGACGAATCGCGCGTGCACGTGAACGGCTTCTAAAGACGTCCCCGAAAACACGCAAATCTCGCGGCTGGGAACCCGCGACCTGCGGGGTTGCTGACGGGCAGTCGAGATTTGCGTGTTTTTCACTCCTGCGAACCTGCGGTCTGTGGGCCCCAGGAAAACACCCTATTTTTCCCCGGTTGGAAAGTACGGGCACTTCTCCCGCTGGCATTCCGCGTTGCGCGCAAAGAACTTGCACACGACCTTCTCCGGAAGCTCCATCTTCACGCCGCGCATCTCCTCGGCGAATGCAACGCTTTCCAGAATCGCGGTGAAGCTGGTGCGCTTGCAGCAACGCGGACCTCCCATGCTCGCAATGCGACTGGATATGCGCGAGGTGAGCACCTGCGGCTCCACCCACAGTTCGGACGTCAGCGGTGTGGCGCCTATGACAATCGACCAGAACTGCCCCGAGCTGACAGAGGCACCGCACACGCCCCAGTATCCGCAGGCACCGCCCGGCACGCTCAACGACCGATTTCGGAGCTCTTGGAGCGAGGCGCGCTTGTCGATATCGCCGCCCGCATTCGCGTACGCCGTCAGGAGCGCGGCGCCCACCAACGTGTGGTGCTCGGGGCCGTTGGGGTAGATGGAGCTGTCCGACATTATCTCCTGCGCGATCTCGATGGGATTTTTCGAATCGGTTCTCTCGCAGAAGTCCATGATGAAATCAGTGCCCTTCTTTCGGTGGCAGTCATCACAGACGTAATGACCGTTCTCACAGGCCGAATGCCCCGTCTCCGTCTTGCCGCAGAGCGCGCAGGTAAATTCCTGCGCCTGCTCGTGATAGACAAGCGGCGCTTCGCAGATCAGGCAATTGGCCTTGGCAGCAGACACGGCACGTCCCCTTTCATCGCTCCTGGAAATCTACACCAGAGTACCTGAAAGCATAGTAGCATGTGTCCAATATTGAGTTTTTGAAATAATCGGCTAGTTGTAGCCCTTGACCTGACGGAACACCGAGGCCAAATCCTCGCTTCTGCCATCGAAGACCTTGCCGTTGGAAAGGTCTGCCAGCTCGTTGAGCTGCTCGGGGTCGGCATCGCCGAACATGATGGAAAAGATCGGGGTGTCGGTGCCCGTCTTCTGGTAGTCCTCGTAGAAGGTATCGCGCGTGTCCTCCATGGACCTGCCATCGGTCATGAGGACGATCGCGACCGTATAGCCGCCCTTCTTCTCGGCGGTCTTCGCGTATCCAAGTGCCTCTTCTAGACCCGTGTAGATATCCGTGCCACCGCTTGCGGAGATCCTCTCCGAATCCGAGAGGATCTTGTCCGTATCGGTCCCCTGCGCCGTCGTGACGTCGACGACATCGCTGGAAAACGGGATGAAGACGTTCACGTCCTTGTCCGTCGGCTGCACCATCACCTCTGCCGAGAGCTTTGGGTCGAGCGCCTCCTCGAGTCCCTTCACGACGCCCTTCTTGCCATCACCGTACATGGAGCCGGAATAGTCGACCACCCACACGGTGTAGGAGGGCTTGCGCAGCTCGGTCTGATAGAGCCTGAGCGCCGTGCGAATGACGTCTGCCTTTGGAAGCGTGATCGCCTTGAGGGCATCGGCGCTCGCATCGATGCCCCAATCGGCCCTGAAGGCCTGCTTGACTTCTTCATCGTCTGCATTGGAGACCTTGCCGCCCAGACCGCACCTTCGTCCCGCCTTCTCGAGCAGCAGCTTGCACTCGTCGCTTCCCAACGCCGACTGGAACGAATCGAACGCGCTCTTACAGTCATCGCCCTGGCCGCGGTCGACATAGCCGAGCGGACTGTCGGAGATGGCGATGCCGTCAGACGGATAGATGGCGACGAGCGGCTCTTTGCCAGCCGCCTCGAGCTCCTTGTCGGCGGCAATGACGAGCGATTCGTAGTTCACCATCGCGTCATGGGAATCGGGAGCTTCCACGACCATGTCCTTGAGCCAGTCAGAAGAGCCCGAGGAACGGTCGACGCCGGACAGGAGCTCCTTGACGCTCGCCTTGAGCTTGGAATCGGAAAGGTCTTTTTTGGTAATCGGACCGTCCGATCCGGAAAGCGCCGTGAGAAAGGCCAGGTAGGCCGATGCGCCGCTGTTCGACTGGGTTGCCGAAGTCATCGAAAAGCTCAGCTTACCCGCCTTCACCGCCTTGATGATGTCTACGGTGGAGACGGACTTGGTGGCGCCGGACTCGTCTACCCAGCCGAGCTCGACGGCCTTGGACTTCTTCACGCCAAAGACGATCGGGGTCGTCGAGGTGGAGCTCAGGTCCTGAACGACATGGTCCGTGTCGCCCATGGAAACCCAGATGGAGGATGCGGGCCACACGGCGTCGTAGTCGCCGCCGCCATCTTCGAGTTCCCCCATGATGTCGAGGGACCCCATGTAGTGCATCTCGACTGCCACACCTGAGGAATCGACCGCCTTCTGGATCGCGTCGGCGGCTTCCCTGTTCTCGGAACCCGAGGCGATCTTGAGCGTCGTGGACGCCGAGGATTCCGAAGGAGAGAACGTCTGCACCTTGTCAGAGGAAGCGGAAGTGGGACTTGCAGAGGTGCCCTGCGTCTGGTCATCGTCTCCACTGCATGCGCAAAGTGCTGTCAGAGCGCAAGCCAGAAGCACCGCGATGAGCACGGCGCAGGCTGTCCCCAACTTTTTCCTGCGGCCGTCCTTGCAGACGGCCCCGTCCTCTATTACTGACATATCCTGTCCCCCATCAGCATCTCGAAAGGGCCGTGCCTTGCAGCGGCCCTCGGAGCATCAGTCCATGCTCGTGGCGTTTTCGATGAGCGCCTGTTTGAGGTCGCCTTCGATCTTGCGCATCTGCTCTTGTGCCTGCTCGCGCGCGGCACGCCCCTCTTTCTGGATCTGCAGCGTGTCCTTGAGCGTGGCGATGAGCTTGTCGTTTACCTCCTGTAGCGTCTCCACGTCGACCACACCGCGTTGGTTCGCCTTCTCCGCATCGACGGCACCTTGGTGCAGTGCCTCGGCGTTCTCCTTGAGGAGCTTGTTGGTCGTCTCGTCGACATCATGCTGCAGGTCAAGTGCCTTGCGCTGGTTCGCAAGCCCGAGCGCGATGATCATCTGCGACTTCCACAGCGGAATGGTGGTCGATATGGTCGTGTCGATCTTGTCGGAAATGGAGCGGTCCGAGCTTTGCAGGATCTTGATCTGCGGTGCCATCTGCAGGCTCACGACGCTCACGCGGTCGAGGTCGTCGAGGCGCTTGTCGAAGCGCTCGAGCTTGTCCTTGAAGTCCTTGAGCACCTGCGCGTCCATGGGATCGTTGCTCGCGGCTGCCTCGGCCTCGAGCTTGGGAAGCTGATTGGCGCGAAACTCGTCGAGTGCCTTGCGCCCGGCAGCGACGGCGACCTTGAGGTCTCGGTACTGGACGACGTCCTTTTCATAGAGAGAGTCGAACAGTGCGATGTCGTTCACCATCTGCGCCTGGCATTTCTCGAGACGCCCGACGATCTCGTCGATCTGCGGCGAGACCTTCTCGTAGCGGCGGCGCAGCTTGTCGAGGCTCAGCACGACCTTGCCCACGATGGGCACGTTCTGCACACCGGAAAGCTCGGCCTTGTCGACCGTGACGAGCAGCTCCTGCAAAAGCTCGCCAGCATCGCCGACGTCTTTGTTGCGCGTCTTTTCCAAGACGGTGTCCGAGAAATTGCTCATGGCCATCTGGGAATCCCGCGCATACGAACTTTCGATTCCCGCCTTCGTGAAGTCGATCGAGGAGGCGAGCTGGTCGATCTTTGCCTGCTCCTCGGGCGTGAAGGTGATGGTCTGCCCAGTCAGGTCGGTCTGCTCCTGCAGGTCGCCCTGAGGCTTTTCGGACAAGGCACCGCGGCTTGCCGCATTCGTCAGGTCGGACAAGCTGAGCGTCTTTTTCTCCATGTCGTTCTGATCTCCCATCATTGTCTCCTATACATAGATTTACCAGCATTTATTCACTATTGCATCGAAAGGTTCCACGTTGTTTTTCGCGCCTGTCACCTTCGCTTTCGAGCTCTCAGGTCTTGAGAACGGAGAGCAGCTCCTGCATGGCGTTGTTATTCGGCAAATCGACCGATGCGGGCACCGTCTCGGGAACACCGGCCACGCCAAAGCGTGAAGGGCTGTCGGCACCTTTGAGGCTCGCGCCCCTGAAGCCGTGTCGCTCCCATGCCAGCTTTTGTACCTCGTCGCTCATGAGCAGGTCGCGCAGCTTCTCCCCGTTCGCGTTCAGCGACATGAACACGTGCGTCGACCAGACGGTCGGGGTCGTGTAGGCGATGACGAGGTCGTCCTTGATCTGCGCATACGAACTCGGGTCGTTCACGGCCAGGTCGAGCACCTGGCTTTCATAGCCGACCATCATCGGCTTGGACCCCTTGCCCAAGACTATGAACTGCGAGAAGGAATCCTCGGAGCTCACGTCCATCCATCCTGACTTCGCAAAGATCGCCTTCAGCGACTTGGCATCCCGTTTGACGCTTTCGACCGTCGCTGGAGACCCGTCGTTGAGGACGGTGGCGAGAAGGGCTGCCCACTCGTTTCCGGAGTTCGACTTGGTCGGATCGGTCGACTCGATCTTGAACTGCCCATACCCTTTTTTATAGCCGAGGTCGGACCACTTCTTGTTGGCGAGCATCGCCTTGCAGGCAGCATCGACATCGAGCAGGTAGGTATCGCCGTCTTTCGACATGACCTTCGACTTGACGAGTGCATCGGCGATGTCTCTGTAGGTGTAGACGACGATGGGCGTGTTGAAGACGATATCGCTCGAGGTCGTAGAAATCTTCTTGGCCTTGCCATAGGACTCTGCCGCCTGAGACGAGGGGAACAGGTAGTCCATCCCCTCGAGATCGGCGTCCATCATCGCATAGGAGCCCGCCTTCTTGTGGTTGACGTCGAGCCCCGCGTCGGAGGCGAGCTGCTTGAACTGCTCGTCATCGAAAAGCGACGTCTTCTCGCCGCCGATATAGCCGCTCACGGTGACGGGCTCTTGCGGGGCGGCGGGCTCGGGTTGGTTCGCGCTCACTACCGCGATGATGCCGACGAGGGCGACTGCCACGACGACGAGGACGAGCCCTATCAGCTTACCCTTTCCCATTGACCTAGTTGCCATTGCTGTCCCCCGCTGTCTGGCGTGCATCCGGCTGATAGCCATCCATGTCCATCAGGCGCTTGATGGCATCCGAGCTCGCGGAAAGCTCCGTCACCTTGCCGTTCATGGCGCGTCCGAGCTCTCCTTGCGCAACACCCTCGAGCGCATTGAGCCCATCCACTGCGTCCTTGCGCGCGCCGGCAAGCGCCGGACTGCTCGAGGCCGCCTCCACGGACAGGTATCCCCGCATCATCGACGCGCACTGCTCGCCATAGACATTCAGGAAGTGCGCGAGATGCCGGTAGGTGCCGGGCTGGTCCTCGACGTAGCTTGCGAGCGATTCGATATCTGCAACCAGCTCGCTGACCTCGGAGCGGACCTCGTTATCCCGGACCTGCTCGCCCATGCGGCTGAGCTCGTCTTCGAGCCTGCGCGCCTCGGCAACGCGTGCAGCTGCCGCCTCGCCGTTGGGAAAGAGACTTGCCGCGATGCCACCGAGCTTTGCCTCCGGTTTCAGCAGCAGGCTAAGACCCAAATAGAGGAGTACGGCGACCACGACGCCGCATACGATGCCGAGCATCCCTTTGATGAAGATGATGCAGACGATGCCCGCGATGATCGCGACGGCCGCGCTGATGATGAGAACCCACGCCTGCCGGGCACGCTGGGTCGACGAATCCGCAGTGCGACGTTTCGATTTTCCGTCCCCCGCACCCACGAAGCGTCCCCTTTCAAACTTTCCGCCGCGAAAAAGCAAATCGCCTTTGCGACGGCATCCTGGCTTTGCGCATGCAGGGGCAAAGGTGCGCCACCGCTGCCCAGACATGCTTTGCAGTGCGCTCCGTGTCCGCGCGAGTTGCCTGAAGAGACGTTCCTCATCGTTTTACGAGGAGAAAGAAACTGGTCATCTCGTTTGCGTAACGGAGGGCACAAACTCGTCTTCATAGTACGGAACCGAGCGCGCCCCACCCGACGCGATGGAAACGATTAACATCGATGCAAGGAAAATGTAACAAATGTGAATTCACGCGCCCGGGCCGTGAGGCGAAAGGGCACACAGAGGGTCTATATGCTGTAGCTCACGCCGCCGGCGGCGAGTTCCTCGAAGAAGTCCTCGGGCACCATGACAATCGAGGTCGCGTCCTCATAGCCATCGCTTCTGCGCGTGAGCAGGATATCGGCCTTTACGCGCTGGGCGGCAAGATCGGTGAGGCAGTCCTCGAAATCCTCGTGGTGCAGCTCGGAGGCACGCCTGATGTCATCGCCATCGAGCGAGCAGACCTGCAGTTCCTCGAAGCTTGCGAGAAACGCCTGCAGGATCTCGTCCTCATCGCATACTTGCGAAAGGAGCGTGTGCGCCCTCAGATAGGCGCGGGCGCTCGTCCAGAGCTCCGCATCTCCCAGCAGCTTCATCGCGAGCAGGCGTTCGGCAGTCGGCTTGAAATCCTTATCGCCGCTCAAAAAGCCGAGCAGCATGCTGGTGTCGAGAAAGAGCTTCATCGCACGCCCACCTCGCCTTCGGTGGGAAGATCAGTGACGTCGAGTGACATCGCAGAACACGCATCTTGGATGTGCTTTGCCTGCGAGCTGGTGAGCTTGCGCTTGCCGGCCATGAGCACGTCCTTTTTGGGGAGCTCCTGTACCTCGAGGTAATATTCGTAGGCCGAATTGATGAGCTCCGTGGGCGTCGACCCGTTCTCCTTCAAGAGCGCGCTCACCTGCTCTTTGATCTCAACCGGAACGCGCGCGGTCACCATCGCATCCATGCCACATACCTTTCAGCCGATTACTGCACCTGGAGCAAGCAAGCCCCAGTTACTTCTCCTTGATAGTAAGACGGTAATACTGCAATTTCAAGAACGACCTGAGAAGTTTCCGGCACATCTCATGCTCTCAATCGAAAATCCATGCAGCACCCCTTATAGAGCAAGACGCTCAGCATACGGGGCAGACGAGTTCGGCATATGCCTGGACTTGCACGGCCGAATCAACCAGACACTCGACGCACCCAGGCTGAACCGCGTCGCCGAAAAGGCAGTCGCGCTCGGCATTCGCAAGAACGGTGTCAATGGAACCAGCCAACGTTATGTGCATGGCTGGGTGCGCGTGCGCCTCGATACTCCAGAGATGCTGGTGGAGTGCAAGTCGCCGCAAGAGGTTTCGACCCGAAAAGACATTACAATGATCAAGGCAGTCATCAGGGGATACAGCCACTGACGCTTCGTCAGGGGGAAAGGTGCAATAATGACGAAATACCGTTTTACCCTTGCAGGGATGGCGACTCTGGCAACGGTCGGAGCGTTCGTCTTTGCCTTTACGATGTTCGTGCCCGGACCTGCCGCAAGTGCGAGCACCACCAGCGCAAGCCAGGCAACAGCAAGCGAGACAGGCTCAGATGCATCCACATCCTCCGCAACAACCAACGCAGGCACGAGAAAGGCCAAGACCGCAAAGAAAAAGCCGGTCAAAATCACCATCAGCGCTGCGGGGGACTGCACGCTCGGGACCGATTCAAATTTCGTCTATTCCTGGAGCCTGAACGCCATGTACGCGCGCAAAGGTCCCGCCTACTTCATGAAGAAGGTAAAAAGGACGTTTGCCTCCGATGACCTTTCCATCGTGAACCTCGAGGGCACGCTCACTTCACGCGGAAAGCGCAGCAATGCGACGTTTGCTTTCCGCGGAAAACCGCGCTTTGCCAAGATTCTCAAAAAAGGTTCGATTGAAGCTGTGACCTTTGCCAACAATCACATGTACGACTACGGCAGAGTGAGCTACAGGGACACGATAAAAAACGTCAGAAAAGCCGGTATCAGAATCGCCTCTCTTTCCCGCGTCTCCACGTACAAGACCAAGGGAGTAAAGGTCGGGATGATCGCCGTCTGCGCTGGTATCGGTGGAAACAGTAGCTACGCCGCCTCAAAACGCTACATCAAGACGGGCATGAAAAAGCTCAAGAGACGAAGGTGCAAGATCTTCATCGTGAGTATGCACAACGGCGTCGAGAAGCAGCACTACCCCAACTCGTTTCAGAAGTCGCTCGCAAAGTACGCCATAAAAAAGGGCGCCGATCTCGTGCTCGGTGCGCACCCGCATGTGCTGCAGGGCATCCAGAAATACCACGGCTCCTACATCGTCTACAGCCTCGCGAACTTCTGCTTTGGCGGAAACAGCAATCCACGCGACAAGGACACGATGATCTACCGGCAGACCTTCAAGGTGAGCGGTAAGAAAGTGAAGGCGGGCAAGGCCAAGGTCATCCCCTGCCGTGCGTCTTCTGTTAGCTCCTACAACAACTACCAGCCCGTCGTCGCGAAGGGCTCGACACGGTCGCGCATCCTCAGGCGCATCAATACCTACAGCTCGCCGTTCGGCATCCACTTCAGCAAGAGGGGCATCGCCAGCAAGTAGCAGCGGAGTGCGCGGAGAATTTGGTGGATGAACCTCGCGCACGATATATGCCCGTCTCCCGCCATTTGGGGAAATACTGTGCGCGCGGTCCCGGATTCTGGCGTTCGCGCACGTTATTTGCCCGTCTCCCGCCATTTGGGACGAGGATGTGCGCGCGTTGGTTGCTTGGGAGGTTCCGCGCACAGTATTTGCCCGCCTCCCGCCAAATGGGGCATGGATGTGCGCGGGAGCTTTGGGCCGCGACGGTCGCGCACAGTATTTGCCTGCCTCCCGCCATTCGGGCCGCAGTTGTGCGCGCATTGGTTGCTTGGGAGGTTCCGCGCACGATATATGCCCGTCTCCCGCCATTTGGGGAAATACTGTGCGCGCGGTCCCGGATTCTGGCGTTCGCGCACGTTATTTGCTCGTCTCCCGCCATTTGGGACGAGGATGTGCGCGCGGTCCCGGATTCTGGCGTTCGCGCACAGTATTTGCCCGCCTCCCGCCATTCGGGCCGCAGATGTGCGCGCGGTCCCGGATTCTGGCGTTCGCGCACAGTATTTGCCCGCCTCCCGCCAAATGGGGCATGGATGTGCGCGGGAGCTTTGGGCCGCGACGGTCGCGCACAGTATTTGCCCGCCTCCCGCCATTCGGGCCGCAGATGTGCGCGCATTGGTTGCTTGGGAGTTCGCGCACGTTATTTGCCCGTCTCCCGCCATTTGGGACGAGGATGTGCGCGGGGGCTCCAGGCTGCCTCGCCGCTACTCCTTGAGTGCTGCGGGAATCACCCTGTACGCATCCACCAGGCGCTCGAGGCTCCAGGAAGCGTTTGCGGCGCTCGTCGAGGGAAGCTTGCACGGTTCCATACCATAGAACGGAAGCTGGTAGCGGCGGTAGAGCTCGGTCGCCTTGGCACCCGTCGTGAAGACCTGCTCGATACGGGCCACGCGAAAGATGCGGGACAGGTCGTTGGGCACCACGTCGCGAATGCTCGCATCGGATGCGCCCTCGATGGTGCAGCTCGCGATGACATCCCACATCGCAATCCCCTGCTCATGCAAGAACGCCTCGCGCTTCTCGTTGGTGTCGAGCACCTCATCGACGCCGAACACGGCAGGCAGCACCTTCCACATGCGGTTCTGGGGATGCCCATAGTAAAAGCCGATTTCACGGGACTTGGGCGAGGGAAACGAACCCAGCATGAGCACCTGGGATCTCTCGTCGAAAATCGGATCGATGGTGTGTTGCAGACTTTGTCGTTGCATGCCACGATGATAGCGCACGCTACCGCATCGCACGCGCACGGCCACGTGCTCAAAAGAAAGGACGATCATGGACGACAAGGTCTACCAACTGCTGAACGACCAGGTCAACAAGGAGCTCTACTCCTGCTATCTCTATCTCTCGTTTGCCGACTACTACGAGAACGTCGGCCTCAAGGGCTTTGCCAACTGGTACTTCGTGCAGGCCCAGGAAGAGCGCGACCACGCTCTGATCTTTCGCCGCTACCTGCTCGACAACGACTGCGAGATCGTCCTGAAGGCAGTCGATGCCCCCGATAACCACTTCGACAACAACCTCCAGCCGCTCGAGGCCGCGCTCGAGCACGAGCGCTACGTCACCGGCCTCATCAACAACATCTACGCTGCCGCCGACGAGGCTCACGATTACCGTTGCATGAAGTTCCTCGACTGGTTCATCAACGAGCAACTCGAGGAGGAGGCCAACGCCACCGACCAGGTCACGCGCATGAAGCTCTTTGGCGCGGATGCCAAGGCGCTCTACGACCTCGACCAGGAAAACGCCGCCCGCACGTACACCCAGGCCACCCCGCTCGCCGGCAACTAGACTACAATCCGAGTTGTTGCTCTACGCTGGAGGTATGTACACATTCAGTTTCGAGGAGGGAAACCATGGCAAACGTCGATGACACCGTCTTTCAGGCACTGGGGAGTGCCGTCACGGGTGATGTGACAATCGGGGCCGAGTCGAGCCTCTGGTACAACGCGGTCGTTCGCGGAGACGAGGACAAGGTAGAAATCGGCAAGGGCACCAATATCCAGGACAACGCGACCGTGCACATGGAAGTCGGGCACCCCGTCAAGATCGGCTCGTACGTCTCGGTCGGGCACAATGCCATCGTCCACGGCTGCACCATCGGAGACAACACGCTCATCGGCATGGGCTCCATCATCATGGACGATGCCGTCATCGGCAAGAACTGCATCATCGGCGCCGGCGCGCTCGTAACGCACGGCACCAAGATCCCGAGCGGGTCCATGGCCTTCGGCTCGCCTGCCAAGGTCGTACGCCAGCTCACGCCCGAGGAGATCAAGTCAAACAAGCACAACGCCGAGCTCTACATCGACCTTGCACGCGATGCGCGCACCGTCGACCTCATCGACGCCGTCTCCCCCACGGGGGAATGAGCGCCCTGCAATAAGCGCACCATATTGGGATATGCGGCTTTTCATGAGCCGCACGCAAGAGAGGCGATTCACATGCTCTACGAAGGCGAATTCGATTCCAGCAACAAGCGCGACAAGGTCCAGTACTGGATCTACGTTCCCGCAGCCAAGCCCAAGGGCGTCATCCAGCTCGTGCACGGCTTTGGCGAACATGCCCGCCGCTACCTGCACATGATCTCCCGCTTTGTCGAGGCAGGCTACATCGTCGCCGCCGACGACCACGTCGGGCACGGCAAGACCGCCATCGTGAACGATGGCACCTGGGGCGACTGGGGCGACGCCGGCTTCGAGACGATGGTGAACGACGAGCACCTGCTCAAGGCGCAAGTTGAGAAGATCTTTCCCGACCTCGACTACTACATGTTCGGCCACAGCATGGGCTCGGTCATCACGCGCCAGTTCATCGCCCGCTTTGGAGACGAGCTCAAGGCCGCAACAATCTGCGGCACCTGCGGAAGCTTTGCGACCAAGGCGGCAGAGGAGATGCTCGAGAAAGACGTCGCCGAAGGTCGCGCCAAGGAAACGGATGCCGAGGCGGCGGGTGTCGCCATGGGCTGGATGGGCGAGCGCTGCGGCGAGGTCAAGATCGGAAACGAGTGGATCTGCCATGACCCCTACGTCCAGGTCGACCACGCCAACGACCCCTTCGACGCCTTCACCAAGCCGACGACCAACCAGTCGCTGCTCTACTTCATGCAGATGATCGACGACGTCACCGGCCCCGAATGGGCTGCCAAGGTCCCCAAGGAGCTTCCCATCTACAGCATCGCCGGCGACCAGGACCCCTTCGGCGGCTACGGTGCAGGTCCCTACGAGGTCAGCAACTGGCTCTACGACACGGGCCACAACGTGAAGACCAAGGTCTACCCCGGCTACCGCCACGAGATCCACAACTACAGAGACATCAAGAACGAAGTCGTCGACGGCATCATCGCCTTCTTCGACGAAGCCTGATTTCTACTGGCACCCAATTGGACCGCTGGACGGCCGCGGCGCGCTTCACGCGCTCTGGCCGTTCAGCTCGACCACGAGCGCATCGGTCTCGCGCGCGATGCGCATCTCCTCGTCGGTCGTGACCACGCAGATCTTGATGGGGCTGTCGTCAATGGAGATGATGCGGTTCATGCCGATGGCGCCCTCGACGTCGTTTCGCTCCTTGTCCAAGATCATGCCCATGTGCGCAAGCCCGTCGAAGATGCGCTCCCTGAGCTCGGCGCTGTTCTCGCCGATACCCGCCGTCATGACGACCGCGTCGGTCACCGTCATCGCCGCATAGAAGGACCCGATGGCCTTCTGCACCTTGTAGACGTACATGTCGATGGCAAGGCTTGCGCGCCTGTTTCCCTCGTTGGCAGCCTTCAGCACATCGCGCATGTCGCTTGACACGCCCGAGATACCGAGCACGCCGGACTCCTTGTTCAAGATCTCGTCGATCTCGTCGTAGCTGAGCCCCTCGCGTCGCATGAGATAGGTCACGATGGAAGGGTCGATGCTGCCGCTGCGCGTTCCCATCATCAGCCCCTCGAGCGGCGTGAACCCCATGGTCGTGTCGATGGAGACACCGTGGTTGACCGCGGTGATCGAGCCGCCGTTTCCCAGATGGCAGGTGATGAGGCCGAGGTTCTTCAGCGGGCGACCGAGGAGGTTTGCCGCCTGCTGTGCGGCATAGCGGTGACTCGTGCCGTGCGCACCGTACCGGCGGATATGGTACTTCTCGTAATAGCGCATGGGAAGCGGGTACATGTAGGCCTTGGGCGGCATGGTCTGGTGAAAGGCCGTGTCGAAGACGGCCGCCTGGGGGACGTCCGGCAAAAGCTCGTGGAGCATCTCGATGCAGGCGTCGGCGGCAGGATTATGGAGCGGCGCGAGCTCTTCGCACTTGCGCAGGTCTGCAAAGGCAGCCTCGTCAATGAGCGTGGACTTGGTGAAGTACTCGCCGCCTGCCACGATGCGGTTTCCGATGGCGTCGATGTCCGAGAGCTTTTCAAGCGGTGAGCCCGGTGCGCCCACCACCAGCTCGAGAAGCCGCTTCAGGCACTCCTCGATGCCGAGCCCGGCAACGGCGACGTGGACCTTCTCGAAGTCGGGGGCAAAAGAGTAGGTAAGCTGCGCTTCGGGCTCCCCCACCCTCTCGGCAAGCGCCTTGATGAGCGTGATCTTGCCGTCGGTCTCGATGAGCTGGCACTTGAGCGAGGAGCTCCCCGCGTTCACCACGAGCACACGCATGTCCGTTTCGCACCTTTCGCAGTAATGTTGAGAGCAAAGCTGTTGCAGGACTCCATGCTAGCGCGTCGCGCGCGTATTTGCAGGTGAGATACGCAGTGAAACTCCCGCATGTCCCATCCCCCCGAAAGATGCCCCCTCGGTGTATGCTTGTGCGCATCGAACATCGAGAAATCAGCGAACGCACAGGAGGTCCCCGTGAACAGTATCTGCGATCTTTGCCAGCAACGTTCCTGCAAGCAGGCCGGCGCAACCGACTTTCCCACCGACTGCCCCAGCTGCCAGGACTTCCAAAAAGACGCGCGCGAAGCATACAAGCCCGGTGGCCCCGACCATGAACTGGCCCGTGCCGCCTCCATCACCATCAAATACGGCTACGGAAAGCTCACCCGTGTGGAAGAGACCATGGTCTTTGCCCACGAGATGGGATTTCAGAAAATCGGCGTCGCCTTCTGCACCTCGCTCGAGCGCGAGGCCCGAACTTTTTGCCAGGTCCTGCGCGACAACGGCTTCATGCCCGTCACGGTCATGTGCAAGAACGGCGCCGTGCCCATCGACACGCTCGAGGAGCCGTATCTGGACACGCTCGCAAGCGGCATGTGCTCCTCGATCTGCAACCCTGTGGGGCAGGCGCTCACGTTGAACGCGGAGCACACCGAGCTCAACGTCGTGCTCGGCCTGTGCGTGGGCCACGACGCACTGTTCATCAAGCACTCCGAGGCCCCCGTCACCTACCTCGGTGTAAAGGACCGCGTCACCGGGCACCATCCCCTTACCCCGCTCTACCTGCACGAAGGCCTTTTCAAGCGCATCCATCACGTAATCTTCCGGGACGAAAACCGCTCCTAGTTTCTTGCTCGAAGCCCGCGTCTTTGCCATACTCGGATACATTCGTGTACGAACAAACACCGAGGGAGAGCACGATGATCAACGTCCGAGAAATCAGAGAAGACTTCCCCGTTCTTCAGCAGGAAGTGTACAACCGACCCCTTATCTACCTCGACAATTCCTCGACGACGCAGGTGCCAACACAGGTCACCGACCGCATCGTCGAGCACTATCGTCGCAGCAATGGGCACGTGCGCAGCAAGATGCATTTTCTTGGGATATCGTCGGCCAATGCGCTCGACAAGGCGCGCAAGAAGGTCGCCACGTTCATCAACGCGCCCAGCAAGGACTGCGTCGTCTTCACCCGTAGCGCCACCGAAGCGCTCAACACCGTCGCAGGAGGTCTGCGCGCACGGGTAAAGACAGGAGACCTGTTGCTCTCGACCATGCTCGAGCATCCGTCCAACTACGTCTCCTGGCAGCAGCTGGCATTGGAACACGACGCGCGCTTCGAGACCGTCGGCGTAGGAGAAAACGGCGATCTCGACATTGACGACCTCGACCGCCTGCTCGCCCTGGAACCCAAGGTTCTCGCGGTCACCTGCTGCTCCGATGTCATGGGAAGCGTGACGCCACTGGACAGAATCGTCGAGCGGGCACACGCGGCAGGTGCGCTCGTCGTTGCCGATGCCACCCAGCTGATGCGGCACGCGCCAATCGACGTGCAAGAACTCGACGTTGACTTCTTGGCCTTCTCGGGGCAGACGATGCTCTCGGGAACGGGTATCGGCGTGCTCTACGGCAAGCCCGAGGCACTCGAGCTACTCAGGCCCTGCGAGTTCGGCAGCACGATGGTCGACAAGGTGGAAGAAGAACAGACGAACTTTGCAGAGCTGCCGTTCCGACTCGAGGCAGGTGCCCCCAACTACGTCGGAGCCATCGCGCTGGCCACTGCGATGGACTACCTTGACAAGGTCGGGCGTGCGGAAATCGCCGCCTACGAGGACGAGCTGGTTTCCTATGCACAAGAGGGCATATCCTCGCTCGACCACGTCAACGTCCTGGGCAATCCGGAGAAGCGCAGCTGCTGCGTTCCCTTCAACGTCGACGGCGTCCATCACTTCGACCTGTGCGCGCTCGTCGACAAGAGAGGACTTGCACTTGGCACGGCAGACGGACGCGTGCGTCCTCTCCTATCTGCATCAGACCAGATGGGAGCGGCGCTTCTCTGCCCCGCCTTCTACAACACGAAAGAAGAGATCGACAGCGCCATCGGGTGCATCGCACGAGGCGCTGGCACGCTGAGAACCGGAAGAGCACACTGATCTGCGGAAACTGAGCCTGCGCAATCACCTGCGCGGGGCATGCTATTTACTGCGTGCATATAATACGTGTAGCTTTCCCGTGCACTGAATTCGCCCCCAGCCGCAAGAGCAACGGCTGGGGGCGCGAACTTTCATGTTGAGACAAATAAAAAGCGGAACCGTCAACTCCCCTACGGACGGTTCCGCTTAAATGAAACTAATGGGCATTAGCCATGAGAACTATGTCTCAGACACCCATCCGCTCCATTAGTTCCCATTCTGATTGGTATGGGCCCAGTTGTAGACGATCACGTAATACCAGTTGCCGCTGGAATCCTTATAGCAGGCAACACCGGCAACGTTGGAAGTCGTGCACTGCATCATGCGCCTGTGCCCCGTGGAGTTACGCCAGTTCTTGACGGCCTCAGAGGCGGACATCTTCCAGTTCGACCACTGAAGGATATCGGCGTAGTGCCACTCGACCTTGGACGGGATGCCAAGATCGTGGATGAGCGTGCCCGCCTTGGAGCAGCCCTTGGCGCTCTTGTAAGCCATGTTGGCGCAGTCGTTGGACCACTTGACCTTCCTCAGGCCCTTGCTGGCGCGATAGGCGTTGTACTTTTTGAAAATCTTCTTGGCAAGCGCCTTCTCCGAGCTGTTCATCTTGTTCTTTGCAACACCGGACCTCGGAGCCGTAGCAGAGGAGCTCGAAGAGGACTTGGAAGAGGACTTGCGCTTGTAGCGATGCTTCTTGCTCTTCTTTGCCTTCTTGACCTTCTTGGATTTCTTGCTCTTCTTGGCCTTCTTGCTCTTCTTGGTGGTCTTGTGGCTGGAAGCAACCTGGGAAGCCTTCTGCGTTCCCTGGCTCACCGTCGTGGTCTCGTTGGTATCAGTAGTACCGGCAGCAGTCTCGCTTGCCGTGGTTTGCTCAGTCGTATCAGTAGGATTGCTTGAAGCAGCGTCTGCACCGGGCAGAACACCCAACATCGTGGGAACCAGTACGGCCGCCATCGCCACAGCGATCATGCTCATCGCAATCTTGCGCCCGCTCTTCGTCTTCAAGGATCTCTCCTCCTCGCTGACGCTCTTCCCTTGCCCGGACGCCCTGACTACCGGGCTTCAAGCATCTGGCCCGACAGCTAGACTGAGCGAGAAAAGGAAGGGCTTTATCCGCCCGTCCAAGGGCGCCTTTGCCTTCATTCCCGCTCGTCTTTTGGGCCATATCGCGAGGATTCCCTATCCCATAAGACGAGTGCCTTGACTTCGCGCTACGTGCATTTGCGAACAAGGCTGAATTTTCAAACGCTTTGCTGAATCCTTGAATTTCAACCTTTAGAATCTGGGGTCCCTAAATTTCCCTTCATCCACTAACGGTTTTGTATATTCAATTTTTCAAGCAAATCGTGCGTCCAAAACGCAGTTGATATATTAACACAAAATTTTTTCTTGCAAGTCGAGAATTCCTACTTTTTAGGTAATAGACCCAAAATCTTCGCTATATGGTTAACTGAAGACTAAATTTAACAGTTTCAAACAGGTTTCGTTTTCAGCAGTCACTTAATAGAATGCATAAATTTACATTTTTTTCGCATTCTATTTCAGTCAGTGCTTTATCAAGCGCTATCAGTAGCGATTTTTAAAAAAATTTATGAATTCGGTGAACGAGCGACCTGAAAGGAGGTTTTCGGCTGTTTGGGAATACCGACTATTGTCGGAGGGCCATTTTCTGCGTTCGATGGAACGCTTCCAGCTGTTCCCGGCTTGTCGTGATGAACTCGAAGGTGAGGTACTCCAGGGGAAGGCGCCCGATCATCTCCGCTACGCCTATTGCCGTGAAGGGGAGGTGCCGGTCTATGGCAAAGATGCTCTGGAACAGCTTTGCGCACCGCTGCTCATAGCCGCCCGAAGGGTCGAGGGGGTGCGCTCTCAATTCGGTGCAATAGCTTCCCGTGAGCGACTGGTGCAGGTGCATCCCCCGAAACCACTTCAAGAGCCCCGCCTGCTCGTGCGCATCGAGCACGCTGTTGATATAGGCAAGCGCCTCGTCCTGCGTGGCAAGCGAGAAATTCGTGTGCAACAGGTGCCCCGTGTCGAACATGATTCCCTTGTTGGGATAGTCGATGCGCTCGATGAGACGCCGCGTCACGTTCGGGTCGAGAAGGTTGAGCCCCGGGTACCAGAGGTTCTCCATGAGCAGGGCAATCGAGCCGTCCTCGTCCTCCATTACCCGGTTTGCCACCTCGGCGGCGGCATCGACGATCTGGACATCGGTATGCTCGAAATCGAACGTGAGCGCCTCGTGTATCGTCGACTCCGAGACATGGAACACGACATATTCGGCGCCGTATCGATGCGCGGCGGCGAGGTCTCTCTTGTAGGAGTCGACCAGGCACTCGGGGTCGAGGCCGCCGTAGACCGAGCGCACGGTTTCGAGAGAGTCGAACTCGTCGATGAGACGCGCCCGATTTTCCGTCCAGAAATCGTACCAGGTCTGTTTGCAGCGCAGGTGAAAGCCGACGACATCGCTTGGCGTCACGATGCCGGGGTTGTCGTCTTCCCCAAACCACATGAGCTCGACGCCGTCAAAGCCGTTCAGCTGACGCTGTAGGTCGGCGTGGTCGGCAAAACGCTCCATGTCGTCGGGACTCGTCGTGAGGTTGAAGCTCAGCTTCATGCCCGCTCCCCTCCCCTGCCTGTTGCTATATCCGCACTTTGTGCCTGCACAGGATTTGCAAAGCGGGCACCGACCTGGTGCGAGAAACGCGCCTCGCCCCACAGCTGCAGCAGCAGCGGAGACAGCAGCAGAGCCGCATACGCCACGTAGAACACGATGGAGAGCGGCGTTATCCTGTTCATGATGAGTTCGGGATCGTACTGCATGGCCGTCTGGTCGAGCAGGCAGCCGCATAGGCAGATGACGATGGCGGCGACAAGGAAGATCACGTAGGCGCGGTCGCGCATGTCAAAGCGGTACAGCGAAAACGCCGTGCGCCCCTTGAGCGTCGAGCCGCGCGAGCGCATCGAGTCGCTCATCTGCACGAGTCTCTCGAAGCACCAGTTGATCGTCATCGAGATGCGTGCCGCCGCATGACGGGCACGCGCCGCAAAGCTCCCCTGCCCCGGACCCTGCCCGATGCCCGCCTGAGCTAGGGAGATGCGCTTTGCAAAGCCGGCGGTGAGCGGCACGAAGCGCAGCAGCACCGAAAGCCCCAACGAGAGCCGTGGGCTGATGCGACCCAGAAGGTACACGACCTTATCGGAGCTGAAAATCACGAGCAGGCACTCGAGCCACATGAAGACCGCCGAGATTCGAAAGCCGAGCGCAAGCCCGCAGCAAAGCGCCTCGAGCGTCAGGTGGTTTCCGTCAGGAAGCACGAGGAGATAAGTTATTCCAAAGTGCATAATCCATGCATAGAGAAGCATCACCACAAATGAGAAGGAAATCGTGCCAAGGGCGAAGGCAAGCCCCTTCTTCTGGCGCAACAGTACCGAGTAGGCCGCGGCGCAGGCCCACGAGATGGCGATGAAGTACGGATGGTCCCACCAGGCCGCGAACACGATAGCCGCCGTGAAGAAGATGACGTTGATGCCAGGATGGTAGGAGTCGAAGCGCATCGCAATAGCTCACTGCCCCATGAGCCCGTACTTGACGCGCACGCGCTCGAACTTGCCCAGAAGCGGGTTTGCCAGAAAGTAGACGACGAGCGCCGTCGATATGCCACGCACCAGATCGACTGGAAGACCGGCCGCGTAGACGGCGATGATGGCTGTAAGCTCGGTCGGAACCGAGACCATCGTGAACAGGGTGCAGGTGTTGAGGATGATGCCGACGACGATCCAGTCGAAAAGCCCCGCACCTACGGCCAGACCGAGCCGCTTTTTGGAAGGCAGGGTATCGCGCGCGATCTTTCCCCGCTCGGCAAGGTAGCCGAAGACCCAGCCAGCCGCGCCGGCGGCAAGCATCTGCCAGGGCGTCCACGGCCCCTGACCGAACATGAAGTCGCTCACGAACAGGGCAAGGGCCCCCACCACGAAGCCCGACGAGGAGCCCAGGGCGATGCCCGACAAGATGACAAGGCCGATGACCGGGGAGACGAAGGGCACGAAGACGAAGACCGCACGCCCGGCCACGGCAAGCGCGATGAGCACCGCAATGACAACGAGCTCGCGTCCCGTGGGCTTTCGGCGCTCGAAGCTCAAGAAGAACGGCAGCATCATCAAGACGATGATCACGACGCTCGTGAGGTAGTAGGTATCGCTTCCGAGGCGCGTCATGATGACGATGACGATGGGCAGCGCCACGAAGAGCAGCACGACGGACACGACAAGCTTCACGCGGCGCTTTCCCTTGCCGGCGCTGGACTCTTCGCTCAAATTCGACGGCATAGCGAGACCACATCCTCGTCGGTGACCGCATCTTGGAACAGGTGGCGGCTCATGCGGTTTGCCGCCGTCGTGTAGAAGCTGTTCTGCGCGAAAAAGCGCCGCGGCGTGTTTGTGGTGACGAGCGTGCCGTCGAAGCACATGGAGACGGTGTCGGCGTACGAGGCGCAGAACTCGACGTCGTGGGAGACCATGATGATGGTGACGCCGCGCTCCTTGAGGCGCGCGAGCATACTCGCAAGCCGGCGCTTGAACGACCCGTCGATTCCCTTCGTCGGCTCGTCGAGCAGCAGGATCTTCGGCTCGCACAAGAGCACCTTGGCAAGCGCCGCGCGCTGCTTTTCGCCACCCGAAAGGTCGAGGGGATGCGCGTCCAACAGGCCTTCGATGCCGCAGGTCTCGCATACCTCGTCGATGCGCGCCGCACGCTTTTCGGGCTCGACCTCGGAAAGCATCTCCTCGAGGTCCTCGCGCACGGTCTTCTTGACGAAGAGGTTGCTCGGGTCCTGGGGAAGCATCGCCACGCCGCCGTGGAAGAGGCTCTCCGCCGAGTAGTCCTTCAGGCGCTTTCCCAGGACCTTGATCTTTCCCCGATAGGGACGGCAGGCACCGCACAGGCAGCGCAGCATCGTGGACTTGCCCGTCCCGTTTCCGCCGACGACGGCAAAAAGCGTTGCGGGCCGCACCTCGAAGCTCATGCCGCGCAGCACGTCGGGCAGGTCGCGCTCGTAGCGAAACCAGACGTCCTTGAACTGGACCGCGGGTGCAAAGCCCCCTTCCTCGAAGGGTTCCTCGTCGTCGAGACGGGGGGCGTCTTCCGCCCGCGTGCCGTACGTATCGGAAAGCCAGCTTGCACCCTCGCGCACGGTGAGCGGACAGGGCGCATCCTGCGGCTCGAAATCGCGCACGGAGTAGTAGATGCGCATCGGTGCGGGAAGCGCCGCCATCATCTCCCCTCCCTGGTGGGAAAGCTCTTCTCCCACCTCGCGCGGGGTACCCGTGCTGAGCACCTTGCCATCGTCCATGACGAGCACCTGATCGGCGACGGGAAAGACCTCCTCGAGTCGGTGCTCGCTCAAGATCACCGTCGTGGCAAGCTCGAGGTTGATCTTTCTGACCGTGTTGAGGAAGTTCGACGCCGCAATCGGGTCGAGCTGGCTGGTCGGCTCGTCGAGGATGAGGACGCTTGGCTGCATCGCCATGACCGAGGCGAGGTTCAGAAGCTGCTTTTGCCCGCCGGAGAGGTCCTTCACGTCCTTGTGGAACCAGCCCTGGATGCCAAAGTAGCTTGCCATCTCGGCCACGCGCAGGCGCATTGTGCGCTGGTCGG
>JBMNPN010000024.1:0-28670 GCA_050943615.1 Coriobacteriales bacterium
AAGGGCTACTACTTTGCCGGATGGCGCACGGCAACCGACGAGGAGCTCGAGAAGAATCCCTATGCCGGCAAACGCTACTCCGATGGCCAGGAAATCACCGACCTCGATGGCAACGTTACGCTCTATGCGCAGTGGGAAAAGCTCAAGGCCTGGTCGTACAACGGCACGTTCTATGTGCAGTTGAAGCCCGGGCAGAAAGCGGTCTTCAGCAATCTTCCCGTGGGCTGCCATTATTCGGTCGTTGAGAGCTCGGCACCAGGCTGGACGCTTTCGAGCTCCAGCGGAACTGCGGGAACCGTCACGCAGAGCACTTCGACAGCAAGCTTCGTGAACAAGTTCACGCCGGGCTCCACCAACGTGACGATTGCGGCATCCAAGCTCCTTACGGGGCTTTCGCCTGACGATGGCACCTTTACCTTCAACCTCTACGAGGGCGACCAGGCAACCGGCAACCCGATTCAGACTGCCACCAATGTGGGCAGCAGCGTGACATTCGATCCCATCACCTTTACGTACGATGCGAACGAGTGGCAGGGGCAGGACTATCAGTACCGGACCTATACCATCGCAGAAGTGTTGCCCGAAGATGATGACCCGAATACCGAGGGCGTACAGAAGGACGGCATCACGTACGACCAGCACATCGAGCACGCATATGTCGAAATCCGGCACAGCGTTCAAGATGGAAAGGATATGCTGGGCGCATCGGCCTACTACGACTGGAACGATTCAACGCCATACCAGGCCCTGTTCACGAACGTGCCGGGGCCGGGCAACCTGACGATTTCCAAGCAGACGGTCGGGCAATCATCGGCCACATCTGATAAGGACTTCAAGTTCACCGTTTCGCTCATGAAGGATTCCAAGCTCCTTACGGACGAATACGACTGGACCTCTTCCGATGGGCGTTCTGGCACGGTCACGAGCGGAGGCACGATTACTCTCAAGGGCGGCCAGACCGCGACAATCACGGGGCTTCCAGCGGGAACGACCTACTTTGTCAAAGAGGCCAGTGTGGGGGAGAACTGGAGCCAGACCGCATCGAGTGATGTAACGGGCATCGTCAAACCCGGCGGCTCGTCTGCCGCGAGCTTCACCAATACCTATTCTGCCTCTGGAGAGGCAGTGCTCAAGGGTACGAAGGTCGTCAAGAACCACAAGGCAAGCTACAGGGATTACAAGAAGGGAGAATTCGAGTTCGCGCTCTACAAGGGGACAGATACGGCTGGGGCGCCGATTCAGACTGTGAGCAATGGGTCTCCCAACGCAAGCGGCAAAAGCACATTTTCCTTTGATCCGCTTGGCTACACGATGGAAGATCTCTCCAACGGGGATGGCACCTATGCCCAGGAAAAGGACCTGACCTACACCATCGTCGAGATGCCTGGCATAAGCGCAAAGTACGGATATGACACACAGAAGTGGACGGCGACGGTGCACCTTTCCGACCAGGGCGATGGCACGATAAAGACCAGCGTGAGCTATAAGAACGCTTCCGGCAACAACGCAACGGCGACCTTTGCCAACCAGTTCCTTCCCGCTGGATCGGCAACCGTGCACGCCACGAAGAGGCTCGAGGGCCGCGAGCTCTCCAATGGCGAGTTCACGGTCGTCTGCAAGTACGCAAGCGATAGCGCAGAGGCGTTCAGGATGAAAAACTCCGGCAAATCGTTCACCTCGCCGCGCCTCAAGTTCACTCAAGGCGAACTCGACAAACTCGTGCGGCAGGGAAGGGCGACCAAGAAGGTCTCTGGCGACACCGTGGTCTGGACGATCACCTATGTCATGTCCGAGCTGCTGCCAGAAGATGACAATGCCTCTCAGCCGGGTGTGCAAAAGGGGAACGTGACCTATGACGAGTCTGTGCATACCGTCACGGTCACCTTTACCGACAACGGCGCAAAGACGCTTGGCGCCACGGTCACATACGATGCAGGCACAGAAACGCCACCGGTGTTCAAGAACCTGTATCGGATTGGAGGAAACAACGATCGCAACAAGGCCTGGGACGAGAATTCCAATGTCGGCTCCACGTCCTTGGATGAATCGGGCTCCAGCGGCACGCCCGAGACGGGCGACACCTCGACGGGGCTTGCACTTATGGCGGCGTTGTTCTGTGCAGGTGCTGTCCTGATCGTCGTCCGCAGGCGCAGGCACGGCGATGACCGCGGGTAACTCTGCGGGTCTCCCTATCGCGAGGCGCTAGAGGTCTCGGGGCGCCCGGTCGCTGAGAGCGGTGTCCGAGCGCCCCGCTCATTTTGGGGATACCGCTAGTTTCCAAGCGATCGAATCCTGTCACCGATGGCTGCGCGCGGGTACGAGACGAGGAAGGCGAGTCCATGTCAGCGCGCGGGCGCTGAGATAGGTATGCGCTTCGTGGCGGAGCGCTAGCTCTCGTTGTCCTTCCACATTCCGAGCTGGATGCCATAGTCGGCGCTCCAGTTGCGGATGCTCAACAGAACAGGTACGAGACTGTGGCCGGCCTCGGTCAGCGAGTACTCCACGCGCACGGGCATCTCGTCGAATTGCTCTCGGTGCACGATGCCCGTCTCGACGAGCTCGCGCAATGACGAGGCGAGCATCGTCGGCGTGATGCCCGGGACCTTTCGCTTGATCTCGCTGTAGCGCAGCGATTGCGCGTAGTGGAGCACGCAGATGATCTTGATCTTCCACTTGCCGCCGATGATGCTCGATGCCAGGTCCATCGGGCAGGTCTCCACACAGGGGCATGTCTTCTCGTATTTCATCCGATGCCTCTTCCTTTCCTCGTGGTCAGTTTTTCCGTAGCACATACGAAAAAACTGCGATATTGCCGTTTGACTCTCCATATTTGATACTAAGTACGGAAATTATAGCAAGTACATGATTGAAAGTTTAGCGGCAAGAAGCAATTCCCCGGCAAGAGCCGGGAAAGATACGTCGAGAAGATTCGGAAAGGATGATGACGTATGGCGACGATGAAGGCAATGGTAATTCCCGAGGCGAACAAGATGTTCGAGCTCAGGGATGTCGAGGTTCCCGAGCCCAAGGCAGGAGAGGTGCTCCTCAAGGTCGAGGCATGCGGCGTATGCCATGGCGATTCGATGGCAGTGGGCGGCATGGCAAGCTCCTATCCGCGCATCCCCGGGCACGAGGTCGTCGGGCACATCGCAAAGCTCGGCGAGGGTGTCGAGGACCTCGAGGTGGGTGCCCGCGCGGGAATCGGATGGCATGCGGGCAACGGCGGCGTGACCGGTCTTTCACGTGATGGCGGCTACGCTGAATACATGACCGCAGAGGCGGCCAGCCTCGTGACGATTCCCGAAGAGCTCGCATCTGCCGAGGCGGCACCGCTGCTGTGCGCCGGCCAGACGGTGTTCAGCGCCCTGCGCGCAAGCAGCGCCCGTCCAGGCGACCTCGTCGCAGTGCTCGGCATTGGGGGCTTGGGACATCTTGCGGTTCAGTATGCGCACAAGGCGGGCTTCGAGGTCGCGGCGATCTCGCGCGGGCAGTCCAAGCAGGCACTTGCCCTCGAGCTCGGCGCGAACCATTACCTCGACAATGCCGACGGCTCTGCCGCAGATAAGCTCAAAGAGCTCGGAGGCGCCCAGGTCCTGCTCGTCACCTCGCCGAACCCCGACGTCATAAAGCCTCTGATCGCAGGCGTGAAGACAGGGGGAGAGATGATCTTCGCTGCCACCTCGACCGACCCGATCGGCTGGTCCACGATGGACTTCATTGGAACGGGCGCAAACGTTCACGGCACGTTCACGAACGCCGACGAGCTCGAAAGGACGCTCAAGTTCAGCACGCTTTTCGACGTCAAGCCGCGCATCGAGACGTTCTCACTCGAGCAGGCGGGCGAGGCCTACAGCAAGATGATGGCCGCAAAGACCAAGTTCCGCGGCGTCCTCGTCATGGACTAGGTCCACAGCACATCCGTCTTCTACAATGAAACCGTCCGTGTCGCCACGGGAAACCTTACGGCACGGGCGGTCTTTTCATGAGCGCATTCTGAAGTGCAATGATTGGACGAGAGCTAGAAATGTTTGCCGCGTTGACGGGGAGGGACTCTGCGAAGAACCTGATTCTGCACGTGCCGCTGCCGCTGTGCGGCGTTGCGCTTGCCATCGCCTCGCTCGGAGGGCTGCTCAAGGTGCTGTGGACACCTGCATATCCAATCTGCGGCGTCACCTCGTTTCTGCTCTTGCTACTCGTGGTCTGCAAGGGCATTCTCAATCCAAAAGGCATTCGCGCCGACCTCGAGAACCCCGTGCTCGCGGGCGTGGCCGGCACGTTCTCGATGTGCGTTCTCGTGCTGAGCACCTATGTGGCGCCGTATTTCCATGGGCTCGGCTTCGGCATCTGGGTCTTCGGGGTGGCAGCCCACCTTTGCCTAATCGCAAATCTCATCGCCGGCGCCTTCAGGAAGGGGTGGCAGGATTTCCTGCTGCCATCCTGCTTTGTCACGCTCATCGGCCTCGTGCTCGCCTGCCTGACAGCGAGCTCATATCCGGTGGGCGGGTTTCTCGTCGTCCTCTTCTGGATCGAGCTCGCAGTCACCTTCATCCTTCTCAGTATCGTGACGGTCCGCTACATGCGCGCTCCCGTGGGACAGGAGGCGCAGCGTCCGTTGCTCGCCATCTATGCCGCGCCGACCAACATGTGCCTGGCCTGCTATCTGGCGCTCTATCCAGCACCGAGTGGAGCCTTTCTCGATGTCCTAATGGTGCTCTCGGCTGCCTGCTACGTCTTCGCGTTCGCGAGCATGCTACGCTGTCTGCCGCTTCGCTTCTATCCCAGCTATGCGGCACTGACCTTTCCGTTCGTGATAAGCACGTCGGCCACAACCATGCTCGCCTCGTCTGCCGTGGCGCTCGGGATGGGGGCATGGGTGTCGGCGCTCCAGTGCGTCGCGGGCATCCAGCTCGCCATTGCCACGTGCATCACAATCTATGTGCTCGTGCGCTACCTGGCCTTTCTCGTCCCCCTTGCGAAGAATGCCTAGGGCCTTCGCGCGATAAAGCAAGTGCCGTGCACTACGTGCGCCAGCGCGCTCGCGCCCGCTTCAGAACGCAGAATCTGGGAACTTTCCATTCGCCACTTGAAAAAAATCGACCATACAGGTGTATTGATTTGGCTTTCAAAAATACATACAGTTGTCTTACTCCCACTGCGAATACGTTTTGCTCTCCTGGGAAGGAGACTCGGCATGAACATCGTCTTCATAACACCGGCGCCCTGGCTGAAACGGCTGCCCATCTACCGCACGGGATCGCACCTCTATGGTACGCGCGACTCGATCACCGGACCCCTCATCTTGGCGGGAATCCTGAAGCGTGCAGGACATAATGTGGTCGCGTACGAGGAGCTGCGCGGGGACGTCGACTTCGAGCTCATGTACGAATGGGCCGATATCGTCTGCCTCTACACGATGACCTCGACAGCGCCGCGCGCCTACGACATTGCCGATGCGTTCCACGCAAAAGGGCACGCACACGTCCTCATCGGCGGCATGCACGCTTCGGCCGTTCCCGAAGAGGCGCTGCGTCACGCCGACCAGGTGCTGGTGGGAGAGGGGGAGAACACGATTCTCGATGTCGTCGAGGGAAGGCGCACGGAGGACATCGTCATCTGCGAGCCGGTGACCGACCTCGATGCCGTTCCCTGGCCGGACTACTCGGTCCTGCAGACGCCCGTCGAGGCCGCCGATATCCTCACGACGCGCGGTTGCCCGTACTGCTGCTCGTTCTGCACGACGTCGCGCTCGTTTTCCCCCTATCGCGAGCGCAGCGTGGACAGCGTCATCGCCGAGATCCGCCACTACAAGGAGATGGGCTTTCAGTACTTCAACTTCGAAGACGACAACTTCACGGCGAACAAGGAACGCGCCAAGGAGATCTGCCGACGCATCATCGCGGAGAACCTGCAGGCAAAGGAGACCTTCTTCTTCGGGCGCACCGACATGGCAAACGACCCCGAGCTGCTCGACCTGCTGGCCCGCGCCAACCTCAACTGGGTGCTCATCGGCATCGAGTCGCTCAACCAGGAGTCTCTTGACTGCATCGACAAGCGCCAGAACTACGACGACATCCGCCGAGCCGGTCTTGCCTGCCATGAGCATGGAATCCAGCTCATCGCGAGCATCGTGGTCGGCATCGACACCGACGGTCCCTACGACATCGCCCGTGCCACGAAGTTCGCAAAGGAGATCGGCGCCACCAAGCTGCAGCCGGCGATTCTCACGCCCTATCCGGGCACGCCTGTCTACGAGCAGTTCGTAAAAGAGGACCGCATGGTTTTCAAAGACGAGGGCGAATGGGACGCCTTCGACATGATGAACGCGACGTTCCAGCCCAAGCAGATGTCGCCATGGGACCTGCAGATGGAGTTCTTCCGCTGCGCCTTCGATTTCTATGATCTGAAAGGCGCGCTCAAGACGATGCACGACTACAGTATCTCGGACGGGGTCAAGCGGCTACTCCTGGGGCTGGCGGCACGCGCGGGCTGGCTGGGCGAGCAGATTGCGGGCGACCTTGCGGAAAACAGCATGTACTACAAGCTCAGGCACACGCCCTGGAAATACGCCGAGGAGCATGGCCTTCCGGCAGGGGCGACGAGCCGCTACGATGACGAGGACACGGACTTCGGCCCGACGGGCGTGAAGATGAGGGACGTCCACGAGACCTTCGTCGACGCTTCCGAGCGGCCCGAGAACATCGCCGTCGACGTGCTCGCCAACGGGGTGCGCGCACTTGCATCTGCAGTCGGGAAGGGCTCGAGAAAGCTCTGGAGAACCGTGAAGCGCAACGCGCCGAACACGGCAAGCGCCGTGGCCGTGACGGCGGCACTGACGGTGGGCGCGGTCGTGGTGGCGGGCAAGTTGATCCGCATCGTGTAGCGCATGTCAGGACCTGGGCTGCACAGTCCTCTCATATGAATATTCGAGTTGCCGAAATCCCCTATTCGCCCGGTTTTTCTCGCTACTTGCCGGGCTGCGTGAGCGCCGGGTTCGAGGTGACCTGCCCGAGGCCGTGGCGGCGCAGGCTCGCGAAGATCGAGCCGGCAATATTGTGCCAGATGCTGAAGATGGCACCAGGAAGCGTCGCCAGCGGGTTGGCGGCGAAGTTGGCGGTGGCAAGGCTCACGGCAAGGCCGGAGTTCTGCATGCCGACCTCGATGGCGACGGCCGTGGTCTTGGCGTAGTCGAGCTTGAACAGCCGCGCGATGGCGTAGCCGAGCCCCATGCCGATGGCGTTATGGAGCACCACGACGGTGAGCACGAGCGCCCCGCTCTCGACGATCTTGGCCGTGTTGTTTGCGGTGATGCCCGCGACGATGAAGGCGATGGCAAGTACGCTCACGAGGGGGAGGATCGGCGTGCACTTGCGCACGACGGTGCCTGCCAGCGCGTTCACGAGGATGCCGGCGATGACGGGCACGAGCACGACCTGCACGACGTTGATGAACATGGACACGAACGAGACGTTGACCCAGGCACCGGCGAGCACGTACACGAGCGCGGGCGTGACGAGCGGGGCGAGGAGCGTCGAGACGATGGTCATCCCGACCGAAAGCGGCACATCGCCCTTGGCGATATAGGTGATTACGTTCGAGGCGGTACCTCCCGGGCAGCAGCCGACCAAGATCACGCCGAGCGCGATGTCGGTGGGGAGCTGCAGCGCAAGGCAGAGCCCCCAGGCGGCAAGCGGCATGATGGTGTACTGCAGCACGGCGCCGAGAACGACTTCCTTGGGGTGCGTGAACACGACCCTGAAGTCGGACGGGCTGATGGTGAGGCCCATGCCGAACATGATGATGCCGAGAAAGATCGAGGTGTATCCCGTCGCCCAGGCGAACAGTTCGGGCGTGAAGAAGGCCCAGACGGAAAGCGCAATGATGATCACGGCGACATAGCGCGTGAGCACGTCTCCGATTCTTCCTATCACATTCATGTCCGTTCCTCTCGATTCCGAAACGCTATGCGGGCAGTTCGTAGCTGAAGTTGTCGATGAGGCGCGTGTTGCCGATGCGCACGGCCATGGCCACGAGCGTGTCGCGGTCGATGGTCTCGATGGGCTGCATGGTCTTCGCGTCGACGCAGGTCACGTACTCGGTGTTCGCGACCGGCTCCTGCGCGAGCACCTCTTTCATCGCGGTCTCCAGATCGGCGCTCGCCATGCCGGGCTCGATGAGCTTCTCGCCTCTCTGGATGGCACGGTAGAGCACGGGAGCCGCGGCGCGCTCCTCGGCAGAGAGGTAGGTGTTGCGGCTCGACTTGGCCAGCCCGTCTTTTTCGCGCACGATGGGGCAGCCGACGATTTGTACGTCGAAGTTCAGGTCCTCGACGAACTTCTTGACGATGGCGAGCTGCTGGGCGTCCTTCTGGCCGAAGTAGGCGTGGTCGGGGCGCATGATGTTGAAGAGCTTGCTCACGACGGTGCACACGCCGCGGAAGTGGATGGGGCGGGCGGCGCCATCGAGGGTATCGGAGAGCAGGTCGATGTTCACGTAGGCATGCGGGTCGTGGTACATCTCGGAGGGCTCGGGGTGAAAGACCAGGTCGGCGCCGAGCTTTTCGCAGTATGCGCAATCGTGGTCGAAGTCGCGGGGGTAGCGGTCGAGGTCTTCGGTGGGGGCGAACTGCGTCGGGTTCAGAAAGACCGAGACCACCACGCGGTCGTTTTCCCTGCGGGCGCGCTCGATGAGGCTCGCATGTCCCTCGTGCAGGTAGCCCATGGTGGGAACGAGCCCGATGGTCTTTCCCTCGCTTGCCCAGGTGCGGGTAATCTTCTTTGCTTCATCGACGGTGTAGGCGATCTGCATGCTGCTCCTTACAGGGTGTTTTCCGTGTTCTTTCTCTATTGCATGTCTTCCAGGCGCCCATGCTTCTCGTAACGCGTGACGCGGGTGACCTTGTTGTCTTCGTCGACGAAGGCGACATAGGGTCTGTTCTCCTTTGCCTCATCGGGCTCGAATGTGGCATAGGCCATGATGATCACCTTGTCGCCAACCGAAACGCAACGTGCTGCGGCGCCGTTCAGGCAGATGATGCCGCTTCCGCGCTCTCCTGCGATGACGTAGGTGGCCAGCCGCTCGCCGTTGTCCACGTCGGCGATCTCGACGCGCTCGTATTCCAGGATGTGCGCGGCGTCCATGATGTCCTCGTCGATGGTGACGGACCCGACGTAGTCGAGTGCGGCCTGCGTGACGGTGGCGCGGTGGATCTTTCCCTTGAGCATGGTGATTGCCATGGTGTTGTTGCTCCTTGTCCGATTTACGTGGCGCCATTGTACCGAGCGATTGCACTATGGCGGAATGTTCAGATAAACTGTAGGGGAATGTAGGGGACTATTGTATAATGCCAGAAACCGAGGAGCTGGACCATGTACCTGAAGCAGACCAAGCGCAACGGGCGCGTCTACCTTTCGGTCATGCAGAATTACCGCCACGAGGGCAAGGTTCGCTCGAAGACCGTCGAGAGCATCGGCTATGCCGACGAGTTCGCCAATCGCTACGACGACCCCATTGCGCACTTCAAGGCCTACGTCGATGAGTTGAACGAGAAGGCGCGCGAAAGCGACACGCCGGTGCACCTGACCATTGCCCGCGGTGCTCAAATTGCAACCGGGGAGACCGGCTCCATCCAGCTGGGAAGCGCCATTGCCCTGGGGTATCTCGATGCACTCGGCATCGGCCGCTTCTTCAACGAGCGCACACCACGCCAAGACCCCGATGCGGGGCTGGGACGCGCCGTCGAGCTGCTGGTGACCGAGCGCATGCTGCACGCGGTCCCCGTTCACGAGACCTGGAGCGCCCGGGCGAAGTTTCCCCGCGCCTGCAAGATGGAGCTTTCGGATGTCTACTGCGGATTCGAGCAGGTCGCGCAAAGCGAGCGCGCGCTGGTAAAGCGGCTCAACGGACGCTACGAGACGATTCATGGTCCCCGCGCGCTCGATTCGGTGCGCCTCGTGCTCAGCAACTACGTCTTTCCCTGGCCCAAGGAGAGCTCGAGCCGTGGACCCGACGAGATGGAAGGCCAGGACATGGCTCGCCTGTGGCTTGCCATCGACGGAAACGGCATCCCGCTCACGTACCGCATCGTTCCGAGCGATATGACGGCCGAGCGCACGCTCGAGGCAATCGACGAGCTCAAGGTGGAGACGGGGGCACGGCACATCACGCTCGTCGCAGCCCAGCTCGAGGGCGCATCCACGGTGGTGCCGCGTCTCCTTGCGCAAAACGACGGCTTCGTCCTGCTGATCCGTGCCAGCGAGATGTTCCCGGACCAGCACGCGTGGGTGGGAGACGAGAGCGGATATGCGCTCACGAGAAACGGCGCCTTTCTCATCAAGTCGCGTGTGAACAGCCTTGCCTCGCGCGTGAGCGAGGTAGGAGGAATCGCGGCGTATCGACCCGCCCCGCCGAACGTCGAGGTCCGTGAGGTCGCGCTCAAGGCGGCGCACGGCAAGGCCGGGCAGTCCTTCGTCATCGCCACCAATGAGCTCGTGTCCTCTAACGCCGCGATCTTCAATATCTACCGCGAGCTCTGGCGCGTGCACGAGCCCTTCCAGGTGATCACGGCCGACTTCATCGCCGCACCCTATCCTGTCGATGCACGGGTGCACCTGCGTGCCCACTTTGCCATCTGCTATGCGGCGTTCTTCGCCCTGCGCATGCTGCGCGAGGACATGGGATGGCAGGGCAACGCGGCGCAAGTCGCCGATGCCCTCGTCCACATGGAGGGTGCTTTTCTCGACCAGAACTGGTACCTTTTCAACTATCGAACACCCGTGACCGACAACATCCAGCGCGCGGTCGGTATCGAGGTCGGGCGCCGCCTCTTGAGCCGCGGCGATATCCGCAGCATCATTGCCCGCGTCCACCGCAATGCCCTCCACCAAGATATGCGGGGCAAAGAATCGAGGATGCAATGACGATTTCTCTCAAACGTGTGTACGAGCAGGCAACGCCGGACGATGGCTTCCGAGTCCTCGTGGACCGCCTCTGGCCGCGCGGCATTCGCAAAACCGACTTGAAGATGGACCTGTGGGCAAAAGGACTCGCTCCATCAACGGAAACGCGCAAGGAATTCAACCACGACCCGGCCAGGTTCGAGGCCTTCAAGGGACGCTATATCAACGAGCTCGACACGAGCGAAGAGGCACGAGAGCTTGCGGAAAGCGTGCTCTCGCATGACAAGGTGACGCTGCTCTACGCGGCAAAGGACCCTGAGATCAACCATGCGGTCGTGCTGAAATCCTGGCTGGAGAGCTACGACAAGCGCTCGCAGGAAGCCTTGGGCAATTCATAAGGAGCTGAGATGGGCGATTACTTCGGTTCGGATGTGGGAAAGCTCGGGTTCGGGCTCATGCGCCTGCCCCGTCGTGGGGTCCGCACGGACATCGACGAGTTCTCTGCGATGGTCGATGAGTTCCTTGCTGCGGGTCTCACGTATTTCGACACGGCACCGCTCTATCCCGGATCTGAGGCTGCAACGCGAAAGGCGCTGGTCAAACGGTATCCGCGCGAGAGCTACACCATCGCGACCAAGCTCAACGCGTTCCTCTTGGCCCACAGCGAGCGCGGCGCGAAAAAGCAGATCGATGCGAGCATCGCCAAGCTCGGGTGCGGCTACATCGACTACTACCTGCTCCACTCCATCATGAACGGCAACTGCCACGCCTACGAGCGCTACCACACCTGGGAGTGGGGCGCCGAGCTCAAGCGGCAGGGAAGGATCCGCTACTTCGGCTTCTCGTTTCACGCGGGCCCCGACCTGCTCGACCGGCTGCTCACCGCGCATCCCGAGATCGACTTCGTGCAACTGCAGCTCAACTATGCGGACTGGGAGCGAAAGAGCGTCAGCGCGCGGGCCAACTACGAGGTGGCACGCTCTCACAACAAGTCGATAGTGGTCATGGAGCCCCTGAAAGGCGGGACGCTCGCCAATCCCGGCAAGGAGGTCCGTGCGCTGTTCGACCGCGCGAACCCGAACGCCTCGTATGCTTCCTGGGGCATCCGCTTTGCCGCATCCCTCGACGGTGTCATCACGGTGCTCTCGGGCATGTCGAACCTGGAGCAAATGCGCGACAACCTCTCCTACATGCGCGATTTCAAGCCGCTTTCCAGCGACGAGCGCGCCGTCATCCGCAAGGCGCAGGAGCTCATGGAGCTTTCGAGCGCCATACCGTGCACGGCGTGCCGCTACTGCACCGGCGGCTGCCCCAAGCACATCCAGATCCCCGATATCCTCGCCGCCATGAACGAGCGGACCGCCAACGGGCAGATCGAGGAGAGCGCTGCTGCCTACAAGCGGGCGGCTGCGGCGGGCTCCCCTGCATCGGCGTGCCTCAAGTGCGGGAAGTGCGAGGACGCTTGCCCCCAGCACATCCAGATCATCTCAGAGCTGGAGAAGTGCGCGCGCACCTTCGAGGGCTGAGGGGCGAAGGCGAAGTCTTCGCTACTTGTCGAGCTCTTCGACCTGAACGGGCTTTGCCGTCTCGCTGATCTTTTCGATGTCCGACTGCTCGAGCTCGATGTCGAGGCACTTTATGGTGTCGCGAATTGTCTCTTCGTGGCGAAATCCCGTGAGCAGACTCAGGTTCTCGTACTGTGCGAGCGTCCATGCCTCGAAGAGATTGGCATACGAGCAGCCGTACTTCTCGCACAGCGGCGCCCAGACCTCGTCGTAGAGCTTTGCGATTCCGCTCTTGTAAGGTTCCCTCGTCCAGGGGAGGCGTGCGCGGATGTCGTCGGCGCCGAAGGTCCTGTTCAGGCGGTCGGGGCCGGTCAGGAAGCCCTCTTCGAGCGCGCCATAGACCTGAAATGTCGTGCCGTGCCTCCTGCAGGCATCGAAATAGCTTTCCCCGTGGGAGGGCGCGAGCACGCTGAACTGCTCTTGCACGAGGGCGACGTCTCCCGACTTCGAGTACTCGTCGAGGTCGGCGGGCGTGCTGTTGGAAAGCCCGAAGGCGCGGATCTTCCCTTCTTTGACGAGGTCTTCCATGGCTGACACGGTCTCCTCGACGGGCCAGGAGCTGTTGACGTAGTGCACGACCAGGACGTCGAGATAGTCGGTCTTGAGGCGCTTCAGCGAGTCTTCCACATCGCGTTTCACGGCGCCGGCGCTCGTGTTGTTGTTGACGGTGTAGCCATCGCGCGCGTACTTGAAGCTGCCATCCCCTTCCCGCCAGTTCAGCGAGCACTTCGTTTGCAGCAGGAACTTGTCGCGCCGGGTCTTGAGCGCCTCGCCGAGGAGCTCCTCGCTCGCGCCCATGCCGTAGACCGGCGCGGTGTCGATGTAGTTGATGCCGCACTCATGGGCAACGTCGAGAAGCGTCCCGAGCGACCTGTCTTCCTCGGTGTCCTGCCAGACGCTTCCTCCACCGACGCCCCAGGTGCCAAAGGCGATGACAGAGGCGCTCAGATCGCTGTTTCCGAGTTTTCGGTACTTCATGATGGTCGTTCCTTTCCATGTGGGTGGTACGTCGATGGGAGAGGTTCCTGTCGAATCGGCGATAAAGGAGGCAAACAATTGTCTGCTTTAGCTGAAGTGTACGTACCCACTCGGAACCATACAAACAAATTGTTGTATGGCAGACAATTATTCCTGTCTCCCAGGCGCCGTAACGGCAGTCATGTTCGTGCTCGTAGGGTGAGGATTAACAGACCCCGATGTCAATAATCAGAAATTGCCAATGAACAAAGAAATGAAGAATATCCGCAGTAGTGCATAAAGTTTATTGTTTGGCAAACAATAAAAACATTGTATGGCAGTTGCCCGCTCAATACCATTGCCCTTGAAAGGGAGTGGCAGGCAAGTGCACCGGCTCGAGTTGCCGATAGGCTCGGTTCTTCATCGGGCTCGCTTGTCATGCCTAGTCCCTTGCTGAGTTTTTTCAGTCGAGGAGGGATTGTATGAGGGCAACAGATGAGAAAGGCTTGCGCGACGCTTCGGGGGTGCCCCTGACGAGCAGGCGTGGTTTTCTCAAGGGCTCCGCGTTTGCCGCGGTAGCTGCTGGCATAACGCTTTCTGGGCTCACGGGCTGTGCGCCGAAAAGCGGCGGTTTCAAGGCTGACAAGGTCAAGACCGCCGGCTATCAGTACGAGGCAGAACTCACCCAGGGAGAATGGCACCACTGCGCTTGCCAGCGAAACTGCTACGACACATGCTCGATGCTCTGCAAGGTGGTCGACGGCAGGCTCGTGCAGATCAAGGGCGACCCCGATAACCCCTATACCAAGGGCGGCCTGTGCGTGAAGACGCAGAGCTATGTCGACTGGTGCTATTCCGAGGACCGCATCCTCTATCCCATGAAGCGCACCGGCACCAAGGGGCCGGGTTGCACCTTCGAGCGCATCAGCTGGGACGAAGCCGTGAAGACCATCACGGACAAGTGGAAGGCGATCATCAAGGAGTACGGGCCGGAGGCAATCACCTGGTCCCGATTCCAGGGAAACCAGGGTGCCATCAACCGCAAGGCCCTCGAGCCGCTGTTCTACAAGATGAAGGCGACGTACCAAGAGGGCACGATGTGCGATACGGCCTATGTCTCCGCACTCCCGTACTGTTCCGGTGCGGAGATTCCCGCCATGCGCCCGGAGGATATCGTGAACAAGGACCTCTACATCTCATGGGGCCACAACCCGTGCGCGACATCGCTCCATTCCATGAAGTTCGTCAAAGAGATGAACAAGAAGGGCGGGAAAATCGTCGTCATCAACCCCATCAAAGTCCCAGAGGTGATGTGGGCGGACCTCTACATCCCGCTGCGCCCGGCAACGGACATCCCGTTTTCCCTCGGCCTTGCCAAGTACCTGATCGACAACGACATGTACGACAAGGCTTGGGTCAAGAAGTGGGCATCGGGATTCGACGATTTCAAGAAGTCCTGCGACGACTGGCCGCTCGAGAAGTGCGCCGAGACCTGCGGTATCGAGAAAGAGCAGATCGTCGAGTTCGCAAAGCTCCTCTGGAATAACCGCGCGAACATGTGCTACAAGGTCGGCTCGCAGATCGGCCGCCACCTGAACGGGGGCATGTCCAACATCGCCGTCATCCTCATTCCGGCGCTGCTCGGACACCCCGAGGGGTACTACAACCAGACGACGTCGGGAGGCTTCGATTCCAGCATCGCCTCGATGGCGGACACCATGCTCCCCGCGGCAAAGCCCACGGTCGATGACCCCATCGGGTTCAGGCGCAACTATTCCTCGCCGGACCTCGGCAAGGTTCTCACCGGCCAGAACTACGGGAAGAATCACGACTTCTCGAAGAACCCGATCCGCTCGATTTTCATGTACGGCTCCAACCCCATGGTGTCGCACCCCAACAACGAGCTCGTTCGAAAGGGGCTCGAGCGCGAGGACCTCTTCACCGTCGTGCACGACATGTTCGTGACGCCGACTGCCGAATATGCGGACATCATCCTGCCCGCCCCCTCGAATTTCGAATATGAGGAGTTCAACGGCGGATACGGCCATAACTACTCCGTCCACAACGAGCAGATCATCGAGCGCATGGGCGAGTGCAAGACCAACTGGGAGGTCTGCAACCTCCTCGGCCAGGCGATGGGCTATACCGACGAGGCGTTCTCCCGCGATGAGAAGTGGTTCAGGAAGCACCTCATGGATGGCAAGCCGTTCACGTACAAGAAGCTCGTGGAAAAGGGCTGGATCGACGAGCCTCCCGAAACCATCGAGAGCGTCTACAAGACCGGCTGGCCGACGGAGAACAAGAAGTTCATGTTCGCAAGCGACATGCTCGAAAAGGACACGGGCACACGCGCGCCTGCTCTGACCGACAACCCCGAGACGCTCATCGGCGACGAGGATCTGGTTGCAAAGTACCCGATCGCGCTCCTGACGCCAACCGCCAAAGAGTTCCTGAACGGCTGCTTTGGCAACCTGCCCGACAACAACATCCTCTTTGGCGAGAGCTATCTCTACATGAATCCCGAAGACGCGGCAGAACGCGGCATCTCCGATGGCGACGAAGTCGTCATCACCAACGACCGCGGGCAGCTGCACCGCAAGGCGCGCGTCATGGACGGGATCTGCGCCCCGCACGTCGCGTTCACCTACAAGAGCACCTGGTCAGATGAGATGGGCGTGGAGAACTGTAACGCCATCACGAACGACGGGCGCAGCGATCTTGGCCGCGGCACCTGCTACATGAGCACGCTCGCGCAGATTGCCAAGGCGTGATGACGGCGCAACTGCGTAGATGTGAGGAGATTGATTTCAATGACTCAAATGGGATTTTTGTTTGACCAGAAGTACTGCATCGGCTGCCAGACGTGCCAGCATGCCTGCCGCGTGCGCCATGGTGTCGAGCCCGGGACGTACCCGCGTACAGCCGACAGCTCTCAGATCAAGTTCATAGGTCCGTTCCTGTCCGAGTCCTGCAATCACTGCGACAACCCCGCCTGCGTGGCGGTCTGCCCGACCACGGCATTGCAGAAACGCGAAGAGGACGGCATCGTCGTCCACGACCCCGAGATCTGCGTGGGGTGCTTTGCCTGTGCCATGGCCTGCCCCTATCACGCGCCGAAGAAGAACACGGTAACGGGAACCATGGTCAAATGCGACATGTGCATCGCTCGTCTGCAGAAGGGCGAGCAGCCCGCCTGCGTCGAGGCATGCCCGATGAAGGTGCTTTCCGTCGGCGATGTCGAGGACCTGAAGAAGCAGGGCGGCGTCCATGAGGGCGTTGGGTTCACGGTCGAGGAGACCGGTCCCAACCTGTACTTCATTCCCGTCGAGTAGAGGATGGGTACGGTCATGGAACGCGCGATGCAAACGGTGCCCATGAAAGGAGGCATCGCCTCGGCGGATTTCGCCCGCTACCGGAGCGCACTGTACGTGGTCGCCTCTCGCGTCTTTGCAAGCGAGGCGACAGTCAAGCTGCTCGATTCTTTCAAGGAGGCGGAGCACTGCTTTGAGCCGGGGGCTGCGCTGAGGCCGAGCGAGGCGCGGCTGATGAAAGACCTTGCCGAATCTCTCAAAGGGGATAGCCAGACGTTGCGAGGCCTTCTGGCAACGGAGTACGCGGAGCTCTTCTTGGGACCGCGCCCTCCGCTCGCCCCGCTTTTCGAGTCGGTCTACGTCGGGTTTCCGAACAGGCTCTATACGGATGTGACGATGGCGGTGCGCAGATGCTACCAGCAACAGGGTTGGAAGCGCACGGACAGCGCGCACGTTCCCGATGACTCCATCGCATTCGAGCTCGAGTTCATGGCGCACCTCAGCTCGAGAGAAGCGGCATTGCTCGATTCGGGCAAGCGGGTCGCGGCATATGAGCTGAGAGCTTCCGAGCAGAGCTTTCTTGACGAACACCTCTGCCAGTGGGCGTGGATGTTCGAAGAGCGTGTTGCCAAGGCGCCAGGTATCGGGTTTTACCAGGCATGGAGCGCGTTCGTGACCGCATTTGCACAGGAAGATTCCACGTTCCTCGCGCAGACACTGCAATCGAGCGGTTCTTTTCGCGAGACGTTAGACATGCAACTTTCAGATGATGGGGAGGTCCATCAATGATCTCAGAATTTCCCTTGCTGGTCTTTACCACGTGCACGGGGCTGGCGGCGGGGTCCTACCTCGCAAGTGCACTCTTTTTCAACAAGGACGATCGAGGAAAACGCCCCTGGCTGTTTCCGCTGGTCTGCTTGATTCTACTTGGAATCGGCATGTTGAGCTCGATGCTGCACCTCCAGCATCCCGAGCGCATCATGAACGCCATGGCGAACCCGGCCGCCATGATCTGCCAGGAGGCCTATTGGTCGATTGTCTTCGGGCTGCTTGTCCTGATCGATTTCATCTATGCGCTTGTGAAAAAGGACAACAAGCGCGGTTTGCATATCGCAGCTGCCGTCTTTGGCGTCGGCCTCATGGCGGTCACCTCTACGGCGTACGCTATCAATCTCGGCGTTGACGCATGGGAGGGCCCGGCGAGCTGGCTCACGTTCTTTGTAGGAGACATCGCCCTCGGATTCTCCCTGTTCTGCCTGTTCGAAAAAGGCCTTCTGGAAGGCAAGCGGGCACGCGGCGCGGGCATTGCGGTCTACCTCGTCTATGCGCTTGTCCTGGTTTGGCAGGGCGTCCAGTTCGGGATGGCCGGTGCGAGCGCCGTGCCTGCCGTGATCGCTGCGGTCATCGCCCTCGCGGCAGTTTGCTTCATCGTGTCCGCGGCAAAGAAGGAGGGGTCCAGGCTTTCGGGATTTAACCTGGCAACGCTGGTCTTCATCCTGATACTCGTCGCCGCGGTGGTGTCGCGTTACTCGTTCTATGCGATGTTCTCAATCTAGGCGCTCTTTGGGAAGGCACCGTCGGCATTTCAATTCTGCCGCCGGCGCCTTCTTCTAAAGTAGACTTCCGCATTTTCGTCGAGCATGGGAAATTGTCATGTCCTCAGCTGTTCCTCTGGAGAAAAGCCATATACAGTCCTCAATGTCTGGCATACAATCTCTATCGAGCCATACAAAGAGGAGACAGAGAATGCCAATCAATTCCTTCGACGATTACCCCATGTCGTGGCGTCCGAAAAAAGAGGAGCTCAAGCGCCCGTATTACATCTCGCTTGCCGACCTCATGGAGCAGGACATCCGCACAGGCAAGCTCGCTCCTAATGCCAAGCTGCCCCCGCAGCGCGAGCTCGCGGACTTTCTCGACCTGAACCTGAGCACGATTTCAAAAACATACAAGCTCTGCGAGGCACGTGGACTGGTGACCGCCGTCGTTGGCAGGGGTACCTTCGTCACGCTGCATGCGCCCGTCACCACGAGCGTCGTGGAGGAGCACCCCGGTGCCAATATCGAGCTCGGCACGATCTACCCGTTCTACGAGCACAACGCGATCGTTCGCGACGTAGCTCGCGATATCCTCTCGCAGGACGACTCAGCGAAGCTGTTCGAGTATGCCGACCCCCTGGGCAGCAAGCGCCAGTCTGCAATCGGCGCAAAGTGGCTCAAGCATCTGGGCGTGGATGCGGACGGCGAGGACACGATCATCGCCTCTGGTGTGCAAAACGCCCTAGCCGACTTGCTCGTCTCGCTTTTCGAGCCCGGCGACAAGATCGTCGTCGACGAGTATACCTATCCCAACTTCATCAGCCTCTGCAGCCTGCTCCACCTGCATCTCATCCCCTTGGGAGAAGGGGAGGGCGGACTGGATGTCGAGGCGCTCGAGAACATCTGCATCACGCAGAAGCCACAGGGCATCTACCTTATGCCCTCGGGGAGCAACCCCACCAACGTATCGCTTTCCGGAAAGGTCAAAGAGCAGGTGGCCGATATCGTGAAGCGCTATGGGCTTATCGTGCTAGAAGACGACAACTACTCGGCGCTTCTAGAGGGGCCGCTCGATCCGCTCGTCAACTACCTTCCGGATAGCTGCGTTTACATCAGCGGCTTTTCCAAGCCGGTCTGCTCGGGGCTTCGCATCGCCTACATGCGCGTCCCCCGGCGCCTGCGCGAAAAGGTGGTCCACGGCGCGGTCAGCCAGAACCTGAAGATTCCCTCGCTCAACATCGAGATCGCAACGCAGCTCGTCGAGCGCGGGCTGACGGCCTCGATAGCCAAGGACAAGCGCCGGCTTTCAATCGAGAGAAACGGCATCTTCAAGGAGGTCTTTCCCGAGTCCGCGTGTCATGACGTGTCCTTTTGCCAGTGGATCGACCTGCCAGACGGGTGCACGGGCAAGTCATGCGAGGTCGCGCTGGCAAACCAGGGCGTGAACGTCTTCGGAGCCGAGCGCTTTGCCGCGAGCGGAGATGCGAGCGCTGCGCATCTCAGGATTGCGACCTGCTCGCCATCAACCGCAAGCGAGCTGCGCCGTGGCCTCGGCTTGGTGCGCTCCTATCTGGACTCTTTCGGGCAGTCAACGCCGCGCTTTATCGTGTAAGACCTCGCGAACGCGCGACTCCAAGCCGTCATCCGCAAGGCGCAAACGCCTTCATGCGAACACGAACTGGACGAGCAGCATGTAGCAGACCGTCCCCGAGGCTATCGATACAAGCATGTTCATCCACCGTTTCTCGACAAGGACCGTAACGGCAATCGCGATGAGCTCGGGGATGCCGTGAGTTCCCTGGAGGATGGACACGTCTTTCAGACAGTAGATGATGAGCATCCCGAAGATCGCGCCGGGGAGCGCCTTTCCGAGGTAGGTGATGTACTTTGGCGTTGGGCGCTTTGACGAGAACACCAGAAAGGGAAGAAAGCGCGTCGACATCGTGGCGGCAACGCAAAGCCCGATGGTGATGACCTGCTCGACGAGTGTCACTGCGCTTCGCCTCCTCGCCCAGCAGAGTCCGCGTCCGCTTTTCCTGCCGGCTCTCCCACGTCCATTTCCGTCACGTACTTGCTCTCGATGGGCTTTCTGAGGCCGGTGAGGATGAGCACGATGGCGCACATGGCAGGGATCATGAACGAGTCGGCGCCGAAGACGACGAGGCAGACAAGCGTCGCCATAAGCCCGATGCAGGCGCTCAGGTGCTGGTGGTCCTTTCTCCACTGGTTCATGAAGATGACCACGAACATGGCGGTCATGACAAAGTCGAGGCCCTCGGTGTTGAAGGTCAGAAGCGAGCCCACGAGACCGCCGATGGTGGCGCCCGTGAACCAGTACATGTGGTTCAGGAAGGTAACCCAGAACATGAACCAGCCGCGGTCGATTCCCTCGGGGATCTCTGCAGTGTAGTTGATGGAGAACGTTTCGTCGCAAAGGCCGAATATGAGGTAGAAGCGCTTCCATCCGAGCCCCTTGAACTTGTCGAGCATCGCGATGCCGTAGAAGAGGTGGCGCGCCTGGATCATGAACGCCAGCGCAAAGGTGGTGACGGGCGCAAAGGGGGAGAGCAGCATACTTACGGCGACGAACTCGAGAGAACCGCCGAAAATGATGAGGCTCATGACCATGGGATAGACGAAGCTGAATCCCGATACGTTCATGTAGATGCCGTACGCCAGTCCCAGAAACCAGAATCCCGCAAAGATTGGGACGGTGTAGGGGAATGCCGCCTTCAGCGCCTTGAGTCTCACCTGCCATAGCCTCCTCACAGTTTGAAATGTTTGATAGACTATAGAAACCGTTCGTTTTAACGAACGTCGTAAGCGTAAATAAGTTCACTAAAATATTCAAGTGACTAATATAATCTTTATTTCCAGAAGGAGCGAAGTACGGCGATGGCGAAGGACACGACTTCTGAAACGCAAGAGCAGACAGACGTGAATGGCGTGATTGCCGCCAACCTCCGCAGGCTTCGCAAGGAGCGAAGCCTGAGCGTGGGACAGCTCTCGGAGACAAGCGGGCTTTCGAAAGCGGTGATCTCCCATATCGAGCGGGGAGAGGGCAACCCGACCATCAACACCATCTGGAAGATCGCCGCAGCACTGCACGTTCCCTACTCCTCGCTTCTCGAACCGGAGACGCGGCCGACGACCTTCGTGCCCTATGAGAGCCTCGAGGCGCAGGCCGATGAAGGCGGGCACTACCGTATCTCCTGCTACTACCCGAGCACCGCCGAGCGCGACTTCGAGTGGTTCTTGCTGGAGTTCGACCCGCACACACGGCACGTGACCGAGAGCCATCTGGAGCGATCGGACGAGTACCTCATCGTCAAGACCGGCGAGCTCGTCGTCGAGGTGGCAGACGATCGCTACGTGCTCCACGAGGGCGACTCGCTCGGCTTCGATGCAAAGCTCAGGCACTGCTACGAGAACGAGACCGATGAGGTCGTGCAGGTCCTCTGCATCAACCACTATCCCAAGGGATAAGAGCTGGCCTGAAAAGCAAAGGGGGCGCCCAAAAGGACGCCCCCTCGCCATGTTTGGCATTACGCCGCGTTTACTTGGCGTTCATGTCCCAATCGACATAGCAGGTGTGGCATTCCATGTACTCCTCGAAGCCGTACTTGCCATCGTCGCCGCCCAGGCCGGACTTGCGGACGCCCTGGTGGAAGCCGTTAATCGACTCGAAGTGCCAACGGTTGACGTAGGTCTCGCCAAAGTGGATCTCGTTCATCGCGCGCATCATGTAGTTCATGTTGTTCGTGAAGATCGAGGACGCGAGGCCGTACTCGCAGTCGTTGGCATACTCGATGGCCTGGTCGAGGTCGGTGAAGGTGCAGATGGGGAGCACCGGCCCGAAGGTCTCGTCGTGCATGATGTCCATGTCCTGCGTGCAGTTGGTGAGCACCGTCGGCTGGTAGAAGAAGCCCTTGCCGCCGTTGGCATTCTTATCGTAGTCGCCGCCGAGGGCGAGCGTCGCGCCCTGCTCGATGGCGTGCTGGACCTTGGCGTGCACGCCATCGACCTGCTTCTTGTTGATGAGCGGGCCCATGTCGTAGTCGCCCTCGTAGGGCACGCCGACCGTGACCTTGGACATCTTGTCGATGATGATCTTGGTGAACTCCTCGGCCACGCTCTCCTGCACGTAGCAGCGCTCTGCCTGGTTGCAGACCTGGCCTGCGTTTCCGATGCGCGAGGCGATGATGGCGTCGGCGGCCTTGTCGAGGTCGGCGTCCTGCATGACGATGGCAGGCGCCTTGCCGCCCAGCTCGAGCGAGACCTTCGTGATGTTCTTTGCGGCGTGCTCCATGATGGTGGAGCCGACCTCGACCGAGCCCGTCATGGAGACGATGCCCACCTTGGGGTTGGAGGAAAGGCCGTTTCCGACCGTGGAGCCCGAGCCGGAAAGGACGTTCACGACGCCCTTGGGAAGCCCGATTGTGTCGAGGATCTTGGCGAACTCGTAGGTGATGATTGGGGTGTCGGAGCTCGGCTTCAAGATGATGGTGTCACCTGCGACCAGTGCCGGCGCGAGCTTACGGACGATGAGGAAGTACGGGAAGTTCCACGGCATGATGCCCGCGGCCACGCCGATGGGCATCTTCATGAGAAAGACGTTCTCGTTGGGCGTGTCGGACTCGATGACGTCGCCTTCGATGCGCGGTGCGAAGCCCGCCATGTAGTCGAGGTACGCGGGGCCGACTCCGGCCTCGATTTCCGCGAGGCTCTTGTTCTTGCCCTGCTCGCGCATGATGAGGTCGGCAAAGAAGTCCTGCTTCTCCCTCAAGAGCCCGGCGAGCTTGGTGAGGTAGGCCGCGCGCTCTCCCGCGGGGGTCTTGCCCCAGGTCTTCTCCGCCTCATACGCAGCATCGACCGCTGCCTGGACGTCGGCATCGGTTGCTTTCGGGCACTGGGCGATGACCTCTTCTGTCGACGGGTTGATGACGTCGAACATCTCGCGGTCGCCGTTGGGGATGAACTCCCCGTTGATGTAGAGCTGGTACTGTTCCATGAAGCTTGCCTCCTAATTCGGGTGCGTGCCTTCTATCTCTGCTCCCGGGCGCACCTTGGCGCCGGCGGGAGTTTCGACCGATATCTATGCAGCGCTGCCGTCGTCCACCACCACGTAGTGCACGTACATGGGGCCGTGCACGCCCTCGACGCGCACGAGCTCGATGTCGGACGTGGCAGACGGGCCGCTGATGAAGCAGACCTGCGAGGGCATGCGGGAGTGCTTGCCGCCCTCGCCGTGCAATGCCGCGAGGCAGGAGCGCATCGTGGGGACGATCGAGGATGCGTCGAGCACGGCGATGTGCACGAGCGGAAGCAGGCTCACGGCGCGTCCGCAGTTCGCCCTCACGACCTGCATGACGGTGCCCGTCTCGGCGATGCCCGCCGAGGCAAAGGTGATGCCATAGCCGGCCTTGTTCGCCGCCTCGATGCTCGCATCTGTCTGCGCGGGATCCCAGAGCGTGACCTCGTCGAGCGCCTCTTGGATGTGCAGCTCGGCAAGGGCCTCGTCCGCTCCCATGATGCAGGCGGCACTCTCCGACTCGCCTTTTGCGATGATGCCCCTGATGGTCGAGGCCACCTCGGCAGGGGCGCAGCGGTGCACGCTCACGCGGACCTTCTCGGCCTCTGAGACGAAGCGGTCCACGAGCTCATCGTGCGAGAGCCCATCGGTGTAGCGCTTAGGTCTGGGCGCGTCCTCGCGCGGTGTGGGTGTATCGGGGGCCGTGTAGCGTCCGAGCTGGGCGCTGATGGGGGAGCAGAGCTCCGCAAGAGTCTTGTTGCCGGTCCTCATTGCCGCTCATCTCCCCTCGGGGACTCGTCGGTATCGGGTGGAGTGTTGGCCCGTTTCCGCTTGTGCTCGGCAAACCAGGTCCGAAAGCGCGTCTCGGAGATGACGGGAAAGTCGCGGCTCTCGGTCCAGCCCTTGAGCACGGGAATCCAGGTGCTGTTCTCGTCGAGCACGTCTTCGCCATTGGCAAGCGCTTCCATGACGGGGCGCCCCAGGCGCATTGCCATGAGGTAGATGGAAACGCTCGACCACATGAGCTCCATGCCCGTGAAAAGCGGGGCTTCGGCCGGGCTCACCGCGTGCTCTTCGACCGCGTTGATGCGGTGGTCGCGGATGAGCTCGTGGAGTGGGATCTTGACCGGGCAGTGCTCGGAGCAGGCGCCGCAGAGCGTGCAGGCGTTGGCAAGGCCCCCTAGGTCCTCGTAGCCCTCGAGGGCCGCCGTGAGGACGATGCCCATGGGACCGGGGTAGATGGAGCCGTAGCCATGTCCGGTGATGTGGCGATAGACCGGGCAGATGTTGAGGCAGGCGCCGCAGCGGCAGCAGCGCAGCATCGGCTCGAACTCGGTACCGAGCAGCTTGTGGCGCCCGTTGTCCATGAGGACGATGTGCACCTCTTCGGGGCCATCGCCCTCTTCCGCATGTCGCGGGCCGGTGTCGATGGAGAAGTACGCGGTCATCTTGGAGCCGACGGCGCTGCGGGGAAGAAGCGCCATCATCGTGTCGAGGTCCTCCAACGTGGGGACGATGCGGTCGATGCCGACCATTACGATCTGCACCTTGGGAAACGTGTCGACCATGCGCCCGTTGCCCTCGTTGGTGACAAGCGTTACCGAGCCGGTCTCGGCGACGGCGAAGTTGCAGCCGCGTACGCCGACCTCGGCCTCGAGGAACTCATCGCGCAAGATCTCTCGCAGAAAGTGCGTGATGTGCTCGGGGACGTCGTCTCCTTCGTAGCCGCGCTTCTCGCGATAGATCTCCGCGATGGCGCTGCGGTCGAGGTGCAGGGCGGGAACGACGATGTGGGAGGGGAGGTCGCCTGCGGTCTGGAGGATGTTTTCCGCGCAGTCGGTCTCGACCACGCGCACGCCCGCCTCCTCGAGCGTGCCGTTCATGCCGATTTCCTCGGTCATCATGCTCTTCGACTTCACGCAGGTGGCGGCGCCGTGCTCCTCGAACACGTCGAGGATTTCCCAGAGGGCGTCCTCGCCGGATGGAGCGTAGTGCATGATGCAGCCGTTCGCCTCGGCGTTCTTGGCGAACTCGCGCACGTAGTAGTCGAGGTTCTCCGTCACGTGCGCGCGCATTGCGGCGGCCTCGGTGCGCAGGGCTTCCCAGTCGGGCATCTCCTCGACCAGCTCGCCGCGCTTCTTGTAGAAGACCTCCTGCGCCGTCTTGATCGCATTGTGCTTGAAGTCGTCCTTGAGGCAGATCTGCGCGCGGTCGCGCAGGCTACGGCCCTTGTCGTAAAGAATTGCCATGGCTCACTCCCTCGCGTCCAGGACCTGTGCGATGTGAAGCACGCGGATGTCGCGGTCCAAGCTGCCCTCGCTTCTCATGCGCGAGAGCGCGCCTTGGATGTTCATCAGGCAGGGCACGTCGGCGCCCACGAGCACCTCGGCTCCCGTGTCGATGGCCGTACGGCACTTCTCGCGCACAATCTCACCGGAAATCTCCGGTTCCTTGAACGAGAAGGTCCCGCCGAACCCGCAGCAGCGCGAGCGGTGCTTCTTCCACGCCCAGAAAGCGGGTGAGGTGGCAGCTCGCGTGGTAGGTGACCGTGTGGTGGAAGCTCGCCCCGACGTCGGTCACGCCGAGGTAGTTCACGATGAAGTCGGTGAACTCGTAGAAGCGGGCCGAGACGCGCTTTTGCTTTTCGGTGTAGACGGGGTCATCGGCAAGGAGCGCCGGATAATCGTTCACGATGGCGTTCATGCACGAACCCGTGAGCGAGACGATGAGGTCGTCGCTTTCGTCGTAGGCGTCTAGGATATAACGCGCGACGTGGGCGGATTTCGAGGCGTAGCCGGAATTAACGAGTCCCTGTCCGCAACAGACCTGCTTTTCGGGGAGCTCGAGCTCGCATCCTAGTCGTTCGAGCACGTTGACTGCTGCGATGCCGACTTCGGGGTAGAACATGTCGACCATACAACCTGGGAAGAACGAGACTTTCATGAGTCATCTCCTCCGATGAGGGGCGGGTCCGCGACATGTAGTTGCGCGGTAGCACTCTTACTATCTTACCGCTCCAAGATGTGATTCGAGGTGGCGGCAAGTCATAAATTGTGCGAGCGCTTTTGGTCTGCCTCGTCTCGTGCAAGCCCCGGGGTTATCAATTGTGCAGACCTCATCGTGGTACGCATTTTGGGGCTTCCTATAATGTGGCAGTCCCATTCGCGCCGAACAGGTCAATGGTCCAGCAGTCCTCGAGCCGCTCGACTATCTCTGCGCCGAGGTTGAACCAGCTGGTGCAGGAATCCAGGATCGCGCTGTCGCTCGTGACGACGTATTCCGATGCTGATAGTTTCTTGTCGACGCCCTCGATGGTGTCCGAGTCCACTTCGAGGTGACGCGGCTCTCCCAGTTCGCGCACGAGACCAGAGATTCTTCCCGAGTTGGATACGGGCAGGTCGAAGAGAAAGTGCGCGCCAGCCGCTCCATGAGCTTCGAGTGCGTCGAAGACGAGGTCGATTGCCACAGGCGTCTTGTCGATGAGATGGTAGGTACCGCGCAGCCCCGCTAGGTCGCGCACCGTGCCATCTTGGCCGATGACCACAGGAGACCCCGAGAGCGCCACCTCGAGCGTGATGATGAGGTTGAAGCCGTCGATGAGGACGGTCCTGCCGGCAAGGCCCTTCAAGTCCAGTTCTCGTGACTGTCGTTTTTTGCGGGCAAGTTCGCCAGATACGGCGCGCGCGAGCAGGAGCCGCTGGCGCTCTGTCAGCTGGTGGCGGTCTCCGACGAAGCCGATGGCACTGTCACGTGGATAGGCACGATCCACGAGAAACGATACTTCCTCTGCTGCACGTCTGAGCACGTGCAGGGCTGCAGGGGAGAGCTCCTCTTCGTCGCTTGCCACAAAGCCACGCCGCACCGTTCGGTACCTGTCCAAACTGGGGTCCCCCTTCGAGTTGCCCGCCTGTTTCTGCATTCATTATCTCGCCTCTATAAGACGGACGGTCTCAAGCATATAGCCTGAGACCGTCCGAGGGGAGCCTATCTGTCAGCTTCTAGCTATTAGCGCGTCTGTCTGAGCCGCTCTGTGCCGCCCCTCGGGGCGCTTGCCGAAAGTGCGCGGTCATAAACGCGAAAGTGCACGAAAAGGACTCATAATACCGTACACTTTCGTGATTGTGCACGGTCCAAACCACGCACTTTCGCTCGACTGCGTCGGTTCCCGAAACAATTCTGCGGTACGGTGTTAGGCTTGTTGCAGCGCAGTTCGTGTGACGAGGAGGTGTCCATGACGTTTCGGTTGGCGTTGGCGCAGGTCAAGGATCCTGGGGATGGAGACGTTATCGCTCTCGTGGGGCGCTTTGCGGCGCAGGCGAAAGAGCGTGGCGCCGAGCTCGTCGCCTTTCCCGAGTCGCTGATGACGCGCTATGGGCTCGACCGCGATGCATTCATCGCGAAGGCCCAGCCACTCGACGGCCCGTTTGCCACAGCTGTCGAGGAAATCGCCGCCGAACAGGGCATCTGGATGCTCTACACCGCAAACGAGTTCAACCCTTACGGGAACCCCTTCAACACGGCGGTGCTCGTGGACGATGAGGGCACGCGCCGTGGCGTGTACCGCAAGGTGCACCTCTTCGACACCGACTTCACGCGCGAATCTGAGAAGATGGCGCCCGGCTCCGAGCTCTTCGAGCCGGTGGAGACACCCTTTGCGCGCATCGGCCTTGGCATCTGCTACGACCTGCGCTTTCCCGAGCTCTCGCGCACGGCGGCTCGTGCGGACGCCGACCTGCTGCTCTTTCCAGCAGCCTGGGTGGACGGCCCCGACAAGCTCGACCACTGGCTGACGCTTCTCAGGGCGCGTGCCATAGAAAACGAGGTCTTCGTGGCGGGCATCTGCCGTGCCGACGAGGGGCGTGTGGGGCATAGCTGCATCATCGACCCGCTCGGGCATATTCTTGCAGAGGCGGGCGGCGATGAAGAGGAGCTCGTCGTCGGCGATATCGACCTCGATGCCATGGTCCGCGCCCGCAAGGCGATGCCGATACTCGACCATGTGCGCGACGACCTTTACTGAGCAGGCGCCAGCAGAAGGCGTCTGCTACCTCAGGGCGCGGTAGTAGGCGACGGCTATCTGGGTGCGGTTCGCAAGTCCCAGCTTGGCGAGGATGTCGCTGATGTGGTTTCTGACGGTGCCCTCTCCCATGCACGCCGTCTCGGCGATAGTGCGGTTGTCGAGCCCGTCTGCCACGAGCTTTACCACTTCGCGCTCCCTGTCCGTGAGCTGGGGAAACATAGCTTGAAGGTCGGGGAGTTCGGGCTCGGGTGCACCTGCACCAAGCGAGACCGCGCGCTCGAGCACGTCGCCTTCCAGCACGCTCTGGCCGCGCATGACCGAGCGTAGCGCCGGCGCGATGGTTGCCACGTCC
>JBMNPN010000025.1:0-28656 GCA_050943615.1 Coriobacteriales bacterium
GAATATCCACGAGACCATCTCGCTGAACTTCTCGCTGAAGACACCGCAGAAGACGCGCTGCCACCACGTGGAGCCGGTCGACTTGAGCGCGTCGAGCGCGTCGGGGTCGACGGCCTCAAAAGCCTCTGAAAACGACTTGGTCAGAAACGAGACGGTGTGAAACATCATGCCGACGACGGCGGCTTCCGGGCCGAGCCCGATGGCGACGGTGAAGACGAGCGCCCACACGATCGTGGGAACCGAGCGGATGAGCGCCATGAAGAGCTTGATGAGATAGCTCAACGTCCGGTTGGTGAGGTTGCTCGCCGCGAGTACCGAGAGCACGAGCGCGATGACGGTGCCCCCGAAGGTCGTGAGCGCGGCGATGCTCAGGGTCACGGCAAGGCCATCGAGCATCTCCTGGAGCGTGTAGTGCTGGAGATGCGGCTGCAGGAACATGATGCCGAGGTACTTGAAGAAGTTGCCGGTTGCCTTCGCCAGATCCGCGTGCCCAAAGTCCATCTGGATGAACGTGAACAGCGTGAGAAGCGCCAGCGCCAGTGCGAGGGCCTCGATGAGCAGCCGCGATTTGGCGGGAACGGAGACGCGGACCGAACCGTCCCGGCGGTGCCTGAGCGGCATGCACCTGCCGTCGGGGCGGTCGATACGGCGGCGCAGGTAGTTCGAGACGAGCTCGACTGCCAGTACGGTGATTGCTATGCAGATGATGACGAGGCCGGCGGTCGGGTACTTGAAGGTTCGGTAGTACCAGTTGAACACGAAGCCGATTCCCGTCCCCGTGAGCATCCCCACGAGCGTGGCATCGCGAAAGTTCGTCTCGATGGTGTAGAGGACCCAGCTCATGAGCTGGGCGCGCACGAGGGGAAAGACCCCACGAAAGACGATCTGCACGCGGGTGGCGCCCGTTGCCTCCAACGCCTCGATGGCTTCGCGCCCGGTCTCGTCGATGGTCTCCATCATCGCACGGGTCAGAAAGCCGAGTCCCTTGAAGAAGAGCGCGAGAAAACCGGTGAACTCCGCCTGCTTGAACGAGAAGAGCAAAAGAAAACCCCAGGCGACGGTGGGGATGTTTCTGAGCACGGTGGCAAATGCCCTGATGACGAGTTGAACGATGCCCCCGAAGCCCGTGACGCGAGAGCCGATGACGGCGAGGATGAAACCGACCACGGCGGCAAGCGTTCCCGCGGCGATTGCATCGAGCAGCGTCGTGAAGAGCGCCTGCCAGATGCGCCCAAGCTGACCGTATGCCTGCTCATCTGGCCAGAAGTGCTCGATGAGCCACGCGAAGCCACCCGGGAACTCCGCGCCGGTCTCGAGGTAGCTGAAGTCGAGATAGGAGCCGGAGACGAGCGCCATGAGCACGAAGGCGCAGATGATCCCCAGCACGGTCCCGTACCGCTTGAGGACGTTTCTCGCCCAGCCCTGCTCGATGGTCTCCTCTGCGCTTTTCTGCATCAGCAGCAATCTGGGTTCGAGACGGTCGGGTCCTCATCGCCGTAGATGCGCGCGATCTCTGCCTCGTCGAGCTCATCTGGCGTTCCGTCGAAGACGATCGTGCCCTTCGATATGGCGACGATGCGGTCGGAGAACTCCTGGGCGTACTCGACCTGGTGCAGGCTCACGAGGCAGGCGGTGCCGCGCTCGTCGCTTGCCCAGCGCAGGTGCTCCATCACGGTGCGCGATGCCTTGGGGTCGAGGCTCGCGATGGGCTCGTCGGCAAGGATGAGGAGCGGGTCCTGGACAAAGGCGCGTGCAATTCCGACGCGCTGCCGCTGCCCGCCCGAGAGCTGGTCGGCGCGCATGTAGGCGCACTGCTCGAGTCCCACGAGCGCTAATGCCTCGGCAGCTTCGGCACGCTCTTCGCGCGAGTAGATTCCAAGCGAACCGGCAAGCGAGCTCTTGTAGCCCAGCCTGCCGTGCAAGACGTTCTCGATGGCGGTCGCATGCGAGATGAGGTTGTAGTTCTGAAAGACCATGCTGACCTGGCGGCGCAGCTTTCGCAGCTTGCCGCCGTGCAGACCGGTGACCTCGGCGCCCTTGAAACGGATGTTTCCCGCACTGGGCTCGACCAGTCCGTTGATACAGCGCAAAAGCGTCGATTTTCCCGCGCCGGAAGGTCCGATGAGCGAGACGAACTCGCCTTCCTTCACGCAAAGAGAGGCCCCTTTGAGCGCGATATGCCCGCCATCGTAGGTCTTGTCCAGGTTCTCGATGTCGAGCAACGGTCCCTTATCGCTCACGGAGCCTCTCTTCGGATGGTTCAGATACTTCTGCGGCGCTGTCTACGCTTCGCCGATCAGTTTGCGGAAGTCATCATAGTAGGAATCGGTGGCTTTGATAAAGCGCTGGCCCTTGTCCCACTTTGAGACGGTGGTCTCGTCGCCTTCGGTGACGAAGAGCTGCGTGTTGTCATAGACCTCTTTGGAGCCCATGTACTCGACGACCTTCTTGTTCATGTCATCGGGCACGTAGTCTGTGTTGACGACGAAGGGCACGGCGGGAACCGGATAGCTCGCCACGACGCGCAGCTTTTCGCCCGCATACTGGTCGAGCGGCGCTTCCAGGCCCTCCTTGATCTGATAGACGGCCCCGACCTTTCCGAGCTCGCCTTCGACAACGGTGTAGTTGTTGGCAGACCCCGTGTCGTCGATGGCGCAGATGTCGGCGTCGCCATCGAGGATGTTGTACATGGAGTTCACATGGCTTCCGCCGAACAGGACCGTCTTCGCGTACTTGCCGGACTCTCCGAGGTCATCGGCGTTGATGCCGAACTTCTTGGCGAGCACGATCGAGGGGATGACATAGCCCGACGTGGAGCTTAGCTCGACCCAGGAGATGTTCTTTCCCTTGATGTCCTCGGCCTTGACGGTGTACTTGCCGTTGCGCTTGTACTTGTTCGCATTCTTCTCGAGCACGACGAGCTGAGAGTGGTAGGAGACCTTGTTGAGCTTGCCCTCCGAGTCGGAGACGACCCAGGCGACCTCGATTTTGGGATTCTTCTTGTGGAGCTCGACGTATTCCTTGGCGCCCAGCGAGGCGTAGTGCGCCTGACCGGAGTTGACGGCCTCGATGCAGACGTTGTAATCGGTTGTCGTCATGGCCTCGCAGGGAACGCCCGCGCCCTTGGAGACGGCGTCCGAGATGAGGTTGCGCATGTTCTCGTACTTTCCTTCGGACGCGCCCGGTTCCCAGGCAAAGACGAGCTTTTCGGGCGTGGAGCCCGCCGCCTGCGAAGATGCGGCCGTGGCAGATGCGCTCGAGCTGCTCGAAGACGAGCTCGACCCGCAACCCGTGAGTGCCGTCATGGCGAGGGCGACGGCAGCAGCGCTGCCACTGACGAGAAAGTCGCGGCGGTTGATCATTTTCCCCATGCATGTCCTCCTTCAACGCTGATATTAGACAGCAACAACTATAAGACAACAACATTTATATGTCACGGTGTAGTTTATGAGTGATAACGGACATTTGCAGCAAAAATCGGGCGAAAATTCGCGAAATCGGCTGCAAATGTCCGTTACCGCGAAGAACCAGTGACCCCTCGTGCTCCAGCGGCCGCAACCCCACATACTCGCGGCCGCAAAAACCAGCGAGCACCCCGTCCTTGCGGGGGTGAAATCGCAAAGGCGATTTCACCCCCAAATATCACCCCCAGAAACGGGTGAGGGGGGTCATCTCACCCTTTTCAAACCCTCATAGCATTGCAGGTGTCACCAACCAGCGCGTGCACTCGTCGTCCAAGCGCTGTTGGGGTTTCGTACAACTGCTATGAGAGAGAGGAAAAGGTTCATGGATGAGATGAAAGCCAGCCCGGCGGTCAAGCTCGACACCCTTTCCGATGTCAACGACCTGGGAAAGCCCTGGCGCTATGAGGAAGACGGCCTCACGGTCACGCGCTATTCTCCGTGGTCTGCTCCTGGCTGCCACCCGGCGGGCTGCGGCCTGAAGGTCTACACGGACAAGGACGGAAAGGTCGTCGACGTCGAGGGCGATGAAAACCACCCGGTCACTCAGGGCCGTCTGTGCGTGCGCTGCCTGACGCTCAAGGACTACATGTACAACCCGGCGCGCATCACCTATCCGATGAAGCGCGACCCCAAGGACCGCGGCAAGGCGGACAAGTGGGAGCGCTGCACCTGGGATGAAGCGGCCGATATCATCAAGGAGAACTACGACCGCATCACCAAGCAGTACGGTCGCGAGTCCTGCGTCGTCTTCGTTGGAACGGGGCGCGAGGGCGGCACCTTCAACCCTTACGGTTCCGTCATGCTCGGCACCCCGAACTACTGCTACACGCAATCTGGCTATGCCTGCTATATCCCGCGTTTGGCTGCGGCGAGCTACATCATGGGCGCTGCCTATCCCGAGTTCGACTACGCCTGCGCATTGCCCGGCCGCTTTGACGATCCGCAGTACGAACTTACCGAGTGCCTCATCATGTGGGGCAAGATGCCGCTCTCCTCGAACGGCGACGGCCTTTTCGGGCATGCGGTCATCGACATGATGCGCCGTGGCACGCGCCTCATCATGGTCGATCCGCGCATGAACTGGCTCGCGAGCCGCGCGGACATTCACCTGCGCCTGCGGGCGGGTACCGATGCAGCGCTTGCCATGGGCCTGCTGAGCGTCATCATCAACGAGGACCTCTACGACCACGATTACGTCGACTACTGGTGCTACGGCTTCGATGAGCTCAAGGAGCGCATCAACGACCCCGAGAAGGGCATGACGCCCGAGAAGGCAGCCGAGATCTGCGATATCCCCGTCGAGAAGATCTATGCGGCAGCCCGGATGTACGCGCAGGCAAAGCCCGCCGCCATCTCCTGGGGCCTGGCAATCGACCAGAAAGCCAACGGCATGCAGGCCGGGCAGTGCATCCTCGACCTCATGGCCATCACCGGCAATGTCGACGTTCCCGGCGGCAACGTGCTCGGAGATGCGACTACCGGCCTCAACGAAGTCGGCTTCGGCTTCGAGAAGGGCGTCGGCGACCTGGCATCCAAGATGATCGGCCTGGACAAGTACCCTGCGTACTGCAACCTGATCATGAACGCGCACGCCGACCTCATGCTCCAGACCCTCGAGACCGGCGAGCCCTATCCGATCAAGTTCGGATTCTATGCCGGCAACAACCTCATGAGCTGCACGTCTGCCGAACCCAAGCGCTGGCACGACGCCATCATCAAGTCGCTCGAGTTCTGCTTCACCGTCGATACCTTCATGACGCCGTCTGCCCAGGCATCCTGCGACGTGTTCCTGCCGCTCGCGACCTCTGCCGAGCGCGATGGCACAACCTTCACGCACTACGGGGCCACGATGGGCATCAAGGGCTTCTCGCAGAAGGCCACGACGGTCGGCGAGGCAAAGACCGACATCGAGACCTGCTACTTCCTCGGCAAAAAGCTCAACCCCCACTGGTGGGAGGAGTACAACTGCGTCGATGACTTCATCAACCACCTGCGCCTGAGCAACAAGGTCGATTTCCGCACGGTCGCAAAGGAGGTCTATGTCCAGGACCCCGTCACCTATCGAAAGAACGAATGCGGAAAGCTGCGCGGTGACGGCAAGGTCGGCTTCAATACCCCGACGGGCCGCATCGAGCTGTACTCGACGATTTTCCAGCAGTTCGGCGACGACCCGCTGCCGTATTACGAAGAGCCCCAGTACAGCCCGCTCAATACCCCCGAGCTTTTGGAGGACTACCCGTTCGTTCTCACGACCGGCGCGCGTCCCTACGCGTTCTTCCATTCCGAGAACCGCCAGATTCCGTACTGCCGCGAGCTCAACCCCGACCCAATCGTCGAGGTCAACCCCAAGGTCGCAAAGAAGCTCGGCATCGCGGATGGACAGTGGTGCCGCATCTGGAACCAGTTCGGCGAATGCGTCGAGAAGGCAAAGATCACCGAGACCGTCGACGAGAAGACCATCCACGCGCAGCATGCCTGGTGGTTCCCCGAGGAGGACGGCAGCGAGCCCAACCTCTACGGCAATTTCCGCTCCAACATCAACAACCTCGTGCCCAACTTCCACTTCGGAAAGCTCGGCTTCGGCGCGCCCTTCAAGTGCCTGCTCTGCAACATCGAGCCCATTGCCGAGAACTACGACACGGACATGAACCTTATCTGGAACAAGTTCAAGAGGGAGGATCAGTAAGATGACTCAGTACGGACTTCTCATCGACTACGAGTACTGCTCGGGCTGCCAGTCTTGCGAGGTCACTTGCAAGGAATCCCACAACTACCCGGTTGGCAAGTGGGGCATCAGGGTCCTCGAAGAGGGGCCCTGGGAAATCGAGGACGGCACGGGAATCTTCGACTACAACTACATCCCCGTCCCGACCGACCTGTGCGACCTGTGCAAGGACCGCACCGCCAAGGGCAAGGAGCCGCTGTGCGTGCACCACTGCCTGGCCAACGTGATCACCTACGGCACGACCGAGGAGCTCGCCAAGAAGATGGCCGAGAAGAACAAGCAGGTACTGTGGGCTCCGCAGTACAAGCCGATTGAGGCAAAGGGCCCGTTCGTCCCCGATAAGAAGAGCAACAACGAGGGACGCAGCGTCGAGCATGTCGAGATCGAGGAAAACGACGACTGGTCGACGGCGGCGCACCGCCGAAGCGACGACGACCACTTCGAGTTCGGGATCGTCGAATAAGGACTATCTTCCGCAAGTTCGGGAGGGGCGGGTTGCAAAATGCCCGTCCTTCCCGGACCCGGGAATCTGCAGGAAGGATGCGTAGACGTCATGAAGAACAACAGCCAATTTGGAAAGCTCGCATACGTGCACTACAAGGGCGGTGTCCAAGGCGAGGAGCCCTTCGACGACCATTCCACCGGCGAGCCTGTCAAGATCCTTCTCGGCGCCGCGCAGGTCTGCCCGGGCATCGAGGACGCATTGAGCGAGATGCAGGAAGGCGAGGAGCGCATCATCGTCGTTCCCCCCGAAGAGGCATATGGCCGTCACGACCCAGAAGGCGTCAAAGAGTATCCGCGCTCGTTCATCCCCTTTGGCCACGAGCTCAAGGTAGGCGATGTATTCGGGTGGACCAACCCCGCATCCGGCCAGCAGATCCCGGTACGCGTGATCGAGGCGACTGAGGACGCGGTCCGCGTTGATTTCAACCACCCGCTTGCCGAGAAGACCCTCGAGTACTGGATGCGCATCGAGAAGATCGAGGACTAGAAGGCACGGAACTGCGATGAACTGCTTTCCCTGTCGGGGACCTGCATGCAACGCATGCGGGAAGTACGACCGCATCAACGCGGCCGTCGCCCGCGATAACGACCTCCGCTGCTCAGACTGCGGGGGTCGTGTCGATTTGGACACGGGCCGGTGCCGCAACTGCGGCAAGATAGTCATCGCATCTCCTGGGGTGTCTGCAGCGAATACCGCCGGTTCTGCGATTCATCAGGGCGAGAACACCAGATGCGAAGAGGGCGACGCCCATACAGGGGAATAGCCATCATCTCCCATTCCCGTCGATATGATGACGCAATTTTGGGAGCCTTTTGTCACCCTGGGTTAACCCTTATACTATGTAAGTTCAGGAAACTATGAGGATAGGAGCGCGTATGAACGAGATCTCTGAACTCAAGGTTCCAAGGGGGTTCCTGAGGAGGAAGTTTTCTCCTCCAAAGCTTCCTGAAAGCTACATTGTTCCGAGCAAGCAAACGAACATTCTCGATGATTCCGATTCTTGGCGCGTCTGCCTGGTCAATGCGACGGCGGGGTACGGTAAGTCATCGCTTCTTGCCTATTGGAACGAACGCCTTCGCCAGAAGGAAGGGTATCGCACCGTCTGGGTCACACTCGACCATAACGATGGCAACCCGCTTCACTTTGCCCGCTCTCTGGCAATCTCTTTGCAAGTTGCCGATCCGGCCTTTCTGGAGCTTGCCGAGTCGATCGATGAAGAGGACGGGGATATCGAGCAGGCGCTCGTGTCGCTCATCAACCTTCTCGACGATACAGCGGTGCGCGAGGGTGGGGACTACGTCGCCTTTCTCGACGGCTATGACGAGACGGCAAGCAATTCTCTTGACGAGGCGATTCTCTTCATCAACCGCTATTCGCCATCTACCTCCAAGCTGGTCATTGCGGGCAACCATCTGCCTGCCGCCATATGCGACATGTTGCTCGAACCCGATGCGATCGAGGTGGGCACGTCCGACCTCGAGCTCGACGACGAGCAGCTCATGAGTCTTGGCGCACATCTCATGCCAGGTGTTCCGAGTGCCGAGCTCTCGTATGCGGTCGCAACGAGCGATCACTGGCCAACGGCGCTTTCGTTTTATGCACTTGCCCGTCGCCGCGCAAAAGGACAGACTGAGGCGCTTCGCCTGCTCGAAGGCTATTACGGGAGATTCTTCAAGAAGACCGTCCTCAATCGCGTCGAGCCTTCCGTACAGCAGTTCCTGATCGAAACGTCGCTGGTCGATCCTCTCGATGCGCAGCTGTGCGACTGGCTGACCGATGGCGAGGGCTCGGACAGCGTGCTCTTTTCGCTTGCCGAGCAGAACCGCTTTGTCGTGTACGACCCCAACGAAGACGTCTATCGCTGTCAGCCGCTTTTCAGGAGCTATTTGCAAAGCGTCCTTCTCTCCATGGACTTGGGCTATGTCTTCAAGCTCGCGCGCAGGGCTGCCCAGTGGTACTGGTCGCACGGAAAGCGCCTCGAGATGGCGCGTTGTCTTGCCATTGCCGCGGACCCGACTTTTCTGGAAGCTTCGATTGCGGGGACGACTGGTCTGTTCCGTCCGCAGGGATTCGGGAGCCTGACCGAGTATCTCATCCATGCGCGGCCAGAGGAGTTTTCATCGAATCTCTTTTTAGTGTGGACGGCCATGTGGAGCACAGTCTCGTTTGGCCTGGTGGATGCGGCGCGCGAGTTCGCGGACCTGGCGGCAGAACTCGACGGGCGAAACACCAGCAACACGGCGGCAGAGTATGCGGAAGGAATCTGCCTTGCCCTCGAGGGAAAGACTGCCGAATCGCTCTCCTACATCGAGACGATTCTCGAGCGCGAGGGCAGCTCGCTTCCTTCGGCTTTCCAGTGTCTGCTCATCCATATGCAGGCAGAAGACCAGGAGCGCCTCGGCAAGCTCGAGGAGTCACGGCAGCTCTACGAGCGGGCCCTTGCTCTGTCCGAACGCGAGGAGAGCCCGTTCTACCGGCTGTTCGACTGGTACTTGCTGGCACGACAGCAGATAGACCTCGGCAATCTCGACGACGCCCTGTCGATTGCACGGCGGGCACTTTCGGAATGCAGCGAGAACTCGGCGCTTTTCGGGGAATTCAACGCAATACTCGCCTACGTGTACATCGCGCGAAACGAGCTATCCGAGGCCGAGCCGCTGGTGAGACGCGCCAGCGGTCGTGTCTCGCTCGAGTCCAACGTCGACATGTACGTTGATGTCGGGGTCTGCAAATGCCGTCTTCTGCAGGCGCAGGGCAAGTACGTCCAGGCGTTCGAGACGGTGAGCGAGGTCGTGAGAAACATCGCCGGAAAGACGGTGCCACGGCACCTCGATATCGAGGCGTTCGCGACGCAGGCGGTGCTTGCGGTGCGCCTGGGGGAGACGACGGCGATCAATTCCTGCGAGGCGGCGCTCGATAGCTTTGCGGGCAATCCCGATGTTCTCAGGGCGATTCCCTGTCTGCAGGCAAAAGCCGCCATCTTGCATTTCCGTGGGCAGGTCGACGAATGCCTCGAGCTGTTAGAGCATGCGCGCGAGAAGGCAGCTGCCATTTCAAGCCAGCATTTTCTAGCCGAGATAGCCCTGTTCATCGCCTGTGTGCAGCATGAGCGCGGAAACGAGGACCGTGCCATGGACGATCTGGGTCGAGCCGTGGAGCTCTCCATGCGGGCTGGCTTCTTCAACGTCTTCGTCAAGGGCCTGCCGCCGACACGCGACCTGCTCCTCAAGATGGCAACCTCGCGCAAGACGTCGCTTGCCCTGAAGAGCTTTGCCAAACGCGCGCTTGCCCAGATGGGCGAGAAGGCCAGGGTCGAAAAGGTGCTCTCGCACGGAAGCGATGCCACGCACGGCTATTACTCCCTGACGGAGCGCGAGCGCGAGGTACTGCACTATCTCAATGCCGGCATGTCGCGCCGGGAGATCGCCGAGCACTTCTCCGTCTCGCAGAACACCATCAAGTCCCATCTCAAGAACATCTATGCCAAGCTGGGGGTTCACACGAGGGCCGAGGCCTATGATGCCACCCCCGCCTCTGACGAGCTTCAACCTTGATTTCCTAACCCCTCTTTTTTGCGACGGTGCAGGCCCCGGCAGCATGCTGCTGGGGCTCAGTTGTGTTACGGGTAATTATCGGGTGATGCCCTATATCACCCATCTCACCCCCATAATGCCCCCGCGACGGGTCTGTGAGCCTCTCATGCCCACCCCTAGCATTTGCATTGCAAACGAGGTGCAGCCGAGAGATTGCATGGAGCTTTGGGCGCTGGGGCGCCCTGACGACGAGAGGGCGTTCGTGCTGTCGAGGACCGGCGGTGTCTCAGTGAGAATCGGTCAACAAGGAGGACTTTTCTCATGACAGAATCTACGGCAGTACAGAAGAAGGGAAACATGGGGCGCGCCTGGGCGATTGTCCTCGTGGTGTTCCTATCGGGGTTCTGCATGCCCGCGAACATGGGCAAGACGATGTGGCTGGCGCCACTTGTCATGCAAAACCTCGGCTTTGGCGAAGACGTGCTCGGATGGGTCAACGGCGTGTTCTACGTTCTGGGTGCGATCATCGCGTTTCCCGCAGCATCGTTCATCCGAAAACTGGGCATTCGCTGGTCGGTTACCATTGCCCTGCTTTGCGGCATTGTCGGCAACTTCATGGGCGCGTTTTCCATGAACGTCACCATGCTCATGGTCTCGCGTATCATCGAGGGAGCGGGCTTCGGCCTCATGGGCGTCATCGGCGTGGCGGCCATCACTCCCTGGTTCCCCGATGAGAAACGAGGACTCCCACTTGGTATCTGGGCCATGTGGGTTGCCGTGGCAAATGCCATCACCCCGACGCTCGATACCATCATCGCCGAGAACACGGGCAGCTATGTCAACGTCTGGTGGTTCTTCTTTGCCTTCGATATCGCGGTGCTCATCTTGTTTTTGGCGGTCTATCGCGAACCGTCCGATCCGTATATTGACGAGGCGGAGAAGAAAGGCGAGGTGAAGTTTTCCTACAAGGAACTCTTCTCCAACAAGGTCGTCTGGATTCTCGGTACTCTGTTCTTTCTTGAAGAGGGCGCCTTCATCGCCTCCCAGGGTTTCATGACCTCGTATGTGACGTCTCACCTCAACGCGCCGCTTATCGTCGGCTCTGCGTTGGTCAGCGCGGGTGCAATTTGGGGAGCGTGTTTTGCGCCTATTGCCGGTGCGATTTCCGACAAGATCGGATCACGCCGCAAGATTCTGATTTTCTGCATGGTCTGCGCGGTGCTCTTCGGACTCGGTGTCTTCACGGTCACCAACCTCTGGCTGTACGTGATCGTAATCGTTCTGAACGGCTTTGTCGGAGGCGGCGTCTCCTCGATGCTGTGGGCGTCTTGCACCGAGACCGTTCCGTCGCATCTCGTCTCCGGCGCGACTGCAACGCTTGCCTGCATGCAGAGCTGCGGCATGTTCCTCGGCTCGATGTTCATGGGCAACGTCATCGCGGCAATCGGTTACAACATGGCCGGCCTCTGCGTCGTCACGCCGGTGTTTTTGGTCGGCCTGCTCATCGCCATCTTCGGCCTGAAGGGCAAGCTGCGCTAGGGGGCCGTCTGGGTCGGGAATGACGCGACAACTGGGGACTTGCAGGTGAGATGTTGCGAGCGGCAGGACACCTGCGCGCTCTAACGACTCGCGACTCCTTAGCGCTTCGGGAATAACGGACATTTGCAGCAAAAATCGGGCGAAAATTCGCGAAATCAGCTGCAAATGTCCGCTTTCCCGAAGCACCAGCGACCCCTCGTGCTCCAGCGGCCGCAATTACTCCCGCAGGCACCCACCAGTCTGGCGGGCCCAGAGGTGCGCGTACTCGCCGCCGGCATCGATGAGCTCGTCGTGCGTGCCGTCCTCCACGATCTTGCCGTGCTCGAGCACGACGATCCTGTCGAGGCTCGCCACCGTCGAGAGGCGGTGTGCCACGACAATTGAGGTGCGTCCCGCCATCAGCTTTGCGAGCGCATCCTGCACGAGTTTCTCGCTTTCGGAGTCGAGCGCGCTCGTGGCCTCGTCGAGCACGAGGATGGGGCAGTCGGCCAAAAGCGCGCGGGCAATGGCGATGCGCTGGCGCTGCCCGCCGGAGAGCTTGATGCCGCGCTCGCCGGTAATCGTCTCGAAGCCCTGCGGCAGCTGCTCGATGAATTCGAGCGCGTTCGCCTCGCGCGCCGCCTCGCGGATCTGCTTTGGCGTGGCGCCGGGTCGCCCATAGGCGATGTTCTCCGCAATCGTGCGGTGGAAGAGCAGCGGCTCCTGCGGCACGTAGGCGATGCTGCGGCGCAGACTCTGTTGGGTCGTCTCGGCCACGTTCTGGCCGTCGACCAAGATCTTTCCCTCCTGGATATCTGACAGGCGCAAAAGGAGCTTGGTGATCGTCGTCTTGCCGGCTCCGCTGCGTCCGACGAGCCCGACGCGCTGACCCGCGGGAATGTGCAGGTTGAAGTCATCGAAGACCTGCGTTTTCGTGCCGCCGTCCGAATACCAGAAGTTGAGATGCTCGAAATCGATGCGGCCTTCCGTCACCTTCAGCTCGGGGGCGCCCGGTACGTCGTCGACCAGGCGCGGCTCGTCGAGCACCTGCGTCATGCCGGAGGCATCGCCGAAGGCGCGGTTGAAGCGCTGCAGACCGAGGTTGATGAAGTTGAACTGGTTGGTGATCGTGTAGGTGTAGGTGAACATGATGACCAGCGTGCCCGGCGAGATGCCGAACCAGGCGTTGCCGCCGGAGATGAAGACGGCCACCACGCTCATGATGACGAGCGCGATGCAGGCGGTGATGATGCCGCGGGTGAGCGAGGAGAACATGCGCTTGGAGTCGCGCTCCACGACCTCGCGGTTGGCCTTGTCGAAGAGCTCCTTTTCGTAATCTTCGCGCCCCGAGGTCTTGACGGCGAGGATGTTGGTGACCGCATCGGAAAGCTCGCCTGAGAGCTGGTTTTGCGCGCCGGCCGCTTCTTCGTTGAGGTGCAGGATGCGCTTGTACATCACGTACGAGACGCACGCGTAGATGGCGAGCAGCACCATGAGGATGGCGACGTAGACGGGCACGCGCGGAGCGAGGATGCCGACGGTGAAGACGATCGAGCAGGCAACGGGCATGAACGGATAGTTGATGTTCTCGATGACCTGGGAATATGCATTTATGAATTTGGTCGTCTGGCTCACGAGCGTGCCGCCGAAGCGGTTGGAGTGGAAGGTCATCGACTGGTTAGCGAGCGCATCGAAGCACATCTGCGCAAGGTCGTAGTTGACGGCGATCTCCAGTTTGTAGAGCGTGTAATCTTGGAGCTTGCTTGCCGCCTGCCCGAAGAGGTTGACCAAGATCAGGGCGATGATGTAGGGCCCGAAGACGTTGAAGACCTGGTCGGCGGCGACGGGACTTGCGCTCACGCGGTCCACGATGAGGCTCATGATGAGGGGATTGCCGTAGGTGAGCAGCGCGACGAAGGCGATGTCCGAGAACATCAGCGCAATGAAGAAGCCGAGGTGCTTTTTCGTCACGAGCCAGTAGTAGTGCAGCGTCCGGCGCGTGAGCGACTGCTTGTCTGCCGCCATGAGGGTCCCTCCCGTGCAAAGAGAAAAAAATCAACGAGACACGAAAAACAACGCTACCCCTTGCACCCGACACTGTCACGCGCCTGTCAGAGACACGTTACGCAAAGAGACGTGCAACGAAACTTGTTTACGTTGCATGAGAAATACAACGAAAAAATTTGCGTTGCAAATCGAATACAACGGAACATATAATCGTTGCAGAAGAATCTGCCGTGCAAGAGAGGGGACCTCATGGCACGTAAGGAGTCCGCGCGACTCGAATTCAAGGGAAAACCGACGCGAACCTATTTGAAGACGGTCAGCGCCTATGCGAATTACGAAGGCGGAAAGATCGTCTTCGGGGTCGATGACAAGGGGAATCCCATCGGGCTTGAGGGGGATTTGGCAGATATTGCGCTTTCAATCGAAAACGCCGTCAACGACGCTCTCGACCCTGTGCCCCATTTTTCGCTGGATGCGGACGAGAAAACGCGCACCGTGACCCTCACCGTGTACGAGGGAATCGGCAAACCGTACCTGTACCAGGGGAAAGCCTTCCGTCGCAACGATACGGCAACGGTACAGGTCGACCGCCTCGAGCTCAAACGGCTCGTGCTCGCAGGCTCGAACATGACATTCGATGAGGCACCCGCTTCGGACAAGGACCTCTCCTTTTCTGAGCTGGGCCGCCGCTTGAAAGACGAGCTTGGTCTTGATGCGGTTGGACAAGACGTCATGCGGACGCTCGGTCTGGTGAACCGAGACGGCACGTACTCCAACGCAGCCGCTCTGCTCGCAGATGACAATTCGTTTGGAGGCTGCGACATCATCCGCTTTGGCGACACGGTCAGCGATATCCTCGAGCGGCAGACGCACGTCGGCGTGTCGGCGCTGCTGCAGTTCGAACGTGTGCTTGCCATGTACGAAACCTACTACTGCGTCGAGCGGGTCGAAGGTGTTCGGAGAAAGCGCGTGGAGCTCGTCCCGACTGAAGCCTTTCGCGAGACGCTCGCCAATGCGCTGGTCCACAGGGAATGGGACGTTCCCGCAAATATCACGATCGGCATGTACCCCGACCGAATCGAGGTGACTTCGCCGGGGACGCTTCCTGCGGGGATCACGCGTGACGAGTTCGTCGACGGCATGGTCTCGGTGCTGCGCAACCCGATTCTCGCGAACGTGTTCTTCCGCCTGAAGCTCATCGAGAAATTCGGCACGGGGACCATGCGCATCAAGGAGGCGTACCGCGGCAATGTCGAGCAGCCTCAGTTTCTCGTACGCGATGCGTCGGTCACGGTCGTGCTACCGGTCATCGGGTCGCTCGAGCTTCCCGAGGGAGACGAGCTGACGGTGTTTCAGGCTCTATCGGCTAGCAGCGCCATGACGCGCGTGCAGATCCAGGAGCGCACCGGGTTCAGCAAGGACAAGGTAATCCGCCTGCTCGACGGGTTGGAGCGACGGTGTCTTATCGAGCGGCAGGGGAGGGGCCGTGCGACGACGTATCGCCGTCCAGGTGCGTAGAGACGGTTGCTCATGAGAAATAATCAGCTATATAGCTAGCAAATGTGATGCTATCTTCCGCTCCTGGTCACGCCCCTTTCCCTCAAGGACTTCTACTACCTTCAGACGCGCGCCCTCAAGCGCACGGCGCGCGGAAAGGGGAGGCGGCTTTCCGAGGATGCGACAACCGCAGCTGAGGAGTTCGCGTGGGGCTGCGTTGAGTACCTCGTCGAGCTTGCCTCCGTGCTCTCGGTCGGGCTCGTCGATGTGGAGTCGGCACGCTCGCTGCACCGCATCCACCGCGATTTCGAAGATGACCTGCTGCTAGCGACAGCTCAGCGTGCCGAGGTCTCCTACCTGGTCACAAGCGATGTGAAGCTCGCGGCAAAGTCCCCCGTGCCCACGATGAACGCCGCCGACCTGCTCACGCTGCTCTCGGGCAGCTAGTGGGTGACAACTCCGTAACCGCCTGCGCCCCGCTTGCAATTTCTGCGCAAGGTAAGATAATGGCAGCAATCCGATATGCCTCGGCAGGTAACTGAGAGGCCATGGCTACCTACGAGAAAGCGAGGCATTCAGATGTCCGATAAGACACCGCGCGTCACATCCGTCAACATCTCCAAGAAAAAGGGCACGCAGAAGACGCCCGTCGACGGCCCCGAAGAGGTCGTGGAACAGTACGGCTTCAAGAACGATGCCCACGCCGGGCACTGGCACCGCCAGGTCTCGTTCCTTGCGTCCGAGTCCATCGACAAGGCCGAAGAGCAGGGTCTCAACGTCGCCGAGGGCTCGTTCGGGGAGAACTTCACCACAGAGAACCTCGACCTGCTCTCCCTGCCGCTCGGCACGCAGCTCAAGATCGGCGATGACGTGCTCGTGGAGATCAGCCAGATCGGCAAGGTCTGTCACACGCGCTGCGCCATCTACTACGCGGCCGGTGACTGCATCTTTCCGCGCGAGGGCATCTTCGGCGTCGTGCTGCACGGCGGCATGGTGCAAGAAGACGACCCCATCGAGATCGTGAAGATGGGCGACGGCACTTGCGAGTACTCTCCGCAGGAGGCCCTCGACGAAGTCGAGGCCGCCCGCGCCGCCGGCACGCTGTAAGGTCAGCGCCGGGGAATCCGATAAATCAATCAGACGCTAGCCGCGCTCGAGGAAGCGCACGATGGCGGGAAGCTCGTCGCAGGCCTGCATGTAGCCTGCCCGGTAGTTCGCCTCGAGCTTCTTGAGGTCTGTCTCGCCACTTTCCACGCCCATCTTGTCGGCGTAAAAGACGTAGGCGTGTCCGCTTTGCTCGAGCCGGTCAATCTCATCGGCGATGAGGTTGTAGCGCTTCCAGCGGTCCTCGAGTGCCTCCACCAGCTTGCCGTAGCGGTGATAGTGCACGCGCAGCAGCCGGTCGAGCGCCTTGTCGGGCGCCTGCTTGCGGTAGCCGCGCGGGCGAGTCCGGACGATGAGGAAGCGCGTGAAGCCGTCACGTTCGGCCCGTGGCAGCATCAGCCCCGCGCCCACGCCCAGTCCGCCATCGTAGAAGTGATGCCCGGCAATCTCGGGAGAGGGCATGAAGAAGGGCAGCGTCGAGCTCGCGCGAACGTAGCGCATGAGCATGGAGGGGTCGTTGAGCTGGTCTTTCGTGATGAAGACCGATTCGCCGGTATCGCGGTCGAAGGTCTCGATGGTGACCTTGGCGGGGTTGGCGCGGAAGGTGTCGAAGTCGAACTCGAGCCTGCCGCCGGGAAGCCCGCTCTTCTCGTAGATGTACTCCGCCGAAAAGTACCCCTTGCCCTCAAGCCAGGTGGAAAGCCCGCCGAACTCCGGGTCGGTGACGAAATCGACGAACGAGCGCTTGGTGCGCTCCTTGTCGCGCGAGACGTAGTTCACGGCGTTGCTCGAGCCGGCGGAAAGTCCGTAGACGTTGTCGAAGTAGATGTCGTTTTCGAGCAGCACGTTGGCGACGGCGCTGGTGTAGCTTGCGCGCATCCCGCCGCCCTCGAAGATGAGCGCGGTGTTGAAGACGTTGTTCTCGAGCTTGTCCATGGGGCTTTTCCTGTCTAAGTTTCGGACACAAGTGCGTTGCGGGAAATTTTACGCCTTAGGCGCAAGTATGCCAGTACTATTCTGTTGCCTCGAGGAACTCGGCGATCAGGTGGCTGCGCAGGTCCTCGAGCATATCGGGTGCGCCACCGCCAACAGGAGATTCGTCGACTTCGTCTGCGAACAGGCAGAGGTTGCTCGAGCTGGTCACGAGCACCTCCTGCGCGGACATGAGGTCTTCGAGGTAATAGGGCGTCTCGCTCACTGGGTAGCCGAGTTTCTTTGCCATGCGGATCAAGTGCGCGCGTGCGATGCCGGGCAAGATCAGCTCGTCTGCGGGCGCTGTGAAAAGCGTCCCGTCTTTGATGATGTGGCAGTTGCTGTGCGCGCACTCGGTGACGCGCTTTCCAAGCGGCGTGCGGCGGAAAAAGACGGTCTCCTGCGCGCCCGCGCGCTTGGCATGCTGAGCTGCCAGCACGGAGGGCAGCAGGTTCAGCGTCTTGACGTTGCAGAACAAAAAGCGACGGTCCTCTTCCGTGACAAGCTTGATGGGTGTCTTGCCATCGCTGATAGTTGCCGGCGTGAGCGTGATCCAGAGGTTTCCGGGCGCGGTCTCGTCGTAGCTGTGGCTGCGGATGTCGTAGACGCCTCGGGTAACCTGGTAGTAGACGAAGAGCTCGCCCACATCGAGTCTTTTCACAAGCTCGCCCAGCAGGTCCTTCAGCTCGTTTTTTGTGACGGGCATCTTGATGTCCATGAGGGCGGCGCTGTTGAAGAAGCGCTCCACGTGCTCGTCGAGGGCGAAGATGTGGTAGTGGCGGCAGGGGCCAGCATCGTAGACGCCGTCGCCAAACCAGTGCACGCGGTCGTTCATGGGAATGGAGAGCTCGTCGAGCTCGCCGATGGTGCCATTGTAGTATCCGAGTGTCTTCACTCCTATTGCCTCCCCGGCCTTCGCGCGCATCTGCCCGCCCGTTTGGCGGCGTACAAGGTAAAGTCAACTCTACTCTGTGCGGCGCTTTCACTTGAAAGATATGTGCCAAACTGTCACCTCATTTCGCCGGATTGCGCGATGGAACCTACGTTCCGCCATTGCGAATGCACGCCGCTTTGGCTACCGTGGAGCGCGCGTTTGCTGACTGTGAGGTGCGCAAGAGGAAGGGTAGTGCATGGCAAGAGCGGCATCGAGAATCGAGGCTGCGGGGTTCGAGGTCACCGTGACCCGGCGCAAGAACATGAAAAACGTGCGCCTACACGTGCACCCGGATGGCTCGGTGAGCATCTCGTGCCCCTACGGAGTTCCGACCTCGGAGCTCACCTCGCTGCTCGAGGCGCGTGCGGACTGGATCCAAGAGCAGCGAAAACGCCTTGCGGGCACGCCCCGCGCGCAGGCGGAAACGGCATCCGAGCAGGAACAAGAGGAGTGGCGCGTGCTCGTTACGGCGGCGGTTCCGCTCCTGCTGAAGAAGTGGGAGCCGGTGCTCGGCGTGCGTGCGAAGAAGCTCGCGTTTCGCAACATGAAGAGCCGCTGGGGATCGTGTCAGCCGACGACGGGGCGCGTCTGCATCAACACGCGCCTTGCGCTCTACCCGCCGCGCTGCCTGGAGTACGTCGTCGTGCACGAGCTGTGCCATATGCTCGTTCCCAATCATGGGCCGCGCTTCAAGGCGCTGCTCGACGAGTACCTTCCCAAATGGCGCGAGGCAGAAAAGCTGCTGCGGAACTGAAATGCGGGTGACTCCGCGTACTCTTCTATCACGCTGACGCGAGAAAATCGAACGATGCAGCAAAGGAGGCCTCGATTCTCCTCGGATATTGCGCACATGCGCGGTACCATCGCATCAAGAAGGAAAATCCGACGATGCGATGCGGGGTACTTGCCATGGACCAGAACCTGAACTACGTCGATTTCGTCGAGGCGCTCGCCTCGAAGTCCTCAACGCCCGGTGGGGGAGGTGCAAGTGCTGCCGTCGGTGCCCATGCCTGTGCGCTGGGGGAGATGGCCTGCAACCTCACCATCGGCAAGAAGAAATACGCGGAAAAGGAAAGCGAGCTCACCGAGATTCGCGAAAAGCTCGGTCAGCACCGCACGCGCCTGCTCGAGCTGGTGGATGAGGACGCGCGCGCCTTCAAACCGCTTGCCCACGCCTACTCGCTCTCGCCCGACGAGCCCGACTATCGCGAGCGCATGGATGCTGCCCTGAAAGGCGCCTGCGACCCGCCCCTGCAGATTATCGACGAGCTCGCCGATGCCATCGACCTGCTCGCCCGGCTCGTGCACATCTGCTCGAGCCTCGTCGTCTCCGATGTCGGGGTCGCCGCAGCGTTTGCCCGCTCCGCCATCGACGGCGCGAGCCTGAACGTCTACATCAACATCGCCGCCTGCAAGGACGCCGACTTCGTCAACTCGACGCAGCGCCATGTCGACGATGTAGTACCGCAGTATTCCCGCTGCGCGAAGGAGATCTTCGATTTCGTGCGCTGCGAGCTGGAGGAGTAGGCCATGGCAGAGATTCTCTATGGCGCGCCGGTTGCCGACGCGCTCGATGCAAAGACCTCCGCGCGCGTGGCCGACCTGAAGCACCAGGGCGTCGAGCCGACGCTTGCCATCATGCGCGTGGGCGAGGACTCGAGCCAGATGAGCTACGAGCGCGGCGCCACGAAGCGCTGCGAGAAGGTCGGGCTGGGTGTGCGCCACGAGGTGCTGCCCGCGGACGCGGCGCAAGACGAGGTGCTCGCCCGTATCGAGCAGCTGAACGGGGACGCGAGCGTACACGGCATCCTCTTGCTGCAGCCGCTTCCCAAGGGACTCGATGCCACGGCCATCCGCAATGCCGTCGCGTTCGAAAAGGACGTCGACGTGGTGAGCGACGCCTCGCTTGCGCGCGTCATGATCGGCGATTGCGCGGCGTTTGCGCCCTGTACGCCGCAGGCTTGCATCGAGATTCTCGACCACTACGGCGTCGAGCTCGAGGGCAAGCGCGTGGCCGTGATCGGGCGTTCGCTCGTGGTGGGAAAGCCGCTTGCGATGCTCTTGCTGGGGCGCAATGCCACCGTCACCATCTGCCATTCGCACACGGTCGATTTGCCGCAGGTCACGAAAGGGGCCGACATCGTGATCGCCGCCATGGGGCGCGAGCGCATGATCGGCGCGTCCTACGTGAAGGCCGGGCAGGTCGTCATCGACGTCGGCATCAACTGGAGCGACGCAGACCAGCGCCTCTACGGCGATGTGGACTTCGACGAGGTGGAGCCTGCCGTCGCTGCCATCACGCCGGTTCCCAAGGGAGTCGGCTCGGTCACGACGAGCGTGCTGGTCTCGCACGTGGTCGATGCTGCCGAGCGGAGCGCATGAGAAAGCTGGTTCGCAAATCGCGTGTATCGATCACGCATGGGGGGAGACGGCATGAAAGATGTTTCGAAGCTTGTACTTGCCTGTGCTTTGATGGTAGGTCTTGTTGCGACTGCGCCCTGTCTGGCATTGGGAGAAACGCAGAACGAGGCAGACGAGAGCCAAGGCGTCCAGCAGGACGCAAGCGCCGCGGATGAACTCTCTGGGGTCACGCCAAAGATGTGGTGCTCGTCTGCCAAGGTGAATTCAATCAAGCTCAAGTGGAACGGCGTCTCCAATGCGACGGCGTATAAGCTTTATCGCAAGACCGGTGGTGGAGCGTTCAAGCGCATCAGGACTCTCCCAGCGTCTGCGCGCGGCTACCAGGACAAGAAGCTGTCGAGAAAGAAGACGTATCTGTATAAATTGAGGGCTTGCAAAGGGAGCGAGGCGAGCAAGTACAGCCGGGCAATCTCAAAATACAAGGTGCGCGGAAACTACAAGAGCCCCGCGGCCTTTGGAGGATATCTCTCGACCAAGAAGCTCTCGCGTCTTGCAAATACTTCTGCAAACGTCATCAACAAGTACCAGGTACGTGCATTGCCCAAGTCGAGGCGCATCACGCTCTTGCATGACTGGATTTGCTACGTGTGCTCGTATTCTCAGAAGGGGAACTACTTCTATTCGGCATACGGATGTCTTGTCAAGAAAAAGGCATCGTGCTTTGGGTATGCAGAGGGTATGAAAGCGCTGTGCAAAGAAGCAGGTGTTCCATGCAAGGTCATGAGGGCAAACAAACATTCGAGTGTTCCCAACCATGAGTGGAACATCGTCAAGCTCAAGGGGAAATGGTACATCGTCGACGTTCAGTGCGACGACACTTCAGGTTTCTATGCGACGTTTATGCTTGGCTCAAAAAGCTATAAGAACATTACCGGCATGAACTGGAACACCAAGAAGTATCCAAAAGTCTCGTCGAAGGACTACGACTTATCGTAAAACGGCTACACTGCACTGTGGCCGTTTTGAGAATAATAAGGAGTGCTCGTGAACCCGTTTGATTACGATAAGCTGATCGCCAAAATTCCCGATTATCCTGAGCCGGGCGTGCTGTTTCGCGACATCACCCCGCTGCTCTCCGACCCGGAAGGCTTCGAGGCGGTCATCGATGGCATCGCCGAGCACTTCAAGGGGCGCGGCGTGACCAAGGTCATCGGTGCCGAGGCACGCGGTTTCATGGTCGGTGCCCCCGTTGCCTACCGGCTGGGTGCGGGCTTCGTGCCGGCGCGCAAGCCCGGCAAGCTCCCGCGTGAGACCTACCGCCAGAGCTATGACCTCGAGTACGGTACCGACGCCCTCGAGATTCATCGTGATGCCATTGGTCCCAAGGACGTCGTGCTCGTCGTCGATGACCTCATCGCCACGGGCGGTACGGCCGAGGCGATGGTCAAGCTCGTCGCGCAGACGGGAGCCGAGCTCGTGGGCTTGGGCTTTTTGCTGGAGCTTGCTGGCTTCAAGCCGCGCGAGGTCATTGCCAACGTCACCGATGCCGAGTTCTTCAGCCTCGTGAGCGTCAACGAGAAGTAGGACTGGGCGCGGCGAGCCATGGGCCCGCCGCGTTTTTTCGCCGTCTACAGGCATGCGACGCCGATATACCTGCGGCTCCAGTAGCGTGCGGGGATAGAAGCCGGTTTTGACCGCGAACTCGGAAAATATGGGTGCCATTCCCTCACCGCCCGTAGAGAACCCGCAGGTCACTGGGGCAGTGGATACTTGAGTGCGCCCCGAAAAACGGCTCCGAGCGGTCCGAACCGACCTCTATCCGCAATCCGGCGGGCAATTTGGGTCCCGCCTGGCTTGCGGATGCGGTTCGAGTCCGGTTTTGACCGCTTCGCCCGGATTTTCCGGTGGCACCTCCCCGACGGCGCTATAAAAGCAGCAGGTCAAGGCGGTGCCGATATCCGCCCTGCTGGCGTTTCGCACCCGTGGGGCGGTCCGAACCGCCCTCTATCCCCAAACCAAAGAGAGGGCCGCAGGGCAATCCGCCCTGCGGCCCTCTCCAGTGCTCGATAGGATCTATTGCTTGCGGACCTAGCCTGCGGCCTTATCCTTGTCGCGCTCGGCGAGGATGCCGTTCAGCGTCCTCCAGGCGAGCTCGGCGCACTTGACACGCGCGGGCATGCGGCTGATCGACTGCAGCTCGGCAGCTTCGTCGAGGTCTTCCTTGTCCTCCTCGGAAAGCTCGTTTCCCTGAATCATCCCGATGAACAGCCCCGAGAGGCGCTTTGCCTCCTCGATGCTCTCGCCCTCGAGCAGACCTGCCATCATGTCGGCCGACGCTTGGCTAATCGCACAGCCGTGGCCGGTGTAGGAGGCCTCCTCGATGGTGTCGGTCGCATCGTCGATCTTGAGGTAGAGCGTGAGCTCGTCGCCGCAGCTGGCGTTGATGCCGTCATGGCTGTGCGTGTAGTCCTCGAGCTCGTACTTGTAGTCCGGGTGCGCGTTGTGGTCCATCAGCGCAGCCGAGTAGATGCTTTTCGTCGTGCTATTTGACATTGAACATGCTCCCAACCAGCTTGAGGCCCTCGATGAGCGCATCGATGTCGGCCTTGTCATTGTAGAAGGCAACCGAGGCGCGGCAGCAGGTGTGCATCCCCAGGTACAGGAGCAGCGGCTGCGCGCAGTGATGGCCCGCGCGGATCGCGACGTTCTCGCCGGCGAGGATGCCGGAGACGTCGTGCGGGTGGACGCCCTTGACGTTGAAGGAGAACGCACCACGGCGCTTGGCGGGGTCCTCGGGGCCGACGACCTCGATGAAGTCGAGCGACTCCATCTGCTCGGCCAGATATTCCATGAGGGCGGCCTCGCGCTCTTCGAGCGGGGCAAAGCCCTTCTCTTCAACGTAGGTGAGCGCGGCATCGGTTGCGTAGATGCCGGCAGCGTCCTGGGTGCCGGCCTCGAACTTCTCGGGGACGGGCGACCAGACGGCGTCCTGCTCGCTGACCTCCTCGATCATCTCTCCGCCCGTGAGAAACGGCGGCATTGCGTCGAGTAGCTCGTGCTTGCCCCAGAGCACGCCGATGCCCATGGGACCGAAGACCTTGTGGCCAGAGAACGCGAAAAAGTCGCAGCCGAGGTCCTTAACGTCGACGGGCATGTGCGGCACGGACTGCGCGCCGTCGACGATGAGGTAGCCTCCCTGCGCGTGCACGAGCTCGCCGAGCCGCTTGATCGGGTTGATGACGCCCAGCACGTTGGAGACGTGGCCGGCCGAGACGATCTTGGTCTTCGGGCCGATCTTTGCCTGCATCTCCTCTTCGGTGATGGTGCCGTCCTTTTCGCAGTACAGGTAGACGAGCTTGGCGCCGGTGCGCTTGCAGACCTGCTGCCAGGGGATGAGGTTGCTGTGGTGCTCCATGATGGTGATGCAGACCTCGTCGCCCTCTTTGAGGACCATGTCGCCGAAGGAGTAGGCGAGCATGTTGAGCGCCTCGCTGGTGTTGCGCGAGAAGATGATGTCGTGGAAGTTCTCCTCGCCGGCGCCGATGAAACGCGCGATGTGCTTGCGCGTGTTCTCGATGGCCTCGGTCGCCTCGATGGAGAGCTCGTAGAGGCCGCGCAGCGGATTGGCGTTCATCGTCTCGTAGAAGCGGCGTTCGGCGTCGAGCACGCTTGCCGGTCGCTGCGCGGTGGCAGCGCTGTCGAGAAACGCCAGCTCGGGATGGGTGGCAAGCAGGGGGAAATCCTGCTTGTAGGGGTTGTTCACGATGTCGACGCTCATGCGACCTCCTCGTCTTCGTCCTCGTCGATGTCGATGGTCTTTGAGAAGCCGTCGACAAGCTCGTCTCCCAGGCGCATGACCGCGGTGCGCGTCTCGGCGTCAGGGGCGTTGAGCGCGGCATCCTCGAGCTGCGCGGAGACGAACATGGCCTCGGCTGCCTCGGGGGATAGCCCGCGGCTGGAGAGGTAGAACATCTGCTCTTTGCGGATGTGGCCGATGGTGGCGCCGTGGTTGCCCATGACGTCGTCCTCGTTGCACAGGATGGTCGGGACGGTGCGGTTGCGCGCGCCTTCGTCCACGAGCAGCACCGTGTCGGTCTCCTGGCCCTCGGCGCCCTTGGCCCCGCGGATCAGGTCGATCGTGCCGCGCAGCGTCTTCTCGCTCTTGCCGGCCAGAACGCCGTTGGCGTAGAGGTTGCAGGTCGTCTTTTTGCCATGGTGGCGCAGGATGTAGTTGAAGTCGAGCTCCTGGTCGCCGTGGCCCAGGTAGCGCGTGACCACGTGCGCATCGGAGCCGTCGCCGCGCAGGTCGCCAGCCAGGCCGGTGTAGGTCTTGCCGGCGCCGAGCACGGTCTGGTCGATCTCGATGGCCGAGCCGTCCGCCAGGAACAGCCCCATGTCGTCGAGGTCCATCCAGGAGTCGTCGAGCGTCTGCACGCGGATGACCTCGACCTGGGCGCCTTTTCCGGCAAAGACGCGAAGCGTCGTGCCGGTGAGGCCAGTTCCCGCATCGGGCGAGTCGACGGTGATGACGAGCTGCACCGTGCTGCCCTCGCCGGCCACCAGGTCGACGGCGGCGACGTTGGCGTGCCCGTCGATGCCGTTCAGGCGGATGGCGGCCGTGGTGTCGCTTCCCGCCGGCGCCTCGATGACCTGCGTGCTGTCGGCCGTCTGGCGCAGGAACTCCGTGGCGTCCTTCCCCAGGCCGTTCTCGAACATCTTGACGAGCTGGGCGGTCGCCTCGGTCTCGTCGAGGTTCTTCTGATACTGCGAAAGCGCCGTACCGCCGAGCTTCTCTGCCTGCTCGTCGGTGTAGTTGCGCTGGTACTCGTAGCCCGGGTGCGCGGCGTCCCATGCTTTCTGCGCGTCTGCCATGGCGTCGTCGAAGGCGCTCTCGTTGTCCCCGAGCTTGTCGCCGAGCTCGACTGCGTAGTCGCTTGCCGGCTCGAGCCCGGCATCGATCTCGATGTCGGTGTCGTTCATGTGCAGGAAATGCCAGGTCGGGGCCGGCATCGCACCTGCGCGCTCTATCGTGCGTGCTTCCATTAGCCAATCGCCCCTTCCATCTCGAGCTTGATCAGGTTGTTCATCTCGACGGCGTACTCGAGCGGGAGCTCCTTGCTCACCGGGTCGGCAAAGCCGTTGACGATCATCGTGCGGGCCTCTTCTTCGGTCATGCCGCGGCTCATCAGGTAGAAGATCTTGTCGTTTCCGATGCGCCCGATGGTGGCCTCGTGCCCGATGTCGACGTTCTTGCAGCGGATGTCCATCGCGGGGATGGTGTCCGAGCGGCTGCGGTCATCGAGCATGAGCGACTGGCACGATACGCTCGCGGCGGAGTCCTCTGCCTTCGGCGTCGCCACGACCGAAGAACGGAAGGTCGACACGCCGCCGTCCTTGGAGATGGACTTGGTCTCGACGCTCGCCGACGTCTCCGGCGCGTTCAGCACGACCTTGCAGCCGGTGTCGAGGTTCTGGCCGGCGCCGGCAAAGGTGATGCCGTTGAAGCTCGCGCGCGCCTTGCGGCCGTTCAGAATCGACATCGGGTAGAGATAGCCCACGTGGCTTCCGAAGGAGCCGGACACCCACTCGATCTCGCCGCCCTCGTCGCAGATGGCGCGCTTGGTGTTGAGGTTGTACATGTTCTTGGACCAGTTCTCGATCGTGGAGTAGCGCAGGTGTGCGTTCTTGCCCACGTACAGCTCGACGGCGCCGGCGTGCAGGTTGGCGACGTTGTACTTCGGTGCCGAGCAGCCCTCGATGAAGTGCAGGTCCGCGTTGTCCTCCACGATGATGAGCGTGTGCTCGAACTGACCTGCGCCCTTGGCGTTCAGGCGGAAGTAGCTCTGCAGCGGGTAGTCGAGCTTGGTGCCCTTGGGGACGTAGACGAAGCTGCCGCCCGACCAGACCGCGCCGTGCAGCGCGGCGAACTTGTGGTCATGCGGCGTGATGAGCTTCATGAAGTGGTCGTGGATGATGCCCTCCCACTTCTCGTCGTGCAGTGCCTCCTCGATGCCGGAGTAGACGATGCCCATCTTGGCTGCCGAGTCCTGCATGGAGTGGTAGACCAGCTCGGAGTCGTACTGCGCACCGACGCCGGCCAGATACGAGCGTTCGGCCTCCGGGATGCCCAGGCGGTCGAAGGTGTTCTTGATGTCGTCGGGCACGCTGTCCCAGTCGGACTGCTGCTCGGTGTTGGGCTTGACGTAGGTGACGATATGGTCCATGTCGAGGCCCGCGATGGAGGGTCCCCAGTCGGGCTCGGGGAACTTGTTGTAGATGTCGAGCGACTTCAGGCGCAGATCCAGCATCCAGTCCGGCTCGTCCTTCTTCTCGGAGATCTCGCGGACGATCTCGGGTGTGAGACCGGCCTCGAGGTGCTCCTGCTGCGACTCGTCGTAGTGGAAGTCGTACATGCTGCGGTCGATGTCATCGACCTGCGTGCGTTTCTTTTCCGTCATGGTTCGGCCCGCCTATTCTGCGTCCGCCGCGGCCTGCTCGAATTGCTCGAAGCCGTTTGCGTCGATGTCGTCGATCATCTCGGGGCCGCCCTCGGCGACGATCTTGCCCTTGACCATGACGTGCACGTGGTCGACGTCGAGCTGCTCGAGGATGCGCGTGTTGTGGGTGATGATGAGCAGCGTGCCGTCGTAATCGCGGTGGTAGAGCTCCATGCCGTGGCTCACGACGGAGAGCGCGTCGACGTCGAGGCCGGAGTCGGTCTCGTCGAGGATGGCAAGTTTCGGCTGCAGCAAGAGCAGCTGCAGCATCTCGACCTTCTTCTTCTCGCCGCCAGAAAAGCCGACGCCGAGCTCGCGGTCGAGGTAGGCACGGTCCATGTCGAGCTCGTCGGCGAGCTTGCGGATGCGCTTGCGGAACTCCTTGCGCTTCATGTCGATGCCCTCGCGGCCGGTGATGATGGCGCGCAGAAAGCTCGTGAGCGGCACGCCCGGGATCTCGACGGGCGCCTGGAAGCTCAGGAAGAGCCCCGCGCGGCTGCGCTTGTCGGGGCTGAGCTCGGTGATGTCCTGACCGTCGAAGATGATCTTGCCATCGGTCACCTCGTAGGTGGGCTCGCCCATGGCGACGTGGCCCAGCGTGGACTTGCCGGCGCCGTTCGGGCCCATGAGGACGTGGACCTCGCCGGGCGAGACATCGAGGTCGACCCCGTGCAGGATCTCCTTGTCCTCGACTGCCGCGTGCAGACCCTGAATCGAAAGCAGTGCGTCTGTTGCTGTCATCTTATCGTTCCCATCTCTCTTTTCTCGTTGGCCGTGCGGCCAAGGTTTCGAAAAATCTGAGGTAATAGATATAAGTGGGGGACTTTGAAGTCAAGTTAATCCCCACTGCGTTACTAGATTATTACTTTGCGATGCCTGTCACCTTGCAATATCTTGGGAAGAGAGGGGCAAGCTTTGGAGGATAGCTAGCGGAATGTGACCTGAGGGCAAGCCATACCTTCGGAGGACTGTTGCTTTACGTTGCATATCGTGATGCAGGGTGGATACTCAGGAGGACACCGGGATAGAGTTCGGAAAGGACCAAAAAACGCGAATTATTGGGTGACATTTAGCATAGGGCACTAGAGAAACCGCAGGTAAACGACGCAACTAATAATTGTCCCGAGAGTATTCGGGACAAAATTTTGGTCCTTTCTGGCACGGAACCACAATCGGGCCCTGATTTTTCACCCCGCTAGCAAACTGAATGTGGTTCGAGTCCGGAAAGGACCAAAATTTCCGATTTTTTCTATCTAATCTCGCCAATGGGTCTAGAGAACGTGCAGGTCAACGACGCGCCAATATATGCCCTCTCAGCATTTCTCACTTTCAAGTTGGTCCTTTCTGGCATCTATCCCGCGGTAAGCAATAGGACACCAGCGATTCGCGGTGTTTGTCTTATTGAAATTTTTCTTGAGGTTTGAAATTGTGCACGGCTTTGACCTGCGACGTTCTGAAATCACTCTGCTAAGTTGATAGATTTTGGTCAGATTGAGGGGGTGGTTTTTGAAAGATTGATTTTGGTAGCGTCGGCTATGT
>JBMNPN010000026.1:0-28445 GCA_050943615.1 Coriobacteriales bacterium
ATCGAACCCAGCCACGTGGGCGAGCAACTGGCCAGAAAGCGCATCGAACTCCCTTACGTGGTCGACCACCAAAGCCCCTTCGATGCAGTCGGCGCCGAAGCCAGCCACGTGGTCGACACCTGGCGCCCCTCGATGCACCTCGCGCAGAAGCCCTCTGTCGCTCGCTACCACCTGAAATCTTGCGGTCCCCTAGCTCGCCTCTTGGCACGTTCTCGCGTTGCAAGTTGTATCGCTTGAAAGGGGCAGAGCTGATTTTGGGGAGAGGCGGCCTGCCATGCGTTCCACCTGTAAGCTGCCGTATCGGTCGTTATCGAATCTTGCGATAGTCTGATTGTTTTCAGCCCACGCTCGCCCACGGCGCGCAAAAAATGGAATTACCCGTACTCTTCCGAACACATTGGAACCCTTTTCCTGCCGCCCGCATCGCGCAGTTCAACCCTTCCATGAGCACTCAGCTGACCTGCGGATTTCAGCGTTCAGGCATGCCGTATCGAACAGGATGGCTGCCGCCACATCCCAGCCAAAAAAGGGGCAATTTTTATGCTAATTTCGAGATAAACGGCATATTTCTGAACTATTCCGAGCGGAACGATACAGAGCCGCATTATTCCAACAAAAAAATAATTACCCCTAGAAACCGCCTCAATTTCATTGCATCTTTATCGATGTAAGGAAATCCCGAGATTCGGGGTTCGGCATAGTTGGGGTATTGAAAATCAAACGGGAGGATTTATGGGCACCACAGCATCATTGTCTGAACGTATCAGAACTATGGCGCGCCGTGTGGGTGCGATTTTCCTTGCGCTGTGCCTGGTGGTGGCCTTTGCGCCCCACGTGGAGCTTGCCCATGCCGATGACAGCGTCCCGGTAACCGGCTTGGAGATCACGTCCACGACGGGCTCTTTTACCATCGATTCCGACGGCGGCAGCCTGCAGCTCGGGGTAACGGTGACTCCCAGCGATGCGACGAACTCTGATGTTCTTTGGACGGTCTCTCCCAGGGGGATGTCCTGGATTGGGAATAACTCGTCTTACGAAACGGGTATAAATGCCTGGGGCAATGTGACCGCTATCTGCAATGGCACCGTCACCGTCACGGCGACGGCAAGGGATGGCAGCGGTGTCTCCGTCTCCCAGGACATCGTCATCACCAACCAGACGCACGAGTACGCCGAAGTCGATGACCTCACATATGACTTCGACACGGTGAACAAGACCGCGAAGGTGCTCGAGTATTCGGATCGGGGAACGCGCACGAGTCTGGAGATTCCAGGCGAGGTGGAGTACAACTCCGTGACATATGATGTGACATCGCTGTATCAGCAACATACAGATGCGCTTTTCACGGGTGACACGACGATTCAATCGGTGGTGCTGCCCTCTGGTCTCGAGTGCATTCCAGGCCATTGCTTTTCTGGCTGCGCGAGCCTCTCGAGTGTCACCTTTACCGACCCTGGGGACGGATACTCGCCGACTTGCGGGTATATCTATGAATATGCCTTTGCCGACTGCACTTCTCTGAAGAGCTTTGACCTTCCAGTTTTGACCGGGGTCAAACTGAGCAGTGTCTCGCTCAAACTTTCCGATGGAACTGACACGCTGGCAAATGGAATTAACGGTCTCGATAAGGTTGGTATTACCCTCTCTTCTGGAGACGAGCGCGAAATATGTCCTCCAGCAGTTGCCAATGCGGGGACAGCCATGCAACAAAGCAGTGCTATTGAAACCCTCTTTGTCGAAGCTGGTCTGGGAAGTGGAGCTCGAACTTATGGCGATGGGATAAGTGGTAGTAATACTGTCGTGTACAAGACCAAACGTGCGGAAACATACGACACGGCCTGGTCGGACGCAGCTGACCTTTCCAATGACTATTTTGCCATCGACTATTACGCATCGAAGGACGCCGCAGAAGAAGACGATGGCTGCGCGGACCTCGATACGCCGTATCGCAATGCTAAGGATGGCGAGAACGTCTCTTGGCGTATGCACTCCAAGCGTCTGGGGCGCGTCGAGCTCAAAGCCTACACGCCGATGTCGCTGATTGCCACAAACGACAGCTCCCTTGCAACAGATTACCTGTACCAGGGCGAGATCCCTGAAAGCGCAGATGCCAAGCATGACAGCTCCATCAAGGACAACGTGCTCATGGATGCCACAGAAGTCTACAACTCAGCTCACGACACGAACTACGCAACGGGCACCTATGTCTGGGGTTTTGAGGAGCCGATCAGCGAGTACAACGAGGGGCTGACCGACTCGCTCTACGCCTATCCCGTCAAGGCAGACGACCTCTCCGAGGGGGTAGCGGTGAGTAACGAGCTTACCTCGATGCGCTCCTTTACCTCGTCCGTGCGCGAGAAGCACTTCGTCAAAGACTACTGGGTGGACAATCGCTGGTATGAGGTAGGGCGTCATATGGCCTTGGTCATGGCGCGCTACCAAGACGGTTTTTCCGATGACGCGTACTTCGAGTTCGTGGACGGTGAGGTAAATCTGCAGGATATGGAGGTCCTCCTGCCCGATCTGAGCACTTCGATTCCGATTTCTGATTGCACGGTTTCCTTCAAGAACACATCGGGTGAAGAGGTCTCCGAGAGCTCCTCGGAGATGGCACAAGGCGGCGCCTTCGAGATGAGCATCACGCCCAATGAGAGCACGGGATATTCGGGCACCTTGACGCAGTGGATCCTCGTCAGCCCGCATACCGCCACCGTCAAGAGCGCGTTCTCGAGCTCCTCTACGGCAACAAGCATCGCGAATAATGCCGCCGTTTTTGCAAACAATCAGGCAGACGGTGAGCGTGAGGTCTCCTACGGCGTGCTCGTCGACCCCGATGACCGGACGGGTTCCCTCATCGCCTCCTCGCTCGCAGGTCTGGCGGAAAGTCGCGTGACCTATGCAAGTGGAGATACGTACAATTCCGCATCGAGCGGTTTCAACGGCAATGCGGGCATCACCGGCATGGGGCACGTCTTCGTCATCGGGGGTACCGATGGCGTTTCTAAAGACGTGGCGGACTCTGTGGCGAACACGAAGGGTAATCCAACCCCGGTGCGCCTCGATGCCGACGCATTCGACTGCGCCGATACGCCCGCGGCACTTGCCTTGGCCGTTTATAAGTTCATGAAAGAGGACGGATACGGGTACGAGAACTACTATGATGGCTCGAACACCTGGGGCGATACGGCTGTTCTGTGCTCGCCAACAGATAGCTTCGACACGGAATCTGTGGCAAACCTCGCCTACCAGTTAAAGGCGCCTGTCTTCTTTACCGATGCCAACGGCAACGTCGAAGATGATACCGCCGAGGCGCTGAAGGACTTCTCGAGCATCGTTGTCGCGGCGGATAGCGATGCCATATCCGACGAGACCGTCAGCGGCATCTCGGGTGCCGAGCGTCTTTCGGGCGCGGACTCGCAGAGCGCCTGCGAGGCGAGCATCGAGCTTGCAGAACAGCTGCTCGATGAAGGCGGCTCCGCAGAGATCGTCACGGTGGTCGATGGGCGCGATCCAGTGTATGCGGCCGCGGCAAACAACCTCTCTGGCTTTACGAAGGGGCCGCTGCTCGTCACGAACTCGACGGCGGACAGCAAGCGCATCGTCGACTTCATCAACAAGCACGCCTCGGCAATCTACTACGTTGACCTTCTCGGAGAAGACGACTCGCTGATGTCCAGCGATGGCTTCGACCTCAAAACGCAAATAACGAACGTATGGGATGCAGATGCGACAGCTGCCTCAACTGATATAGCAGCTGGCGACACTTTCGAGGTGGACGGCACGACGTTCAAGGTAACCGCTGCAGCTTCTGATGATGCCGAAGGGCAGGCATCTGTCGGGACGTTCTACGACGGTCAGCGTAGTTATAAGGAAGGCGACATCGTAAGCTACGACGGCTCAGACTATGCGCTCGAAGCAGATGCAGATGTCGATTCTGAGGTGCAGGACGTCATCGACCAGGCCGATGCTCTCGGAACGGTCACGTTGGCGAGCGTAGATGCCATCGAAAGCGCCCGCGCGGCCTATGAGGCCCTGACGGATGACCAAAAGGCGCTCGTTCCCTATGGGACGCTTGAGGCGATATCCGAGGCGGAAAGCACCGTTGAGGCTCTCAAGGAGCAGCAGACCGCCGAAGACGAGGCAGCAGCTCAGGCTGTCATCGATCAGATTGAGGCGCTAGGCACAGTGACTGCGGCAAGCGAAGATGTCATCACCGCAGCGCGAGAGGCATACGATGCACTCACTGAGACGCAACAGGCGCTTGTCACCAACTATACAACGCTGACAGAAGCTGAAAGCACGCTGGCAAAGATCAAAAAAGCTGCAGCCAATGCCGGTGGGAAAGTCGGGAAAACCTACACGGCTGGCAAGGGCGCTTCCAAGGCCACCTACAAGGTGACGAGCAACAGCAAGAACACCGTCACCTACGTCAAGTGCAAGGCCTCCAAGAAGTCCGTCACCGTGCCCTCCACGGTCAAGATCAAGGGCAAGACCTACAAGGTCACGGCCGTTGCCGCCAAGGCCCTCAAGGGCAAGAAGGCCACCAAGGTCACCCTCGGCAAGAACGTCAAGACCATAAAGAAGGGCGCCTTCAAGGGCTCCAAGGTCAAGACCATCGTCGTCAAGACCAAGAAGCTCACCAAGAAGTCCGTCAAGGGAAGCCTCAAGGGCTCCAAGGTCAAGACCGTCAAGGTCAACGTCGGCAAGACCAAGGTCGACAAGAAGTACGTGAAGAAGTACAAGAAGGCCTTCACCAAGAAGAACGCCGGCAAGAAGGTCACCGTCAAGTGACGTCTCTCTCGAACTAGGGAGGGTGTTCATGGTTTTCCAGAATAGAAAGGAGCGGGCTGAGAAACAGAACGTCTGTCTGGTCAATAAAGGTGAGGAGAAACGTTTTGAGAAATACAAAGTTACTTGCTTCAGGCAAGACCTGGTGGGATACAAGCTATTTCGACGGTGAGCCTGACGTGGCGATGTCAGGTAGGGCAATCAGGAAACTGCCGTTACTCCTTATCGCCTTTGCTGCCGCTCTCCTTGTAGCAGCCAGTGTGATGCTTGTGCCCAAGGCCTATGCTGCGGATGCGAGTGGGACATCAGGCGGCGTCGATTGGTCTTACGATTCGAGTACACAGGTCTTGACCATCAGCGCTGCCACGACGCCGGAATCCACTGAGTACACCTCTGGGCAAATGCCCGATTATGATCCGAGCACTAATGTTGCGCCGTGGGCGAGTTGTCTTTCGAGCGGTTCAACCACTGTAAAAGTGAGCTCGGGCGTGACAAATATAGGTAGCAATGCTTTCTATTACATGTCTGGGGTTACAGGTGCTGAAATACCTGCAAGCGTCACATCTATTGGAAAGTACGCATTTAATCATTGCGACAATCTTTCGAGTGTCTCTATTGCAAGTGATTCCATGCTAAGTACAATAGATAAGTTTGCCTTTTTAGAATGCTCAAGCCTTACGTCCTTTTCTGTGCCCGCGAGCGTTTCCACAATAAAGGATGGTGCATTTAAGCTCGACACGAGTCTCACAAGCGTTGTGTTTCCAGAAAACTCTATGCTTCAAGTGCTGTATTCAAATGTCTTCGATAGCTGTAGCAGTCTTTCCACCATCGATCTCTCTGCTTGCACGAATATGACAGGCGAAAAGCCGATGTCATATAAGACCGGTATATTCGCTAGCCCTGGGCTAACAGAGGTCATATTTCCAAGCTCGCTTACGACGTTCAACACTAAGTGGTTTACAAGCTCAAGTGAAAACGGTTCGTGCACTGGAATAACCAAAGTGGATCTTTCAATGGCAACTCTGACAACTTGGCAAAGCAAGACTACTTCTTTGAAATCGAGGTGCGAGAATCTCAAGGAGCTTGATATCAATCCTGCCTCTCCCATCGTCCAATCCGCAATTGCGGATGTTGACGATAGCTCTGCTTCCACTTTGGTCGATACCGCAAGCGGCGGCGTGAAGAAGTGCGTTGCGTATGGCAACTGGGGTCTGCTCTCGTACATGAGCGATGACATGAACGATGATACGAATGCCGATGCTCCGTATATCCATTACGTCACTACCTACTCCGCCTCCGATATCGATTCTGTGGTGTACAGCGACAGCCTCTCGGATGAGTCCTTCGACTCCGACCTTACGGAGAACCTGACCCTGTCCGAGGACGGGAGCACGTACACGCTCGACGTTCCGATGTACGACAGCGAGACCAGCACGTTCAAGTCCGGTTTGTACCTCGCCCTGATGTCCAAGGCAGAGCAGACCATTACGGGGACGGAAAGCTACACGGCAAAGATCGACGACACCGTCACCCTCGATGCAAAGTCTAACGTCGAGGACGCGACGCTGACCTATGCAAGCGACAACGAAGACGTCGCGACGGTGGACGATGAGGGCACGGTCACCATCACGGGCGCCGGTACCGCGACCATCACGGTCACTGCGTCAAGCACCGACGAGTACCAGCCGACAACCTTTACCGTGAAGATCACCGGCACCAAGAAGATCCAGTCCATCACGGGGACCTCGAGCTATTCGAAGAACGTCGGCGGCAGCTTTGCGCTCGACGCGACGAGCAACGTTGACGGGGTGCAGCTGACGTACCAGAGCACCGACCAAGATGTGGCAACTGTTGATTCAGACGGTGTGGTCACCATCAAGGGCACGGGAACTGCCTACATACTGGTCTTTTCCGACAGCACCGATGCGTATACGTCAGCCAGCATGTTCGTGAAGATCGTGAGCGGTCAGCAGACGGCCTCCAAGGTGACGGTCGGCAAGGTCAAGAAGATCAAGAAGATCAAGGCGGGCAAGAAGAAGGCCAAGGTCTCGTTTGCCAAGGTCTCCGGCGCTTCCGGCTACCAGATCAAATACAAGGTCAAGGGCAGCAAGAAATGGAAGACTGTGACCTCCAAGAAGGCCTCCAAGACTATCAAGAAGCTCAAGAAGGGAAAGAGGTACAAGTTCAAGGTTCGTGCCTACAAGACCGTTAAAGGCAAGAAGTACTACGGCGCGTACTGCAAGGTGAAGACGAGCAAGAAGATCAAGTAGGACAAAACCGTCTTTCGACCAAAGGGGGCGCGGCAGACTTTTTCCGCGCCCCCGAAAGGGTTGGTCGCAAGACCGCCTTTCCCTGGGCATCGGGTTGAGGGTACCCAGGGAAAGGCGTAATCACGCTGCGATGGGAGGAGTAGCATCATGGTTCGAACTGTGAACGTGCGTTTTGCTGTGGCAACAGTGCTCAGCACCTTGTGCCTAATGATGGCGGTTCTTTTCGTCTGCACTCCAGCAGAGGCGCTCACCTATTCGCTTCCGCAGAAACAGTCTTCGTTTATCGATATCGGCTCCACTTCTGCCACTTGCAATGTGTACCCCGTGCGACCAGGGCAATCGATAACGGTGTATTTTTCCTATAACGGAGACGATGCGCCGTTCTACGATGCATCTACGTCCTTATGGCGCATCAACAAGCAGGGCTCCGAGGCCTATGTCGCATTCTGCGCCAAGTGCGCGGGCAACCCGAATGCCTCAAGTCTGGCAGATTTGATAGCGCAAGAGGGCTGGGCGCCCAGCGTGGACAAGAGCGTCGCTGACAACTCCAAAGGCGGTTTTGCCAAGCGCTCTCAGGCATATACCGCCTTTATGGCGGGTTTCAACCTGCATTTCAAGGTGCCCTCGGGGATGCACTTTCTGGTCACCTGGGGCGAGACCTACGGTGAGGGCGGTGGCACCGCCTATGCAACGTCGGCTGCAGCTGCACTCTCCAAGACGTCGGGCAAAGCGGCGGGCATCGCCTACAAGGTGACGAGCGTTGCCGCAAGCGGTGGGACCGTCAAGGTCACCGGCGCGGCAAAGAAATCGGCAAAGAAGGTCACGATTCCCCCGTCGGTAAAGATCGACGGCATCACGTTCAAGGTGACGAAAATCGCCAAGAAGGCCTTCAAGAAGTCCAAGGCAAAAAAGCTCATCGTCAAGACCAGGAAGCTTACCAAGAAGTCCGTCAAGGGAAGCCTCAAAGGTTCCAAGGTCAAGACCGTCAAGGTCAAGGTCGGAAAGAAGAAGCTCAACAAGAAGTACGCCAAGAAGTATAGGAAGGCCTTCTCCAAGAAGAACTGCGGCAAGAAGGTCAAGGTGACTGCGTGATGGCTGGGGCAAAAGGAAGGAACAGGCGACGGCTCGTCCTTGTCTCAGTGCTGCTGGTGCTCGGCACGCTCTTTCTTGTCACGGGATGCACGCGCCCGACGGATGTGCTCAAGGAGCTGCAGTACAACGAGAACGCGACGCTCACCAACGACGATCCTCTTTATGTGAACACGCCCTATTCCGAGGAGACGACGGACAAGCTGCCCGCAATCGACAAGATGAAGACGGCAGCCCAGAAGGCGGGGGTGCAGCATATAGAGGTCTATGGGAAAGAGCCCACCTCCGCTGCCGCGACACGCCACACTATCTTTGACACGGACCCGCTTTTCGAGGGAGATGGGGTCGAATCTTCCGATGCGGTCAAGCTCTACGAATCGAATTCAAACGATGCCGTCGACGAGACAGTCGAGGCAAAGAAGCTCAAGGCAAAGAAGGACTCGAACAATACGGACAAGAAGAACAAGACGGATTCGGATAAGACCAAGGACAAGAAAAGCAAGGACGGCAAGAGCAACAGCGACAGCACCTCATCGAACAAGGGCAGCTCAAAGGCGGGTGCAAAGAAGGGCGGAGGATCGTCGAAGAAAGGCGATAATTCGAATAGAACGGGCAATCCAGAAGAAGGGGATGGCGGCACTGGCAATAAAGGCGCCGGCACGGGCAACGAGGACGAAGGCGACAATGCCACAACCCCCGGAGGATACGGCGCGAAATCGACCTACACTCCCGGCGAGGAAGTGAAGGACCCGCCTGAGGCAGATCAGGTCGCCGCCATCGGGCAGGCCGCTATACTCGTGCAGGCCATCGGCGGAAAGGGTGCGCTCTGCGCCATGGACACCGCCACGTACAATGGCAACTACCAGGGCAAGGCAAAGGCGGGCTCGTTCAAGAAGGTCTTTGGCGACGAGCTGGAAGCGGGTTTTTCGAGCAGCTGCCTGCTCTGGAAAAAAGACGGCACGAATTACCGCTACATTAAGGACATCGACAAGCTCGTTGAGGCATGCGGCGAAAACGGTGTCATCGTTCTGCCCCAAGATGACGTGGACACGAGCACCTACTTCAGCAAGGCACAGGCAGCCAAGATCGACAAATACAACATCACCGTGATGCCCGTCTCGTTCAGAGACGCGCAGAGCATCGAGGAGGCGGCAACAGCCATCGGCAAGGTGCTCAAGAACAGCTCGAAATGTGCGCAGGACAGCGTCTCAACGGCAAAGCAGTACCGGACGACCTTCGACAACATCATCTCGGCCTGCGCCGACACGACCAATGAGGGGAAGCTGTCGTTTGGCGGGTATCAAGAAGTAGGCGGGAAAACAGCTGGGACCTACAGCGCCTGGAGTGGGGGCTTCTCAAGAAAGAACCTGTACTGCACCTTTGCGACCGATTACGACGACTGCGAGGGCGTGACGTACTCGAACCCGACGGGCAACAGCATCGACGTCGATTTGAGCAGCGGGCTGCTCTTTGGCGAGGCAACGTATGCGAACAGCCCGCTGACCCTTTTCGGTCAGGCGGCGGGCGTAACCAAGATTAATCCTATTATCAACAGTTCTCCATTTACCACATATGGGAAGATCTCCGCGACAACGGTTTCGCCTCTCTGGCAATACTATGGGGAAGATGGAACGGATGTATCCCCTAATGAAATTAGTGCAAGCGGCGTTCCCTGTGAGCAGAAGGCGTTTTCGGGATACTCCTCAGACAGTCTGTTCTCAGATATGCCCTATACGTCTTACGGATATCAAACTTACTACACAATGGTCAAATTAATGTCCAGCTCTATGCATGTCATTTTTTTCTCGAATGAGAACTTTGCGCTCGACACGAGTGCCACGGGGCTTGGCACGCCGCTCAACCCCTATCTCATCGTCTCGGGGACCGACGAGTATACGGGCAAGGCGGTAAAGAAGAACGTCATCGAGAGCAGCGAGACCAAGCGCGGTGCCTACTACACCTGGAGTCTGAACAAGAACGTGGACGACACGGCTTCTACTGAATCGAGCATGGCCCTGGATTTTGGCGTGTACGATTCCAACACGGGCGATGAGGCGTGGACAAGTATCGGCAATGCCATCCAACCGGCCAGTGGCACGGGAGGGAACATCGAGTCGATCTTCGGTCCGCAGGACGACCTGATGAGCATCGAGGACAACGTGCGCGTCAATCCAACGGGACTGCTGTGCAAGTGGACGCAGGGCTCGGTGGAGTCGGTGCTCGAGTCGGTCTGGCTTTCGCAGGTCTACTCGGAGGGCACCAAGGACTACCTGGGCAACAGTGAATACGAGCCGAGCTATTCGATGGACGACTTCCAGGTCAAGATCGACGGAGAGACCTGCAGTTCCCTGAAAGAGGCCGTCCAACAGTTCTACGCCTCGGTGTACCGCTGCCCTGCATCCCAGGGCGCCTGGACGTATTCAGATCTCGTGGTCGACGAGTAGGATGCTGCGCCGATGCCGGGAAACATCTCTCTAGAACAGGGCGGCAACATCTACGCCCAAGGAAGCGACCGCCGCCTCAAGATGCGCGACAAGCGCGCGAACAAGGTCGTCAAGCTCGCGGTGATCTGCGTGGTCGTGTTGCTCGTGATGGTCGTCTTTCCCGATTACCTGTTCTATTACGTTCCCGTCATCGGATCGACCGAGGTGTCCGCAACGAACCCATTGACCTGGGCCGAGTTCCTCCGCAAGTTCACGGCCAATGTCTCCGGTCTGCTCCAGGTCTGCACGGGGTCGGCATCGTATGCTTGGACGGGGTACCTCTGCGAGTTCGTGATTGTCGCCGTCTCGGGCTGCGCGATGGCGCTCTGCGGCTCGGTGTACCAGTCAGCGTTCAGAAACCCGCTTGCCGCGCCCAAGACCCTGGGCGTCATGGAGGGCGGTGCCGTGGGCGTCCTGTTCTGGCTGCAGCTCTCCCCCGTCTTCTTGCCCGTGTACCACAATGCAGGCTGGGCGACTAACCTGGCCGACTACTGGGAATGGTATTACGCGCAATCCCCGTTCGACATCTTCATGATGACCTACGGTCAGGGTATTTGCGGGGTGATCGGCTGTCTGGTCGTGGTCGGCATCGTCGTGGGCATCTCGGCGCTCGTCGGCCACGGCAAGCTCTCGAACATCACGCTCATCATCGTGGGGCAGGTCTTCGTGGTCGGCGTGACCGCGCTGCTGCAGTTCGTTCGCTATGTCTACAACATGTCGGGTGACACGGAGGCCGCCATGACCATCGAGGGGCTGCAGACCGCGACCTTCACCGGCATGGCAGACCCCCAGAGCTGCGCTGTCACCTGCATACCGATCCTCATCTGCGTCGCCATCATCATGCTCATGCGCCATCGGCTGATGCTGCTCTCCTTTGGAGACGAGGAAGCGCGCTCCATGGGCCTTTCCACAAACCGCATGCGCTACGCGATGATTTTTGTCTGCACCGTCATGGTGGGCTGGACGGTCTCCTTCTGCGGGCACATCGCTTTTCTGGGCTTTATCACCGCGCATCTCTCGCGCAAGATCATCGGCTCCGAGGTACGCTACCTGCTCCCCGGATCGTGCTTTGTGGGCGCCACGTTCATCCTCGTCGTGCACAAGATCACGCGCATGGGCTTTGTCTTTGCCCCCATGCACAGCGATGGCATGTGGACGGCCATCCTCGGCGCGAGCTTCTTTTTGATCTACGCCCTGCGGCAGCGAAAGGAGACGCGCGGTGACTGGCTCTAGAAAGTCCAGTTCGGACGATTACATCTTTGTCAACGGCCGCGCGGTGCGCGCTGACGAGACGGCCTACCTCGACGTCGGCACCACGCCCGTGCCCGGGCAGGAGCGCTCCGAAGACGGCAAGCTCAAGCGGCGCATCAGGGACCTGCAGGAATCCGATGCCTTTGCGGCGCCCGATGCGCAGGGTGAGCGCGCGGTCTCCCTCAACGAGACCGAACGCCAGCAGGCCATCGAGCAGCACCGCTTCAAGCGCCGCTGCCTCATCGCGGGCATTGCCCTCATCGCCGTGGCGCTCTTCTCGCTCATGCTGCCCCACGTGGAGATGACCCAGACCGGGGCGCGGCTCTACCCGCCGGGCGAGGTCCTGCACTGCTACCAGCTCTTCCTCCAGAAAAACGTCGTGCCCTTTTTCGACCCCTCTCAGGGAACGGAGCTTGCGCTGCGCAGCGTCAACGCCGAGATCACCTCGCTCGACTACTACGAGGGCATCATCAACCGCTTTGGCATCACGGTCCTCGACATCATCTGCGGCTTCATGCTCGCCGTGAGCGGCATGCTCTTCCAGACCTCGTTCAGAAACCCGCTCGCCGCGCCCTCCACGCTCGGCGCGACCGAGGGCGTGAACCTGGGCTACCTCGTCTTCTTCTTGCTCGGCTACAACACCATGGCAGACAACCCGGCGGTGTACTACCTGGTCGTCTACGGGTCCGGCGTGGCAAGCCTTGCCGCCGTGCTCCTCTTGAGCCGCTACGTCAACGGCGCCAAGCGCTTCAACGTCTTCGACATGCTGCTCGTGGGCACCGTGCTCGCCCAGCTCCTCAACGCGATCTTCCTCTTCTTCGAGTCCATGCTCCAGCAAGACCAGATCGACACCATCTTCATGATGCAGAGCGCAAGCGGCATGGTGCAAAGCGGCTACACCTATGCCGCGATTCTCATCGCGGCGGCGGTCACGCTCGTGCCGACCTTTCTCATGCGCTTCAAGCTCAACCTCGTGTCCTTTCCCGACGAGGAGTCCAGGCTATTGGGCGTGAACCCGCGGCGCCTGCGCTTTGCGGCGCTCGCGCTCGGCTCCATCATGGTCGTCGCCGCCGTGGCCACGGTCGGAAACGTCGCCATGCTCTCGCTTGCCATCCCCTTCCTCACGCGCTACATGTTCGGCGCCGAGGTGGGAAAGCAGCTGACGGGCAACTTCTTTTTGGGGTCGCTTGTCCTGCTCGTGTGCTCGGACCTTTCGACCTGCATCACCGTCAACGGCCTTTCAACGCCAGTGGGCACGCTCGTCACCTTTGTCACCATGCCCTTCATCGCCTGGATGATGGTGCTGCAGCGCAGGACTTGGGAGTGAGATTTCATGGCAACTGCAACACAATCGGAAACGCTGCGGGGCGTCTGGCCGCGTCGACGCGGGATGAGCGGGGAGCGCGCGGTCAGACGCACGCGCAAACGCGAGGAGCGCAAGCGCGAGGGCAGCAGGATCGGACGTCCCTGGCGCTTTGTCAAGCGGCACCGCAAAGTCGCCGTCAAGGTGCTGCTCGTGATACTCGCGCTGTTCTTCTCGGCGCTCCCCATCATCTTCGTGAACAACGCCATCGGCTACATGGGGCTCATCACGGTCGTCTTCATCATCGGCATCTCGTTTGCCTACTTGCAGGTGGTCAAGCGCGCCCTCAGCATCGACGAAAGCTCGCTTATGGACGAGTGCGAGCGCGGAAGCGAGGTCACGTTCACGATCAAGTTCAAGAACTCCTCGCCGCTCATCGTCACCCGCTTTGAGCCGACGATCTACATCTCCGATCTGTTCGGGGGCTTTGAGAGCGAGGAGACCGTGCGCATGATGCTGATGCCGCACGAGACCTTCGAGTACCACTTCGACGCGCGCTTCGTCCACATCGGCGACTACAGCGCGGGCGTCTCGCGCATGGTCATCAGCGACCTTCTGGGGCTTTTCAGCGCGACCATCGTCAACGAGAAGCGGCACCCGGTCTCTGTCAGGCCGCGGATCTTCGACCTCGCGTCGGTGGACATCGCCGACAACGCCCTCGTGGAGTCGGCCAAGGTCTACAAGCCCACCATCACCGATGCGATGGACTACGCCGGCGTGCGCGAGTACCACGTGGGCGACCCCATGAAGACCGTGCACTGGAAGCTCTCGGCGCGCATGGGAGACGAACAGCTGTACACGCGCATCTACGAGACCCACGGCAACCCGGGGCTCACCGTGATCATCGACCCGTACGCGCCCGAGTGGGACGTCGATTCGCTCATGCACGTCTTTGACGGGCTGGTCGAGTCGGCGCTGTCCGTGTGCCTGTACGCCCACGAGCTGGGGGTGGACGCCGAGCTCATCTACTTCGACAAGAGCAAGACGGCGGTCAAGGTCCCCTTCACGGGCACGGAAATGGCACGGGAGCTTGCCGTCGACATGCTCAAGGTCACGCCCGATGCGGAAAACGAAGATGCGGCTCAGATGCTGGCGCGCGAGGCGGGCTCCAACCACGGAAACGGCAACCTGGCCGTGTGCACTGCGCGCCCGACCGAGCAGCTCATCACCTCGATGGTTGAGGCAAAGGTTCGCAAGCGCAACCCGTTGCTGTTCATGGCGGTGCCCAAGGCGCTGACCGGCAAGGAGCGCAAGGCGTTTCTGGCGCCTACGAGGCGGCTGCGCTCGGCCCAGATCGTGGCCTACACCGTGGAGTCGACCGAGGATGCTACGGAGGTGAGCGTGGGATGAGCTTCAGGGCCTATTTGAAATCGAGGATCTGGGAGTACCTGCTCGTGGTGCTCAGCACGTGGGGCGTGGCGCAGACCGTTTACGACGTGTACTTCATCCCGCCCGAGCTGCAGTACTCGCCCATCCCGCTCATCGTCGCGGCCGTGCTCGCAGCGGTGCTCTTCATCGCCGCATACCGGCGCGACCTGTTCGTCAAGGTGGGCGTGGTCTATGCCGTGCTCTGCGTTGCCCTGGTCTATGCGGGCGCGCAGATGACCGGGCAGGGCTGGTTCAGCGGCAGCCAGGCCAACTGGTTCTATGGCGCGCTGTGCGTCGTTGTCTCGGTGACCTGCGGCTTTCTGCTGACGCGCTCGTTGCCGGGCGCTGCCTGCTGGTTCATCTTCTCGGTGTTTGCCTGCGTGCTCGTGCAGTTCTTCTACGAGCAATACGAGTTCGCGCTCTACCTCGTGGTGCTGGTCTCCTCGCTTGCCCTCGTGATCTACCGCAACGCCCAGCAGTCGGCGTATCGGGCCACGGTGCTCAGGAGCGTCTCGTTTCCCGGGATATTCGCCTCGGCGCTCGGTGCGGTCCTGATCGCGGCAGGGTGCGCGGCGGCCGTGTGGTTCGGCATCATTGCGCCGCTCAACCCGCAGGCCCTCGAGCTGCACCTCATCACCGAGCAGCGCACGCAGCCGATTGTTTACCAGAGGGGCGTGGGCGACTATTCGCAAGAGCCCGACGTGAGCATGAAGTCCAAGAACCTGCAGGACGACGACGAGAAGTGGACCACGGACGACCTGGTGGTCTCCGACGACGCCACCAAGCGCGTCCCCGCGACCGCTGCCGCATCGCAACGGTCCAACAGCAACGACACCTCGGGCAGCCAGTCGGGGTCGAGTCAGGGCGGCGGCACCACCTCGACCTACCAGCAGAACAGCGATGACAACCAGTTCAACCCGTTTTCCTGGGATCTGCCCGACATCCTGTTCAACATCCTGCTCATACTGCTCGCAATCCTTCTGCTGGCGATTCTCGGCTACTTCATCGGCAGGCGCATCTGGCGCAAGAAGCGCCTTGAGCGCATCATGCAAAAACCGCGCGACCAACAGGTGAGCGATCTGTACCTGTTCCTCCTCGACCGCTTTGGCAGGCTCGGCTTTACCGTGCCGGCAGGCGCCACGCTCTCGGAGTACGCGGTTGCCTCCGAGGACAGCATGCGGGTCATCACCAGCGAGTCCAAGACCACGATGCCGGTGGTCACGGGCACCTACGAGTCTTGCACGTACGGCAAGGTCGAGCCAAAGGAAGAGGACGTCGCGCCGCTCGTGGCGATGTACAAGAGCTTCTGGAAGGGCGCGCGCAAGTACCTGGGCAACATCAAGTACTTCTTCAAGAGCTTCAGGCTGTAGGGGAGAGGAGAGCAGCTTTGACCGGTGCGAGGACAGGTTCCCGTGGGGGCGCGGCGCGTGCCGTTGCCGTCGTGGTGGCAGTGGCGCTTGCGCTTGCTGCGTGCGCGCTGCTCTCCGGCTGCGGGCACAGCAACGCGATGGCGGCCAAGACCTCCAAGATGGAAGACCCCGCAACGCTTGCCGACGGCCTCGAGAACATCGACCTTTCCGTAGCAGGCATCCTGTTTGGTTCGGAATATGACAGTCTCGACGACGAGGACAAGAAGCAGGTCGTCGTCACCTGCGACATCTCGGATCGCTGCGATGAGATCCGCTACAAGGCCCTGCCGGTCACGACGGCCAAGGGAAAGATCACGAGCGCGGACAGGGCGTTCATGAAATGGGTGGCATCTTCGCCTGCCGCGCGAAAGATCGTGAAGCGCAACGGGTTCACGACCGTGGGGGATGCCGATCGAAGCGCCCGGGGCAGCGACAAGAAGGCGACCATCTACGTGATCATGCCGGTCGGCGTCAACCCGGCCGCAACCGACGCGAGCGAGCAGCTCATCGCCGCCTATCAGAAGGCGCACCCCCAGGTCAAGATCGAGCAGGTCGCCAACCTCAATTCATTCAGCAAGCTCAACGAGCTGCGCGCGAAAAGGGACGAGACCTGGAACGGCTACGAGGAGATGAGCGCCGTTGCGATCTTTGCCGACTCCAACACGATCTCCAATGCCGAGGAGAGCGGGTACGCGCATCAGGACGAGATGCTCGACATGTGCGGCGACACGCTCGTCATGGTCACGCGGACCGAGTACCAGCAGCAGTTCACGAGCCTCGAGAGCCTCAACGACGCCGAATGGGTCCTGTGGCTGAGCGACAGGCTGTACCCCGGGGACTCCGGGATGTACGCGCGCCAGGCGCTCGAGCGCGCGGGGATGCTGCCGGAGAACTCCAAGACCTACTTCTACAATGACTCCGGCTCGGAGAGCTCCGAGGACTCGAGCAGCTCTTCGTCGAGCAGCGACGACCCGCAGACGGTGGGCGAGGAAGAATCGGTGGGGGGCAGCTGGTGAGGCTCGAGGTCAAAGATGCGCACGTGGGCTACGATGACGTCATCGTGCAGCGCTACATCAACTTCGCCGTGGAAAGCGGCGAGGTCTGCTGCGTGCTCGGCCCCAACGGCTGCGGCAAGACGACGCTGTTCAAGTCGATTCTGGGGCTGATTCCGCTGAAGTCCGGCTCGTGCACGATAGACGGCGACGACATCTCCAAGTGGTCCGCCAAGCGCCTGGCCGACACGATGGCCTACGTGGCGCAGAGCCACCGCGCGCCGTTTCCCTACAAGGTGCGCGACATCGTGCTCATGGGGCGCATCAACCGGGTCGGGTCGTCGGGCATGCCCACGATCGACGACTACAACATCGCGGACAACGCGATGGCCGACCTCGGCATCTACGACCTGCGCGACGATATCTACACCGACATCTCCGGCGGCGAGCTGCAGCTCGTGATGATCGCGCGAGCGCTGGCGCAGCAGCCCAAGATTCTCGTGCTCGACGAGCCGACGGCATCGCTTGACTACGGCAACGTCGTGCGCGTCATCGACAAGATCCGCCACCTCGCGGAGCGGGGCTACGCCGTCGTGATGACGACGCACAGTCCCGACCACGCCTTCATGTGCAACTCCAACGTGCTGTTGCTGCAGAAGGACAACCCGATGAAGTTCGGGCGCGCGGTGGACATCATCACCGAGAAGAACATGAAGCAGGCCTACGGCGTCAACATCAAGATCGTCGAGTTCGTGAACACCCGCGGCGAGATCATGCGCATGTGCGCCCCAGTCTTCTAGCGCCCCGACGCACAGATAACAACTACAGATGATGTGTGAAATAATGAAGCATATGTTAGTATTATTAAAGTTTAATAATACTAATGGAGAAACTCAATGGAACCATATGGCAAGAATCTACTGAAAAGCATACTGATGCAGATAGACGAAGAGGTTCTGCTAGAGCTTGGCGTTCCTTCTGAGCGCTATCGTATCGTGGTTGTCGGGGGAAGCGCACTTGTACTCTCAAGTCTCACTACGCGACCGGCAACACGCGATATCGACGTTCTCGAAACCGACGTGCGCATCCAGGAAATTCTGAATAGATATGCCATGGTGAACTCGCGCGTGTCCGCATATGCCGATGAGATTCCCTTTGGCTTCGAAGATAGACTCGTCGAGATAGCTTTGGATACAAGGGCTGTTCAATACTTTCGCCCCAGTGTGGAGGATCTCGCGGTCATGAAGCTCTATGCACTGCGCCCTAATGATCTTTCTGACCTCAAGAGCCCCGAGTTCTTGGCGCGGATTGACTGGGTAACGCTTCGCCACTTGGTCTACGACCCTGACGAGGCGCCGGCATCGGCTCTGTCTGAGCGGCGGTGGCGTGAGATGGCGGACTCGTTCGAGCGCTACGAGAGGGGGTGGCGCAATGCATAGGACATTCGAGGGGTTCTTGAAGGCATACTGTGCGGAGCTTTCGGGCATGCGGACGACGAACCTGAGCCGCCTTTGCAGGGCAGCGAACGCCGACGCGCCCCGGGTTTCCGAGCCGCTTTTCTTGCTTGCGCTGGAGAGAGGAAAGGTACCCTATCTGCTGGAGCTCGCGCGGGGGACGCGCATGGAGCCCGAGTATCGAAAGCTTGCTGAAAGTGCAGCGGGGTACGGCGACGCGAGCAGCTTCTTGGAGGAGACGCCTGACGTCCCCGTGCGCTACAGGAAGGTCCTGGAGGCTTGGCAGGCCGAGGGCGATTCGCTTGCCGCGGACCGCAGGATGAACTCTCTTATGCGGCCGAAGATACTCGATTCGCTTGAGAGGGCTGGTGCCACCCGTTACCGCCTCTGTTCGGAACTTGGGCTCAACCGAGGCAACGTATACGCCTATCTCGCGGGAGACGACTCGAAAGTGAGCCACGAGACGGCAAAGCGCATGCTTGCCTGGGCGCAGGAACAGGAGAGGGACATGGGGGCTCGCAGCGCGTGATCCTGCGGAGCTGCGGGGCTTTATGCATTTGCGTTATGGGTTGATGTAGAACTCCGCTATCCGCAAGGCCAAATCGACGATGCCGAGCAGCGCGCCGGACAGGTAGGTGAACGCTGCCGCGCGCAAGACTGCTTCGCATCCCTCGAGCTGGGATGCGTCCAGGCTCCCGAGGTCCTTGAGGTACTCGAGGGCGATGCCCGATGCCTCGAGCTCGGTCGGCAGGACGATGAGCTGGTAGAGGAGGGCCAAGGCGAGAAGCGCGATGCCGCACAGGCAGATCGCGTTGTTCGCAAGCGCAAATCCCACGATGGCCACGACCGCCCAGGCGCAGGCGAACAGGCGAGCGCAGGGATAGAGCGCCGAGCGCACGCTCAGCAGCCTCCGTCCCTGCTGGTGCTGCACCGCATGGCCGCACTCGTGGCAAGACACCGTCACCGCTGTGATTCCGCTGCCGTTGTACGAGGCGCGCGAAAGGCACACGGTGCGCGAGCTCGGCTCGTAGCGATCCGAGAGCTTCCCGCCGACGCGTGCGATGGCCACATCGCCCAGAGCGTGCGCCTCGAGCATGCGCCGCGCCATCTGGCTTCCCGATACTCTCACGGCGGTCGCGTCTGCGTAGGCGGCGTATACATGCCGGGCCCAGGCTTGGGAGAAGGCCCCCAAGGCAACAACGATGATGACCATGGCCAGATACAGGTACAAGAATGCCCGCCTTACACCCAGGCGCGATTCACCAGAGCCGCGCAGTTCGCAGTATCTCAGTAGTATTCCAGAAGCGACCGGCATTTGCAGGGGGCGCTCTGAAATGATGTGCCGCGGCTGCTAGTTCTCGCTGTTATCGCTGCCGTCTTTGCTATTCCGATTGGGATTATAGGTAAACGAGATGTCTCCCAAGCGCTTGTCTGCCTCGTCGGCCTTGCGGCGCTCCGTCTCGATGCGCTGCAATTGGCGCTGGTATACCTCCCACTGCATATCGTCTGCAAGAGAGAGCGCCTTGCGAGCGTCTGGGTCTTCCGAGAGCGGGACGTCCAGCGACCTGGTCACGTCCGGCACGCGGCAGCCCGTTTGCGGGTCCTCGTAGTAGCGGATGCCGTAGCGGCACAGCATGAGCATCCAATGCTGGTCGGGGTCGCTCGGGTCCGACATGCTCGCATGTCGGTATGCGCGCGCCGCCTTGTCGAAGTTTCCCGAGAGGAACTGCACGTCTGCCTGGGCGAGCGCCTGCGACCGCGCCGGGTCCTCGATGTGGGGCACGCTCAAAGCCGCCCCGCACTGCGCGCACACCGCCACGCTGTTGCCGGGGACGACTTCGACAGGGGTGCCGCAGATCCTGCAGGCGACGACCTCTGCCGTGCTCCTCTCGTGCACGAGCTTTTCGATCGAGGCGACGATTCCCTGGAACCTCTTCTTGCCGTCGAGGCTGTCCAAAACGCCGCTCGCGTCGACGGGGACCTGCATCTCGATTCGGGGCAGTGCGTTGACGTCCGATGTCGGGGTATTGACGCACATGACGGGAAAGTCTCCTTCGCCGGTGAGCGCCGTTGCCGTGGGAATGACGAGCTTAGACAGCAGGCTGTCGGGGATGGGCCGCCACCACCCGATCTGGGCGCGGTCAGCGACTTGCGGGAAGTTCCCGTCGAGCCCCGTGAGCTCGTCGATCTGGCCGGCGTCTCTCAAGTCGAACGACGAGCCCAGCGTATCGGCAAGATCCGAGATGACGCGCTTCTCCTCCGCAATGGTCATGTCGCGGTGCGGGATGACGCGCGTGATCCCTATGATCTCCATGAGGGCGTTTTGCTGTTCGCCAATGTCGCATTGGCGGCACAGGTACATCCCGGCGGGTATCACGCAGGCCGTGATGTTCATGGGCAGCCGCTGCAGCTGCGGCATGAGACGGGCGCGGCCAGCGATGATGTCGCTGTCCATGCTCGCGAACTCCGAGGGCTCGAGCGCACCGGCGTCGTTGGGTCGTTCGAGCCATTTGCGCGTCAGGTTGCTCCAGGGCCCTTCGGCAAAGGGGCGCTCGAGGCTGCCGAGCAGGATCGTGGGGTTGGAGGAGTCAGAGTTATCCGCGAAGGTCTGCCAGCTCGCCTTGTCCGCGGGCATGATGGGCCGACCGCCCATTGAGCACGTGTCGCAGTTCGGTTTCGTGCGGCCCAGGACGCAGACGCTGTCGAAGGAATAGTAGCAGCCGCTGTCTGCCGAGCTGCCCGGGACGAGCAGCGGCTGGGGCTGGGATGCGAGCTCGGTGAAGGCAAAGGTTATCGCCTCGTTGGCGTTTGGCGCGCTTGTCACCCGTCCGGAGATACCCGCATTTGCCCAGCCCGCGCATTCGGCGAAATTCGAAAGCGCGATGGCTGCCTGCAGATAATGCTCGTCCTCAAAGGCCTTGTTGTGGGAGAGCGGCAGAAGCGCCATCCAGCGCTGGGGGAGGTAGCGCAGGTAGTACCCTGACTGACCGGCGATTTCGTCTGCGGTCTTTATCGCCTGGTCCTGGAGCAACATGCGCTTGAGCCCTCTGCGTTCCTTTCTCATGGTCTGCATGTAGGCGGTGTCGATGGTGGCGTCGACGGTGCCGTCTTCTGCGTCGAAGAGCCTGACGATCTCGGCCATCGAAAGGCCGGACTCGCGCATCTTGTCGATGCGCACGATGAGTTCGGCCTGGTTCAGCGTCCAGCCCAGGGTCCCCGTTTCCTCGTCATGCACGGGGTCGCAGATGTGGTTTTCCGAAACGGTCGTAAGCATTCTTCGGCTCACACCCGTGAGTTGCATGATTTCATCTGACGTCAGATACGGGCGGACGCGTTCCCTGCCACGCCTTCCGCTTCGGCCACTTCCCATTTTGTTGTTCCCCCTGAAAATCTTTGCCGCAAATTCTTGTTTCTACGTGCTCCCGACTAAGATAGTATATCCGATAGAACTATATTCTGAGCAGGGATTATTCCTATCAGATGATACAAAAAATACAGTATCCGTATCAAGCGGAATGACACAGGGTTCTCTAGGGAAGGGGGCAGATTGTGGCAGACGACAAGGCACGGCGCGACGCTCCGGAAAAGCGCACCTCCTCCAATCTGTTCACTCGCCGCCTTTCCCAGCGCGGCATGTTCATCGCCATCGCAGTCGTCCTTTTCGCCTTCTTCCTTGCCGCAGTTGCCGTGACCGTCATAAGCAAGACGACCGCCCCCGCCGATGCCGCCGCAACGTACGGGGACGGCAAGTGGATCACCGAAGACGAGGTGACGTCATACGTGGAGGCGAGCCGTGTCATAGCCGGCGCCGACAACGCCACAGACGAGGCATGGTCGGAGTTCCTCGATGACTGCGGGCTCACGCCCGAGCAGCTGCGCAGCAACGCCATCCGGCAGATCGTGTCGGAGAAGCTCATCGAGGAAATTGCCACCGAGCGCGGGCTGAGCGCCAGCAGCGACGAGATCGCCGACGCTATGGCCGCCGATACGCAGATGCCCTACAGCGGGTCGGTCAACAGCGACGTCATCGCCATCTACCGGGCGACCGTGCTGCGCAACAAGGTCTGCGAGCAGGACGTCGCCTGGCCCCAGGTGGGCGAGGACGAGGTGAGGGAGTATCTCCAGGACGTCGTCCCGAACCTCAACTACAGCACCGTCAAGCGCGTGTACCGCTTCACCATCGACGAGGAGAGCACCGTGGACAGCACGGGCAGCTCCTCTTCGTCTGCGGCAAGCTCGTCTGGCACGGATGAGCTGTTCGACGTGCGCAAAGAGTGCAAGAAGTTCCGCAAGCAGCTGCTCTCGCAGGGAAAGCTCACCGAGGAGAGCTTCGGTGCCTTCGTGGAGGAGCATTCGAACGAGAAGGTGCTGGTCCGGGACAAGGGAGACGACGGCTGGAGCTTCGACACCTCGAACCGCGGCACGAAGTACCGCCTTGCTGTTGCGAGCAACGAGAAAGGCGACGTGACGCCCGTGTTCGAGGACGTTGCCGGGTGGTCGTTTCTGTGGATTGCCGACGAGTACGAGTTTCCCAGCACCAAGAAGGGCATCGAGAAGCTCGACTTGTCGGAGCTGCCCTCGGATCTGAGGGACGTCGTCTACCAAAACGCCGCCCTCGCGCTCTGGAAGCAGTCGAGCGAGGAGTACGTTGCCCAGCTCGTCAACGACGCCAACGTGCAGATATCGTCCATGCCCGACGATGTCCCGTACAACGTGACGAGCGAGGAATCGAACTAGGCGCAGGAGGTTGGGAGGACATGGTGACAGAGGCGATGAGAGGGCGGATGCGCTATCCGAGCTGCCCGCACGTGCGGGGGGCTCCGAGGGCGCGCTGTTGGCCTCGGAAGGCCGGGTGCGTGCTGCATCGGGACATCCGGAGCGCTGCGGCGGGCTTGCACGGGAAGGATGCGCCCTCGCAAGGGGCGTCTTCGCTGACAGGAGGTGAGGAAAGGGGCGTTCGAGTGCTCACGATGAGCCGAACTGCCCAAAGCTATGTCTGAGAGAACACGTTTGGGCCTGTGCAGCGACGGGCGCGATCTCTTCTACGATCGGAGGAAGTACCTCTTCTTCTTGGGACGGGATGTGGCGACGTATGCCGAGGTAAAGGGCATCGAGGATGCGGGAAAGATCTCCTGGCGCGCCCTCGAGCAGCGCGACTGGTTCAACCGCATCGACCCGGCCGAGCTCGCGACATGCGCGGAGCGCGCCCTGACAGAGGGGAACCTCGAGGGGCTCACGCCCGAGGAGCGCGTCCAGGCGGACGCCGCCAGAGACGACAGCGTCCTTGCCGGAAAGATCGTCGATGCCGACCCGGTGCTGGTGCAGGCGGTCGCCGACCGGCTCGTGCAGGAGGGCTACCTTTCCGCCGGGGACGCTTCCGACGGGGAGAGAAACGAACTCGCCGAGATGGATCTTCCCAAGGGCATGGAGGCGCTCAGCCAGATGGAACGCCACGAGGGCAGCAATCGCAAGGCGACCCCCGCCGAGAAGTGCCTCATGCGCAAGATCCTCAAGAACAACGAGAAGGAGAAGGTCCGCCGCGAGCGGGAAGAGGAGGCCGCGGAGAAGCGCGGGGAGGAGCCGTCCGGGGACGGGGACGGTCCTTCCTCGGGGGACGAGGAGAAGGATTCGGCAAGGGCCGGCGGGCCGAGCGGGAAGAGGGAGGCGCGCAGGGGAAAGAGGGACCGCACGGAGCCGGAACCCGCCAGGCAGCAGGCCGAGACCCCCGAGTACTCGGGGGAGTCGCTCAAAGACCAGATGAGGTCCCTGGGCCTGAACCCCGACGGCTCGCCCAAGCGGCGCTTCCACCGCGCGGGGTCGGACCTGGCCGACCTCTCCCGCGGCCATCCGTGAACGACCTGAGAGAGGGCAAGTGAACCACGTTCCCCGCGGCTGAGGGCCCGCGGGAGGAAGGAGAAACGGGACCGTGAACATCGGAATCGTGATACTGGCAATCGTCATCGTCGTGCTCTTCTGCCTGGGCATCAGGCTCGTGCGCCCGTTCCAGAAGGGCGTCGTCGAGCGCCTCGGCAGGTACAAGCGCACCGCCGAGCCCGGCTTCAACTGGATCATCCCCTGGATCGACCGCATGACCAAGGTGGACATGCGCGAGAACGTCGTCGACGTCCCGCCCATGGAGGTCATCACCAAGGACAACGTCGCGGTCACCGTCGACGCCGTCGTCTACTACCGCGCCACCGACGCCGTCAAGCTCATCTACAACGTCACGAACTTCTACCTGGCGGCCACCAAGCTCGCCCAGACCAACCTGAGGAACGTCGTCGGCGAGCTCACCCTGGACGAGTCGCTCACCTCCCGCGAGCGCATCAACGACCAGCTGCGCGACATCCTGTTCCAGGCCACCGAGCAGTGGGGCGTCGAGATCGTCCGCGTCGAGCTGCAGCGCATCGAGCCGCCCGCTGACGTCACCCAGGCCATGCACCGCCAGATGAAGGCCGAGCGCGAGCGCCGCGCCGTCATCCTGGAGGCCGAGGGCGAGCGCCAGGCCGCCATCGAGCGCGCCGAGGGCGTCAAGCAGTCCTCGATACTGGAGGCCGAGGGCAGGGCCCAGGCCATCCGCGAGGTCGCCGACGCCGAGAAGCAGCAGCGCGTGCTGAGGTCCGAGGGCGAGGCCCGCGCCGTGGAGAACGTGCTCGCCCAGCTGCACGGCAGCGACACCGACAGGTACATCGCGGTGCGCTACGTCGAGAGCCTGAAGGCGATGGCCAACGGCAACGCCACCAAGATCTTCATGCCCGTCGAGCTCTCGGGCATAGCATCTGCCACCGGCATGGTCGGAGAGATCTTCCAGGAGTCAAAGGTCACGCCTCAGGTCAAGGCCAAGCAGCCCGGCGAGGTGCCGCCCCCGCCCGAGGTCAAATGAGGCCCTCCGGGGCCCGCAAGGCCCCTTGAGGTCCGGGCGAGATTCTTTGACAACTTCTTCTCGCCCGGGAGTATCCTCCCCTTTCATGGGAAGGCCCCGTTTGCACCTTGCAGGCGGGGCCTTCCACACTATTGGGAATGAGGGTGAACCTCATTAATCGGCATTGCCGTTGTGGGGGTATGCGTTGTTTTTCAGCGGAATGGTTGAGAGCTCAAAATGACACTTCACGTGTGATTCATGTGGGCATCAATAACGACTGGAACAGGTCGTTCCGAAACCATTTCACAAGGTCAAACAAAATTTGGCAATGAGAATAAATGGCGAAAAAAATAAAGATACCATTAGCGTGTTCTAGCAGCGACGATAGATTCAGAGTGCGAGCATGAAGCTTGAAGTGAAAGACGCCAGCGTAGGCTACGTCAAGGGCAGACCCGTCCAGCAGAACGTGAACTTCAGCGTGGAGAGCGGCGAGGTCTGCTGCGTGCTCGGCCCCAACGGCTGCGGCAAGTCGACGATGTTCAAGTCGGTGCTGGGCCTCATACCCCTGCAGTCCGGCAAGGTGACGGTCGACGGGGAGGACATCTCCACGTGGACCCCGTCCCACATGGCAGAGGTCATGGCCTACGTGAGCCAGAGCCACCAACCGCCCTTTCCCTACCAGGTGAAGGACGTCGTGCTGCTCGGGCGCATCAACAAGGTGGGGTACCTCGGCCAGCCTACGGACGAGGATTATCAGATTGCAGACCAGGCGATGGTGGACATGGGCGTCTACGACCTGCGCGACGAGGTCTACACCGACATATCGGGAGGCGAGCTGCAGCTCGTGATGATCGCCCGCGCCCTGGCCCAGGAACCCGACATGCTCGTCCTCGACGAGCCGACCGCGGCGCTCGACTACGGCAACGTGGTCCGCGTCATCGACAAGGTGCGCTCGCTGGCCGAGAGGGGCTACGCGGTCGTCATGACGACGCACAGCCCCGACCACGCCTTCATGTGCAACTCGACCGTCGTGCTGCTGCAGAAGGAGAACCCCATGAAGTTCGGGCGCGCCGTGGACGTCATCACCGAGCGGAACATGAGGCAGGCTTACGGCGTCAACGTCAAGATCGTGGAGTTCAAAAACGTCAAGGACGAGGTCATGCGCATGTGCGCGCCGGTCTTCTAGGAAAAGCCAAGTCAAGAGGAAGGCCCGCGGAGGCGGGCGAGGAGGGAAACGGATATGCCACAGCAAACGGACATGCCACAGCAGGAGATGCTCGACCAGCGGACGGTCGACGCCGCCAAGGCGGGGCTCGACCGGGTCATCGCCAACATCGAGACCGTCATCATCGGGAAGCGAGACGTCGTGAGCCTCGTGGTGCTGTCGCTCATCGCGAAGGGCCACGTGCTGCTCGAGGACCTGCCCGGCACGGGCAAGACGACGCTGGCCTCGACGCTGGCGCGCTCCATCGACTGCGGGTTCAAGCGCATCCAGTTCACGCCCGACGTCATGCCATCGGACGTCTCGGGCTTCTCGATATTCAACCAGAAGACCCGCGAGTTCGAGTTCAGGCCCGGCGGCGTGATGAGCAACCTGGTGCTCGCCGACGAGATCAACCGCGCGAGCGCCAAGACCCAGTCGGCCCTTCTGGAGGCGATGGAGGAGCGGCAGGTGACCGTGGACTCGAACACCTACAGGCTCGAGGAGCCCTTCATGGTCATCGCCACCCAGAACCCCATCGAGCAGTTCGGCACCTATCCCCTCCCCGAGGCCCAGGTCGACCGCTTCCTGGTGAAGCTCTCCATGGGCTACCCCGACTTCGACCAGGAGGTGCGGGTGCTGGAGCTCGGCGACTCCGGCAAGCGGGCGCTCAAGCCCGTCATATCGGCCGAGGACGTGCTCGCCATCCGCGGGGCGGCCGGCCGCGTCTACATATCGAAGCCGGTCTTCCGCTACATCGTCGAGATCGTGACCTCCACCCGCGACAACCCCGAGGTGCAGATAGGCTCCTCTCCCCGCGGCGGCCTGGCCCTCACGGCGCTCTCGCGCGCCTACGCCCTGTTCCAGGGACGCAACTACGTGCTGCCCGACGACGTCAAGTACCTCGCGCCCCACGTCATCTGCCACAGAATCTCGCTTGCCCACGACGCGAAGGTCCAGGGCCGCACGGAGCGCGACGTCGTCAACTCGATCCTCTCCGGCATCGCCGTGCCGATAGCCGACGAGGACGAGGCCATGGGCGAGAAGGAGTAAGGGGTTCGCAGCCAGGTGGAGCTCTGGCTCACCTCCCACCTTTTAAACCAATGAATGGACGTGACTGGCACGCCCTACCTGTGTCCGCGCACCAAGGCCGCTTGCGCGCAGTGTGCACGGAAGTCCAGCTCGTGCGCGCACACTAGGACAGGTTCCGCGCGAGAATCCGCACACGTGAGGGAGCTCGGCGCAAATCGAGCCCAATCCTTCGCGGAAGTCCCGCTCGTGCGCGCGCACCAAGGCCAGTTCGGTGCACCGCGCATCGAACCCAGGTACGTGGTCGACCACCAGAGGGGTTTGGATGCAGAATCCGCGTCGAACCCAGCCACGTGGGCGAGCAGCCGGCCAGAAACCGCATCGAACCCAGCCGCGTGGTCGACCACCAAGGCCCTCTCGGTGCAGCCTGCGCCGAACCCTCCCGCGTGGTCGACCACCAGGCGAGGTTCTGCGAACGACACGCCGGGTTTTCCCTATGCACGTCCGCGCACCAAGGCCACTTGTGCGCAGCGTGCACGGAAGTCCAGCTCGTGCGCGCACACTAGGACAGGTTCCGCGCGAGAATCCGCGCACGTGAGGGAGCTCGGCGCAAATCGAGTCCAATCCTTCGCGGAAGTCCCGCTCGTGCGCGCGCACCAAGGCCAGTTCGGTGCACCGCGCATCGAACCCAGGTACGTGGTCGACCACCAGAGGGGTTTGGATGCAGAATCCGCGTCGAACTCTGTGTTTGATAGCTTATAATTTGCGGTTCTGAGCAAGGCGCCTTTCGGTTCTGAGCACGAAAAATTTTCGGTTCTGAGCATGCCCGCGCCGACCCCTCCGGATCGGCCTTAACCTGTCGTTGGATTCCGAACACGGCAGAAGG
>JBMNPN010000027.1:0-27875 GCA_050943615.1 Coriobacteriales bacterium
GCCGTGGCGACCTTCAGCCCGCTGGCGTGGAACTGGGCGAGGATCGCCTCCTTCTCCCGTCTCGTGTACATGTCGGCTCCTTTCCCGGAGCCGCCCAAGCTGTCCAGGATTTTGTCCGTAGTCCCGACGCGACTTTTCTCATCGCCTCGGCATCTTCGGGAGTCTCGAACTCAAAGCCGTTTGCCGCACAGTGCTCGAGACACTGCTCGAGGGGCATTGGCCGTCCGTAGTAGAAACCTTGGATAATCTCGCATCCGATGCTTTTCAGGAACTCGACCTGGGATTGCGTCTCGGCGCCCTCGCTCAAGGTCTTGCTGCCCAGTGCCTTGGTCATCTCGACGACCGTATCGAGGATGGTCTTGCTCCGGGAGTTGAGGTCGCGTACCAGTTGCATATCGAGCTTGACAGCATCGAAATGGCATTCTTTCAGAAACTCGAACGAAGAGTAGCCTGCTCCGAAATCATCCATCCAAATCTCGAAACCCGCCGAACGAAGGGAGGACATCTGGCGCATGATAAAATCCTCGTCCCCCGAGAACATCGACTCGGTCACCTCGACGCGCAGATAGCCCCGGGGGATATCGAAGCGCTTGATGAGGTCGATAATCCCATCCACCACATCGCCATAGAGAAAATCCGCACGAGAGAGATTGAACGACACGGGCACAACGGGCATTCCGGCATCGATACGCGCACGCAAATCCTCGCAGACACGTTTGACTACGAACTTATCGAGCAGGCTGATGCTGTGATTTTTCTCGAGAACGGGAATGAACACCGACGGCATGAGTTTTCCGTAAACCGGGTCGTTCCAGCGTGCAAGAGCCTCGAAGGCGCAGACCTTGTTGGTCATCGACCGAACGAGCGGCTGGTAGTAGATATTCAGATACCCGTTTTCGAGTGCGCGCTCGATGTTCGCGGCGATGTAGGCATCACGCTCGAGGGCAAGCCCGAGCTCTGGCGAATATTCGAGATATGAGGTGCCGAAGCGCTCCTTTATGGCATCGCAGGCGCTTTTCGCCTGATCGCAAAGGCCGTCAGGAGCGGTGTCTTCCTTTTCGGCAAGACGTCTGATACCGGCCTTGAGCCTGAGTTGGTTGGTCTCATCGAGGTCTTCTACTGCTCGACAGACATGCGTAATGGAATCTATGAGCGAGGGCTTTGACGTGAAGACAGCAAAATGGTCATAGGAAAGACGGGCGACGAGGTCGTCCGCGAACTCGTTTGCAAGCACGTTCGCCAGCGAGCAGAGAAGCTCGTCTCCCCGTTCAGCGGAGCAGCGGGCATTGTAGAACTTGAAATTGACCAAGTTAAAGTAGATGAGAGCATATCCCTCAGTGCTATCCGCATTGAAGAGGATGTCCGCCACGCCAGCGAGAAACGACTCGCGCGTGGCAAGACCGGTAAGGGCATCGGCCCCTCCTTCGGGAAAGAACGATTCGCGCCTCTCGAAATCAGCCGCCCCCCTTACTGGTGCCATGGGGTAAATCACCTTTCGTTCAAAGAAGAATGTAGAAAGTACATTTACGATTGTCTATATCAAAACAAATACTATTGTTTCACATCATGTTAGTAATTTAAACTCGTTTTCTGTGTATCCGAGGAATCGACACACGCAATAGACCGCGACAGACATGCCCTATATGACCGCACTCCGCAGGAAAAAAGAAGGGCTGTCATAATTCTAGAAAATATTTTTCGAAACGCATAAATACACCCGTATATTGCATATCGCTAGCATCGTACAAAAGGAATAGATCATAAGAAGAGACAATGCGCTGGCTGACGATGTTATATTCCTTGCAAAAAAACTATGGTAAAAGTTATAGTATATATAGCATGCTATACTATTTACAAAGGTTCGTATACGCATACTCAGCGCGATTATCGCACCTATAAAGGAGGCCATGATGGCACAAGCCGGTTTTCTAATTAAAACCCTCAATGCTCAGCTCGAGCGATCAGCGAACAACGCGCTACGCGAAGACGGCATAACGCTTTCGCAAATCGCATTGCTCTTGGAGCTCAGGGCGGCCGGTGGAACATGCAAGATGAAAGACCTCGAGCGCAGCCTGTGCGTCTCACAGCCGACCATTGCCGGCCTCGTAAAGCGCCTGAAGCGAGCAGGTTTCGTCACCACTGACGTCGATGCGGAAGACCGGCGCGCCAAGCACGTCCACATTACCGAGCAGGGTACGAAGACCTGCGACTTGGCTGACAAGCGCATGCAGATTGCAGAAGAGCACCTACTCAGGGGGCTCAAGGAAGAAGAACGGGACCAGCTCAAATCTCTGCTCGTCCGCCTCCTCGATAACGTCTCAGATATGTAGCCTCCCGCACCACCTACTGAATAATCCCCCGGCCGAAAACAATCGAATGTATCGATATCGTTACAGACTCTTGTTCGCAATTTAATAGCATACTATTATTTTATCAATCCGAGAGCAGGTGACATATGAACAAGGCCAAGACCGAGACTTTTAGAAACGCACCCGTTAAAACGGCGGTGTTCAAGAACGCCATACCAGCAATGCTCGCCATGGTCATGGTGCTCGTCTACAACCTTGCGGATACCTTCTTCATCGGACAGACGGGAGACGCTCTCCAGGTCGCCGCCGTATCTGTCGCCACGCCGGTCTTCATGATCTTCATGACCTTCGGCACCATGTTCGGAATCGGCGGTACCTCGCTCATCTCGCGCAGCCTCGGCGCCGGACGCCAAGACTATGCACGCCATGTATGCGCGTTCTGCGCTTGGGGCTGCATCGTGAGCGGCATCGCGTTCTTCGCATTCGTCATGGCCTTCATGGAGCCCATTCTCTACGCCATCGGCGCGAGCGCGAACACCTTTGGACTCGCCCGCTCCTACCTCGTCATCGTCTGCTGCTCCGGTCCCCTCGTCATCTTCGGCAACTGCTATTCCAACATCCTGCGTGCCGAAGGCGAGTCGACCAAGGGCGTCATCGGCATGCTCCTCGGAAATCTCGTGAACATCGTGCTCGACCCCATCTTTATTCTTGTCCTCGGAATGGGAATTCAGGGCGCGGCCATCGCCACCGTCATCGGAAACGTGTGCGGTGCGGCGTATTACCTCCTCTACTTCCTGAGCGGAAAGTCCTCGCTTTCCATCAGCCCCCGCCAGGTCCGCCTGGGCGATGGAATCTTCTCGGGCGTTATGGCCATCGGCATTCCCGCCGCGATCGGAGACTTGCTCATGAGCGTGTCGCAGCTCGTCATGAACTCGCAGATGACGGCATACGGCGACATGGCCATTGCAGGCATTGGCGTCGCCATGAAGGTGACGATGATAACGGGGTGCCTGTGCATTGGCCTTGGTCAGGGCGTTCAGCCGATCCTTGGCTACTGCGTCGGCGCGAGGTTGGAGAAGCGCTACCACGAGGTTCTCAGGTTCTCGATGGTCTTTGCGCTTGCCACCTCGACGGTTCTTGCCGTGCTCTGCTTTCTCTTCACACCGCAGATCGTCGGTGCCTTCCTCACGGAAACCGCCGCCTACGATGACGCGGTCCAATTTGCGCGTATCTTGCTCACGACGAGCTTCCTGTTCGGCGCATACTACGTCATCTTGAACGCCCTGCAGGCCATGGGGTCATCGACGGCTTCGCTCGTCGTCAACGTGAGCCGTCAGGGGCTCATCTACATCCCGGCGCTCTTCATCTTGCAGGCCGCGTTTGGCGAAACAGGTTTGGTCTGGGCGCAGCCCGTGGCAGATGTGGCCTCGCTAGCGCTCTCCATCGGCCTCTACTTCAACGCCGCCAAGCACTGCTGGAAACAGATTGCGGCACAGAAACCGAATAGCGAGCAGCCCGAAGAGCAGGACGCCGAGAAAATCGATGCGTATCCCGCACGATGCGCAAAGCTCAAGACAGCCGATGCTTCCAAGACCGCGTCAACTACCACAGCAGCTGTACGGCAAGAATGAGTTGCTGTACCCGAGCAGCACGACCGTCCCGCACAATCGAAGGAAAGCGGGGAGACGCTCATCGGAGCGCGTCCCAGCACGGCCCCGCCCTTCGGAGCTCCCGATATATGGCGGCCGCCTGCTAGAACTGGTTCACGGACTATTTGCGGCTCGTATCCTTAAAGCGCCTCAAAGCGCCCGCGCCAATCGCTGCAACAGCAGAAGCGACAGCTGCTAAGAGCATCCAGTTCGCCGACGAATCGCCCGTGTCGGGGCTCGTCGCGCTCTCTTCTGCCCCATCGCCTTCAGCCGCGAATGATTTCCCGTTGGCGACACTCTTGTCGGTAGGGCTCACGCCGAAGAGATAGTTGACGTTCTTGAACTCCGGCTCATCTGACTTGCCATCGTAGGTGACTTTAGCCGTCAGAGTGCCCTCTCCGTCATCGGTCACGACAACCTTGACTTTGTGGACCTTCTGGTCGTACGTGATGCCGTTGCTCTGGATGCCATCCTTGGAAGCGTTGTCGTCAGCGGGCAGCACCTCGGCAATCCTGTAGACATACGTGCCCGCCTCATCGAACGTAAGCGCCTCGAACGCGACCGCGCCGTCTTCCGTGTTCCTTCTGGTCTGCAATACCGAGCCATCGGCGTCGATCAGGTTGAACTCGAACTGCCCGCTCTTCAGCTTTCCGTATACAAGCGTCTTGTTGGCCCCAAGCGTCACCTTGACAGGCTGAGCTCGATAGGTATTCGTGAACTCGGGCGTCGCGACCATGCTGCCGTTCTCGTCTTTGAATGTCTTCTCGAGCTCCAGCTTGCCCTTGCCGCTATCTACAACCGTGATGGTCACGCTGTAGGACTCATCATCGTATTCCACGCCGCCGCTATTGCCCTCGACCTCGCTGAGCGTGTACTGGTAAACGCCCGGCTCGGTAAATTCCATTTCGCTCATAACGACTGCGCCGTCAGCATCATTTGAACCCGTAGCAACGGTATCGCCGTTCTGGTCGGTCAGGACGAAGTGGAACTCGCCTTGCTCCATGTCGCGGCCGTTCAACGACTTCGTCGCTTCGATGTGACCCTTCACAGGCGATGCCGTGTAGTGGTTCGTGAAGGTGAAGGCTTCCCCGTCTCCCGTCAGCTTCTCGGCAGTCATCGTGCCGTCGCCGTTGTCGGTCACCTTGACCATGACGGTCTGTGCGGAATCGTTTGTCACGCCATCGACCGTGCCCTGCTCCGCAATAGTGTAGGTGAAGGTCTTGGTGCGGGTCTTGCCCGACGGATTGTCAGCGTGACTGCTGCCAAAGACATTTGCCATCGTGTAGTGGATGGTTCCAAAATCGACCGATCCTTCGCTGTTCGTAACCGTGGTCTGCTGTGGCATTGGCGCGCCGTCGGACCCGGTAACGGTAAAGGTGAACTTGCCGTCTATATCCGGTGGATTGAGACCCTCATCGGCGGTCAGGCGCTTGGAGCCGTTGAGCTGGACGTCGACATCGTTGGTGTTGTAGGAATTCTTGAACTCCAGCGTGTTGCCCTCTGTGCCATCCGGGTAGGTAACCGCAGCGGAGAGCTTGCCCCTGTTATTATCCGTCACCGTTACGACCACATTGAAAGAACTGACCTCCTGGGTGATGCCGTTGGCCGGGCTGGGCTGGTCCTCGGACACCGTGTAACCATAGATGTAGATGGTCGAACCGTCGTCTCCGGTGGTCTTCTGATTGTAGCCATTGGCGTTGTCGGACCTCAACTGGTCAAGCGTGTAGTTGATTGCCCCGAAGTCGATCGTACCGTCAGCAGCGTTCGAGGCTTCTTCGACCACCTCCGTGTTACCGGAGGCGTTCTTCTCCGTCACCTTGAAGTTGAACTCGCCGGAAACCAGGTCGCGTCCAGTCAGCGTCTTCTTCGCATTGATAGTGGCCTGGGCGGACTCGGCAGTATAGGAGTTCTCAAAGGTGCCGTTCTCGTAGGACGGCGTCGCTTCCAGCGTGCCATCGCCGTTATCGGTAACGGTGACCGTGACCTTGGCGGTATGCTTGTCGTACGTGATGCCGTTATCGCTGTTGTCTGGGATATTCTCGGTTACCTCATAAGTATAGGTACCAGGTTTCTTGTACGTGATGCCGCCAAAGTAAATCGGGACATAATCGCCGTCCTTTGCCGTGGAGGATGTGACCGCGACGGTATTCTTAGCGGGCATCGGCGCATCGGCCGCATTATCGCCCGTGGCCTCGATGGTGAACTCGAAGCTGTCGAAATCCTTCCAATCACGACCGACGAGTTTCTTCTTCAGCTGGATCACCGCGTTGCCACTGGCGCTGTAGGTGTTGGTAAACGATGCGTTGCTGACGTTCTCCTGGCCAGCGGCGATGGTTCCCGACAGCGTTCCCACCGTAGGCGTAAAGCCACCCGGCAGAGTCCCTGAAGTTTCGGAGACCGTCCACGTCGTACCTGTGGGAAGGCCTTTGATGGTAATCGAGCCATTTGCCTTCAACTTGATGCTGCCGCCGCTCTTGATGGTGCCAGTGTAAGACGTGGCGCCATCGGAGGTGCCAGAGAAGTCGTACTCGCCCTCAACAGCATTGTTCGCCTTCATAAGGCTCACGGTAAAGGAAAACTCGGCGTTCTTGTCCGGCGTCAGGCTGTAGTTGGACTTCACTACCGTCTTGGAAATTACCAAGTCGCCGGATTCCACATTCGTCGTGACCTCGTTGGTCTTGATTTCAGGATTGTTCTCGCCAATCTGAACTGTAGCTTGGTTATTGACCGTGCCCTCACCGTCCTTGACGGCGTCCTTGGTGACCTTCACCTTGAAGGAGACGGTACCGGAGGCTCCCGCCTCGACATCCTCTATGGTCCAAGTCAGCTTCTTGGCAGTTGCATCGAAGGAGCTTCCGTCGCCTGCGGAGTCTTTGACATACTCGGTTCCGGTCGGGATGGTATCGGCGACGGTCACATCAGAAGCAGTGCTCTCGTCATTGGTGTAATGCACCGTGTAGGTGAGGACATCGCCCACGGTAACCGTGCCGCCGTCCATGTCATTGCCCGAAGAATCCTCGACTTCCTTCTCGGGAACCGTATTGGTGACCTCGTTGGTGTCAATCTCAGGGCCGTTCTCGCCGACCTGAATCGTCGCCTTGTTCTTGATGGCGTTGCCTTCGTTAAGGACCGCGCTGTTATCGACAGTCACCTCGAAGCTAACCGTGCCGAAAGCCCCTGCTGCCTGTTCGCCGAGATTCCACGTAATGATGGTGGAATCATCAGTTGGCTCTGTGATGGTGGCGTTAGAGATCGAGTTGCCCTCGGAATCGAGCGCTTTTGCGGAGCCGGATACAAAACTGGTTCCCGTAGGAACGGTATCAGCGACTTTCACCATGGCGGCAGCGGATTGACCATCATTATCGACTGCGTAGTTCTTCCACTGGACGGTGTAGGTCAACGTGTCGCCCACACCGACCATCTTGCCGTTGACGTCGGTCTTCACGCTATCGATGGTCTTTGAGACCGACTTCTGCAGCAGCGGGATGGTGAGCTTGCCGTTGTTGCCAAGACGGTCGGTAATAGTTCCATCAACGTTCGTGGATGAGAGCACATTGATAGCCGTGCCAGTCGGATTGCTGCTCTTGGTCGACGTGGGGTTGCTCAAACGAGCCGCCCCAGAAGGAACGGTCAGCGTGCCATCAGAAGTCGAGTGAGCCGAAAGATCGCTGCCCTTCACGGAGACATAGACTTCCGATTCGGTTGCCGTTCCAGAGCTTTGCCCCTTTGGCAGCGTGTAGACCTTCTTCTTGTAGTAGTAGGTAGAATCCTCGCTCCAGGTCGTCGCCTCTGTACCATTCTCGTCAGAATAGAGCTGCGTGTCTTCCGTGAAGAAGTAGTACGGGTTATCGCTGGAGGCGGTGTAGTTCACTGCCGTGTCTCCATCTGCTGCGTCTGCGGTCCACGCGTTTGTATAGAAAGCCAGATTCCCCTCTTCGTCTGTTGGCAGAGTTGAAAAGACTTTGTTGCCATCCGAATCTGCATAGTTGGCGGGATCTTGAGACTCAGCAGCAGCCTGAGCCTGCGTCTTCAGACCAACTGTGTACGTGGTTTGGAACGGGTTGGCATATTTCCGCGTCATGGTGATGGCGTCGCTGCCCGAGTCCTGAACATCGTAGGAAATCGCAGGGAGCACGGATGCCGGGACGCTGACGGTTACCGTGTCGCCCGTAGCATAATCGCTTGCCTTATCCACAGTCACCGTGATTGTTCCGCCGTCTTCAGCTGTATACGCGTACGATCCGCTGGGGTTGCTTGTATTCTGACTCGTCGTGTACGTCTTGGTCCCTGCAGTAATCGAGCCGGGGAGGCTCTTGACCTCCATGTAGTCGCCGAGCTTGTCGGTAAACGTCACGGGACCTGCCGTGGAAGTGCCAGAATCTTCCTCGATCTTTGAAAAGATGCTCGAAAATGCATCGGAGAGTTCAGTAGGCGTCTTGGCGCTGAAAAAATACTCGCCGGAATGGCTTGCCGTAAGGCCATCGGGCGCGTAATGCGTGCCACTTCCCACAAAATTGGACTGCGAGCTGGATTTCGCGTTGGGATAGTTGCTCGAAATCGCATTCAGGAAGACGTTCTGGTTCGAGGTCGTTGCAGCAGTGGGATCCGAACTGGGGTCGGCATCGGACAGAGCACCAATAGTGTAAACCGTCACGCCCTGTTGCTCTAGCGCATACGCAGTATCGAGCGCGCTGTTGGCGACCTCGCTGTCAAAGTAGTCCTGATCGTTGATGCCCGTGGGCTCGCCGTCCGTGAAGAAGACGACGGTCTTGTCCCTGCCCGCATCGCTGACATTGTTCAGAAGGTCTCGAGCGCATCCCATTCCCAAATCGGAGCGCGTCTCTCCAGCAACGGAAAGGGAATCGACCTTGTCCTTCAAGCCGGAAAAATCATCGGTGAAATCGGAAACGACACGCGTGAAGTCACGCTCGAGCCAACTTCCTTCGCCATTGAACTGGTCGACGTAGCTGTTCGTCGTGCGTCCTTCGAACTGCCCCGTTCTCGTCTTACCTGCAAACTGCACCACGGCAATCTTGTTGCTCACTCCGTACTCGCTGTTTAGCCCCGAGACCTTGTCGATGAACGCGTCAACCGAGCTTTGCAGCGATTTGATTCGCGCATCGTCCGCCTGTTCGCGAAGCTGATAGGCCTGCACATGACCATCAGTCGTGTCGCTGGGAGACTCCTTGAGCTGCACGGCGGTCTTGTCCGTTCCGTCAAATGGATAGTACCAGCCGCCGTTCTCGTATTGGATACGCTGGTACTCTCCATCCACCTGCACATAGTATTTCGTGTCATCGGAATTGCTCGTGTTCAACGTGCCATCAGGTTGGTTGTACACGGGATAATAGACTGCCTGGCTGTTGTACTCGCCTGTCGAGTAAGAGCGGTTCATCGATCTCGAAACGTCTAGAACCAGGACGATATCGGTCGACTTGCCGGTGGAGATGGTGCCGGAATATTTGGAAGTGAGCGCCGAGAGCGTCACGTCGAACTTGGTCTTGTCATCTGCGTTGGAGGAAACCGACTTGTCAGTCCAGACGCGCCCCGTGCCCTCCGTGGAGACGACAGTGTCATCCGATACGTTTTCTGCAGGGAGGTTCGAAGAGGTGTCGGCATCGGATGTCTGCGTCCACGTCAATTCGGAACCGAATCCAGGGGCGACCACGGAGAGCACGAGCGCAACAGACGCAACCGCGGCGACACAACCCGCAAGGGCCCTCTTAATGCCAAGTTTCATATGAAGTTTCGCACCCATAGTCTCTTCCCGAGCCCCACTTTCCTCTCCCGTAAGAAAAGATGCCGAATTATAAAAGGTCGATACTCGCTATTAATAAATTAACCGCAATTACATTCGTTAGTAAATACTATATCTAGGGATAGCAAAGAAAATGCGAAATATTGAATTGGACCGCGGCTAGTCCACTCAGAGCTCTCTTTTCCGAAAGGTCACAGGGGTCACCGTTTCTCTTGCACAGTGCAGGCAGCAAGTGTTTACGACATGCGTGAAAACAGGACATGCAAATAGAGAAAGCGCTACCCAGGTCACCGCAAATTAGCACAGAGAACCTAATGACACGCGCTATGAGAAAGATTTCAGGCGACCAGGTGCTTCCCGTCCGCAATCTCGTGGATGCCCAAGCCGATTGCAAGCACCGCGCCCACAACAGCCGCTATTGCTTCCTCGTGCCCGGTATCGCTGCGAGTAGTTTGAGATTCGACAGCTGCGTCGGCAGCATATGTGGGGCGCCCGAATATACCCGGGCCTTTGAATTGCACCCGATCTGCAGATTGCGAGAGCAACTCGCCCAGGTCGCGGGCGAACCCGCCGATTTTCTCTACCCCAGCTGCGCCGGCGTTGCGTACAGTACGCACACCTTCCCGCAGCATTTCCCCGGCACGTTCGAAGAACCCGTCGCGCTTGCGCTTTGAGGGCACGATCTTCGTGCCGCGATCGGGCTCGTACTTCCAATGCGTGTGTTTGAGTTGGTAGTACGGGGAAATCTCGACGTGATCGGCCATCCACTCCCCCAGCGGGACGCCAATGGTCGTGACCACTGCCAGGTACAGGCGCCTGAGCCCGTACTCCGTTCCGAACTTCTCCTTAATGCGCACAGCCGATGGTATGTCGTAGAAATTGGAAGCCGCCTCGAAGAAGATGTCCTGTAGGTCCCAAGGCGACATCTTCTTGGGTTGGAACGTGACATTCGTCATGTCGAAGAGCTCCCAGTTGTCCGTGAGCATGCGGTCGTCCTCCTGGAAGCTCTCGTAGACGGGCGTGCCCGGGAACGGCGTCAGTATAGCCGGCTGGATCTGGTAGGCACCGACGTCCTTGGCAAAGCGGTAGGCGCGTCGGATGTCTTCGGGACCGTCGTCGTCCAGTCCCAAAACGAGGCTCGCGATAACGCGGATGCCGTGGTCCCAGCAGGCCTTGCAAGCGCGTTCCGTTGCCTTGACATCTGCACGCTTGTCGATGGAATCGAGCGCGTCCTGGTTGAGCGACTCGATGCCGATGAGCACGCGCGTGAGATGAGCCTCGGCAAGGAGGTCGAGCAACTCGGGGTCGTCGGCCATATCCGTGCGGCCAAAGAAGAACGTCTCCTTGAACTGGAGGTTTTCCTCGATGATGCGTCGGCAGATCTCCTTTGCGCGCTCCTTATCAGCGGTGAAGTTGTCGTCCTCGAAGTTCATGTACTCGAACCCAAGGTTGTGGCACATGCGGATCTCTTCGATCACATTGTCCACGCTGCGCCTGCGATACGGTGCGAACATCCGGCTCGTCGTGCAGAACGAGCAGCGGAACGGGCACCCTCTTGACGTCATGATATTCGCGCATTTGCATGGGGTCTTCAAAATCGAATAGTCTGGAAACGGCACCGTGTCAAGGTCGCAAATAGGCGGGGCCTTCACAATTGAATCGCCAATGCGACCCTCGACGACGTCGAGGATAACAGACTCCCCTTCTCCGACAATGACCTGGTCAGCGTGGTGCAGAGCCTCTTGAGGAAGTGAGCTTGCATGTATGCCACCGATAATCACATGTGCATGGCCCTTTTCGTGGAAGAGGTCAGCGAGTTCGTAGGCGCGCGGAGCGGTAGTCGTCATTGTATAGAGGCAGAGCACATCGGTGGACCTGAGGAGACGGTGATAATTGACAGCGCCCTGGAGCTCCTGATAGCACTCGACATGATGGCCGGCGCGCTTCAGGATACCGCCCAAGATAAGAGGCCCGGTAATGGGATTCGAGTTTCCATACAGACGTCCACCCAGCCTATAGATGGGATTGCGTTTGATGGCAACCGTCGGAACAATCATCGTGATGTTCATGATCCGCCCCCTGAAAACTCAGCGCTCATATCGCAAACATACATGTGTATGGTTTCCTAGATGGCAATATTTTTGCGCAGGAGAGCAACTTATACAAGTGTTTGGATTGTGCGTGCGTCAAATCGCCATTTTTTACTGTTGTTAAATACCAGACGAGAAAATAATGAAAAAGGCCAGAAGCGATGAAGCTTTCCGGCCTTTCAATTTCCTTGGTCGGGTGAACAGGATTCGAACCTGCGACCCCTTGACCCCCAGTCAAGTGCGCTACCAAACTGCGCCATCACCCGATTCAATTTTCCGCGCCCGAGATGCCGAGCACCTCAGCACGCGAAAGTGAATGTTAGCACATCTTACACGCAAGTCGAATACTTTTTCTTTAGAGCTCGCAAGCGAGGAAGTTTCTGTACGTCTCGCACGCAAGCCAATGGACGTATTGCAACAAAGTCGTCACAGTAGGGACACGTGCAGCGAAATGCCGTAGTATTACACGAAAGAAAAACCGAACGGCATTAGATAGGCATATATGTCATCGCAGAAGTACACATACACCCCCGCTGAGCAGGCCCTTATAGACAAGAACATGAACTCCCCCGAGCTCAGGCGCGAATGGAAGCTGCCGCCTAACGAGACCGGTGCGCGCATCATGTTCGTGCTCTTCATCATCGCGATGTTCGCCACATACGGATACACCATCTGGTATCTCATCATGGGAGACATCGGCCAGGTCAGCACGGGAATCACGGGCTTCTGCATCGTGATCTCGCTTTCCGTCATCTCATCGGCGCTGCGTTTCTTCCAGGCGCGCCTTCTGACAAAGGACACCGATGAGCTTGCGGAGATTTACGAGGAGAACTTCACCGGTGAGCTTGGCCATGACCAGAACATCCAAGGGCAGATCGACGAGCGCTTCCAATTCCGCTGCCGCAAGCTCAACGTAGCAGGATGGATGATCGTCATCGCGATGGCCATCATCGAAATGATCAATTTGCAACAGGGCAGCATCGATGACCTTGCCCGCAGCATGATCTACACGGGTACGCTAGCGGTCTTTGCCTGCGGATACCTGTGGCACATGTTCCTGTTCAACGCCAAGGTCATCTACACCGCCATGCTCGAACGCGTGAAGGCGGCGGTCCGCTGGCACACCGAGCACCCGGACTTTCCGGGCCAGAGCTCCGCGCTCTAGCTCATCTTTACCAGAAGGCGCCTTTCGCTCGTGCCAGACGAGCAGCAAGCCGTTGTGTATAGAGATGTTGGGAAAACCGTCAAGTTCCGCGGTCTTCGAACTTGAACCATATGTAGCGCCTTCAGCCCCCGCAGTCGAATCAACATGAACAGGAGCAGACGCATCAGCATGATGCCGCTCGGGCGGACGGTCTCCAAGGTACGGAGTAGCAATGGTAATCACCGCAAAAGCTATCAGCGCGATTGCGACGACAAGGCACAAAACCATAAGCCACTTACGACCTGATTTCGAAGCAGCGCCATGATTGCTCCGCATCTTCGAAGTATTGCCACCCATGTGCTCCCCCTGTCCCTAGCTTGTTCATTATACGAGCATGCAAGCCCGTGAACGCTCAGGCCCCCAAACTGCACGAATTCATTCATGCTGTGAAAAAATATACTATCAAAAAGAGGCAATGCCGCCAATCAGCTGCCAAGTTCGCCTGGTATATCCCTAAATGGAATAGCAAACCCGCTTCATGCGGGATCGGCGGAATTGATCTTGCGAGCGCAGTCCTGAAGTCGGGCAATCGTAGCGTCATCGACCATTTCAGAGATACTCTCCCCCGCCGTAAAGCGCTCGTCGAGCGCGATGCAAGAGCGAACGAACTGTTCGTTTTCCGGAGAGAAAGAGTAGAGCTTTCGAGCAGCCGCGAACCCCGCTTCGAGATCGTTGGAGTGCGCGATACGGCGCAAGTGCAGCACCATGAGAATCACCGATCCGTGAAACCTGCGCTCGATTGCCGTCGCGCTTTTGACGTGCTCGTCCATTGCCAAATGCCTCTCCACGACCTATCCAAATATGTCTGCGCCATTGTTGCACATACGCACGCTGGCATCATCGAAGACGACAATATTTATTACGGGAAGAAAAAGGGCCGCGCCCAATTCTGGGCACGGCCCGTCATACATCGACCAAATCAAAAAGCCTTTATAGGGAGAAGTTCTCCTTGCCCTCAAAGACGTCCATGGCCTCCTGGGCATCATAGTCGCCGAGCGTGATGGCGCTGATGGCGTTGGTCAAACGCACGGCCTCGTCCAGGCTCCTCATGTGGATGTTGCGGCCAGTTGCATTGCCGCAGGCCCCGCCGATGTGGATCTGATCGTAGAGGTTGCTCAAGAACTCCTTGGCATCTGCCTTGGAGCCGCCAGCGCAGACCAGACCCGTGCGGCCAGCTGCGCGCGAGGCGATGGCAAGCAGCTCGGCGCTCGTCGCATCTTCGGTCGCCTTGGGAGGATTGACCTTGACGAAGTCAGCACCCAGGCACAGCGCCACGCCGGCAGCGCCCGCGATAACGTCTCCTGCCTTCTCTTCCGGGACGGCCTTGCCACGCGGGTAGATCCACAGCACGACGAGCAGGCCCTCGCCATGGGCCTCTGCGATGAGCTCGCCTGCCTCCTGCATCATCTGCGCCTCGTACTCGCTGCCCAGGTAGATGGTGTAGCCAAGGCCGACGATGTTGACACCTGCCTCGCGCATGGCAAGGATCGCCTCGATGTCGTAGAGCTGCGGAGAGTACGGGTCCTTCTGGGAGGTCTTCACCAGGTTGGTCTTGGAGTTCATCTTGACCAGGTAGTTGATATCGGGATAATCAGCCGCATAACGGGCTACCAGACCACGTTGCGCGGCCATGACGCCGATGGTTCCCTGACTAGCAATCTGGAAGAGGTGCTCGGGGTCGCCATCGGAGATGTCGATGCCCTCGCCATAGAAGTCCTTGTTGAGGTGCTCGATCTTCTGATCGCAGGCAAACAGCATCAAGCGGCCCGTTCCGCGGGTTGCCGCCATGTAGTTGTCGATGTAGTCCTCACGTGCTTCGGGCATGACGTCGACGGGGACCTTGACATCGTCGCGCGTAATCTTGGGCATGTGCTTTCCTTTCATCTTCTCAAGAGCGCCTTGTGCGCTCTCACTTACAGACTCTGAGACCGCAATGTCTCTATAGTAACGCCCCAAAGCGCTTTCAGGAGCCGGCTATTGCCCCGGCTCCCCCAAAGCGCGTAAATTTGAGCCGTGCTTCAGTCGTCTTCGAACTTGTCGTATGAATCGTCGACCCAGCCGTTCGTGATGGGCCATGCGCGGTCCTTGGTAAAGCTCCTGCCCTGGACCTTGGGCGCCAGCGGCTCGAGACGGCGCTTGAACTCGCTTCGCTTGACCACGGGCAGCACCTTTTCGATCATCTCGCGCGAATGTCCCTCATGCAGAAGCTCGCCTGCATCCATGTTGCCCTCGACATGGTCGAAGAGCAAATCGTCGAGCTCGGCGTACGGCGGGAGGCGGTCCTGGTCGGTCGCACCCGGATAGAGCTCGGCGCTCGGCGCCTTGTCGATGCACTCCTGCGGGATAGATTCCCCCTGTTCCATGCGCCAGCGGGCCAGGTCGTAAACATCGGTTTTGTAGATATCGCCGATGGGCGCGAAGACGCCGACCGTATCGCCGAACAGCGTGGAGAAGCCCATGGCCGCCTCGGATTTGTTGCCCGTGTTGAGCACCAGGTAGCCAAAGGTGTTGGAGACGGTCATCAGGTAGACCGCGCGGATTCGGGCCTGCAGGTTCTCCGCGGCAAGGCCGGTGACGCCGCCGTCGCACACATCTGCAAGTGCGCCCTCGAAGCTTTCCACGACATCGTTGATTGGCACCGTCGGTGCTGGGATGCCGAGGTTCTCGGCGAGCTTTTTCGCGTCCGTCAAAGAGCCCTCGCTCGAATAGGCGCTCGGCATGAGGATGCCGTGCACATGCTCGGCACCGAGCGCATCGACGGCAATAGTCGCGACGACGGAAGAATCGATGCCTCCGGAAAGCCCAACGAGGACATCCGTAAAGCCGTTCTTCCTCACATAGTCGCGTGTCGCGGTCACAAGGCCGCGCCAGAGAAGCTCGTTGGGGTTGAGCTCGCAGCTCTTCGGGTCGAGGGCAGCGACGTTGTTGTCCTGCGTGTCGTAGATGAAAATCTCCTCATCGTCTACGGGCGAGGTATGCACGAGCTTGGCATCGGGGGCCATCACGTAAGAGCCGCCTGCAAAGACCATGCCGTCAGAGGCCCCACAGAGGTTCACGACGGCAAGGCTGCAGTGGCAGGTAGTGGTAAGCGAACGTCCGCGCTCGAGCGTTCCCCAAGCGGCGCTCGACGCCTCCTGCTCGCCATAGGCATCTGCCGACATCTCGACAAGCATGTTGATTCCGCCAAGTTCCAGATCGGGGGCGAAATGCTCCTCGACCAGAACGGCAACGCTCTCGCCGTCGAGCTCGATCACAGGGCACTCGTCGTCATCTGCCAGGTCGGGAACGGCCAGGATCTCTGGCTCGCCATCGTGCAGCAGGTAGATGGCTGAACTGCAGAACGCCTCGTCGTCATCGGCGTCCTCATCGTCCTCATCGGGCTCGACGACCGTGATGCCGGAGACGAGCGCCAGTATGGGGCAGCTCTCGGCAAAGCGCGCGAGATGGTCGAGCGCATCGGCGACAAATGCCGCCGAGCTCAAGAGGCCATCCAAAGGCACGCCGGTCAGCGCGTGGGCGGGAAAGACGATGAGCTGGGCTCCGGCAGCCGCAGCCTCGGTCGCCGCCGACTGGGCCTTGGCGAGGTTTCCATCGAGGTCTCCCACCGTCGGGTTTACTTGGGCAAGTGCAATTCGCATCGATTCGGCTCCATTTCCTGGGAAACTGAAAAGCTATCTGCAGACATTCTAGTCAGCGAAGGCGGAAAAATCCCGCGCGGGTGCTAATTTTACAAAGCCGCAACCTTGCCCGCGATGTGAGGCATAAAGGGGAAAGCAATCGGCAGATGCCCTCAGTAGTCGTCGGCAGCCGGCGAGCTCATCCAGTCGTCGAGGAAACGCTCGTACTCCCCCGCCTCGATAGCCTCGCGCGCCTTTGCCATGAGATCGAGAAGGAAGTAGAGGTTGTGGATGGAGAGGAGGATACCTCCCAAGATCTCGTTCATCTTGACCAGGTGGCGAATGTAGGCACGGGTGTAGTTTTTGCAGGTCGGGCACGTGCACTGCTCGTCGAGCGGGCTGAAGTCGCGCGTGTACTTGGCGTTTCTCATGTTCATGCGGCCCTCATGCGAAAACGCCGTTCCCATGCGCGCCGTTCGAGTGGGAAGCACGCAATCGAACATGTCGATGCCGAGCGCGACACCGCGCACGAGCGTGGTCGGGTTGCCGACGCCCATGAGGTAGCGCGGCTTGTCCTCGGGCAGGCGCTCCGCCACATGCCCGAGCTGATCGAGCATGAGCTCGTGGTCCTCACCCACCGAGTAGCCGCCGATGCCAAATCCCGGAAAGCCCAGGTCCTTGATGCGGTCGATGGACTCGAAGCGCAGATCCTCGAAGACGCCTCCCTGCACGATGCCGAAAAGCGCCTGGTCGTCTCGCGTGTGGGCAGCAACGCAGCGCTTGGCCCAGTTGCCGGAGAGCTCGACGGCGGCTGCCACCTCATCGTGCGTGGCCGGGTAGTGCGTGCACTGGTCGAGCTGCATGATGATGTCCGCGCCGATCTGCTCCTGAATGTGCATGTTGTCCTCGGGCGTCCAGCGGTGCTTGCTCCCATCGACAATCGAGCGGAAGTTCACGCCGTCGGAATCGAGCGTCAGGGTGTCTGCAAGGCTGAAGATCTGAAAGCCGCCGCTGTCGGTCAGGACCGGGTGGTCCCAGTTCATGAACTTGTGTATGCCGCCTGCCTCGGCGATGAGGTCCGCGCCGGGGCGAAGATAGAGATGGTAGGTATTGGACAGGATAATCTGCGCGCCGATCTCCTCGAGCTCGGGCACGGTCACGCCCTTGACCGTCGCCTGCGTGCCGACGGGCATGAAGATGGGCGTCTGGATGTCGCCGTGCGGCGTGTGGAAGCAGCCACGGCGGGCAGCCGTGTTGGGGTCTTTCTTGATGAGGTCGAACTCGAACATACAGCCCTCCTAGAGCAGCAGCATTGCGTCACCGAAGCTGAAGAAGCGGTAGTCGTGGAGCTTTGCCTGCTCGTAGGCGTTCATGATGTTGTCGCGCCCGGAAAAGGCGCTCACGAGCATCATGAGCGTCGAGCGCGGCACGTGGAAGTTCGTGATGATGGCATCGCAGACACGGTAGGTGTAGCCGGGCAGGATGTAGAGCGATGTTTGGGCGCGCGTGCACGGCTCGAGCTTGCCGGACGCCGCCGCGCTCTCGAGCGAGCGCACGGAGGTCGTGCCCACGGCGATGACGCGACCGCCCTGCTCCTTGGTGCGCTCGATGGCCGAAACCGTCTCTGGAGACACCGTGTAGCGCTCGGTGTGCATCTCGTGCTCGGTGGGATCGTCTTCCTGCACGAGACGAAAGGTGTCGATACCGACCTCGAGGTCAACCTTGGCGACACCGACCCCCTTGGCCTTGATGCGCTCGAGCAGTTCTTCGGTGAAGTGCAGACCGGCAGTCGGAGCTGCCGCGGAGCGTTCCTCGTCGCGATTGGAGTAGACGGTCTGGTACATCTCGTCGTCGCCGGAAAAGCTCGTGATATAGGGCGGCAGGGGCGTGTGCCCGACCGCGTGCAGAGCCTCATCGAGGTCGAGCGATTCGTCAAGGGAGGTGAAGCGCACGGCACGACTGCCATTGCCGGGATCGATGGAGACGACCTCGCCGCGCAAGATGGGCGCACCCTCGTCGCCGCCCGCGCGGCGGTACTCGATCACGGCTCCGGGCTTGAGGCGCTTGCCGGGCTTGACCAGGCAGTTCCACGTCTGCTCGTGTGCCGTATCAGGGGTCCCGGGAACCTTGTCGAGCAGCAGCGTCTCGGCCGCACCGCCTGTCTTTTCCTTGTGGCCGAGCAAACGAGCGGGCAGCACGCGCGTATCGTTCACTACTATGAGATCCCCCGGGTTCAGGTACTCGATGATGTCACGGAAGATGCGATGCTCGATGGAGCCGTCGCGGTTGAGCACCATCAGCTTGCAGGAATCCCGCGGTTCGGCTGGCTGCTGCGCTATGAACTTTTCGGGTAGTTCGTAATCGAAATCGTCGGTCTTCATCTGGTCTCCTCGAAATTGTGCTGCACTATACTAGCATTTGACCTTCGACCAGTAAGGACAGGTATTGAGAAAGCTTTTGAAAGTTCTCGTGGGGTTTGCCGTGGTCTGCGCGATCATCGCGTGCGTCGTGGCGCTTTGGCCCCAGTTCACTGGGCACACTGTTGTAGGAAGCGTGACCGAGGCCGTCACGGGAAGCGAGACGGCAGGCGAGCTCGCAGATGCGGTCTCGTCTTCAGACACGGTGAGCGATGATGAGATACAGAGCACGCTCGGGCTCACCGACTCCGAATACGAGAAGTTGAAGTCCCTGGCAGAAGATGCCGGCATCGACATCAACGACTCCGACCAGCTCAAGTCACTCGCAAGCCAGGCAGCAGGCCATACAAGCGAGCTCAAGTCAATTGCACAGCAGCTCGAATCGGGCGAGATCTCCGAATCGACCGCGGCCTCCGAGATCTCGAGCATCCTCGGTACCGATTCGGGACAGTGAGACGCGTATGAGGCTCCTTCTGCACTCCTGCTGCGGACCCTGCTCGCTCGAGCCCACGCGCCTGTTTCGCGAAGAGGGCGTGGACTTCGATATCGACTACTGCAACCCCAACATCATGCCGGAAGAAGAATACGAGCACAGACGCGAGACGTTGCGCGAGTTCGTCGTCGAGCCCTGCGGCGTGAAGCTCTTCGAGGAGCGGTACGATCCCGAGACATGGGAGCTCGATGTCGGCGTGCACGGGCTTGACCGCGAAGCGCGCTGCCGTGCGTGCTACCGTCTGCGCCTCGAGCGCGTCGCCTGCCGCGCGGAAGAACTCGGCTACGATGCGATTGCCACGACGCTCACCATCAGCCCCTACCAGTACACGCAGGTGATACTCGAGGAACTGGCGGCTGCCGCGAGCCGCCACGGCCTGCAGGCAATCTGCCGCGACTTTTCGCAGTACTACGCATGCGCCACGAAGAAGAGCAAGCAGCTCGGGATGTACCGGCAGAACTACTGCGGATGCCGTTTCTCGATTACCGAGGCGCAACAGCAGCGCGAAAAGGCCAAGCTCGAGCGCGAGCGGCAGAAGGCATTCAAGCACCGTGCGCTCATCTGGGCAGCCGCAGAAGGCGCCGTCAACCAGGCAAGCCAGCTTTAGCCAGCGGGCTGTGACAGCGGGCTGTGAGAGCGCGGGGCGCAGGTCAATAGCGAGTTTCGCAGCTTCTCCGAATAGCTCTCTACAGGCCGTTCACGATGTTGAGAGGACGATCGCCTGCTGCAACGCGCGCGATGTTCTCCCATACCATCTTGTAGGCGCGGGGAAACATATTGGCCGTGACGCCGCCGATATGCGGCGAGAAGATGACGCGGTCTTGCAGCTCATCGGGAAGGTTCAGCAGCGGGTTGTCGAGCTTGACCGGCTCGGGTGCAATCGTGTCGAAACCCGCACCTGCCAGCTGCCCGCTCTTGATCGCCGCGACGACCGCGTCGTTGTCGACGAGCTCTCCACGGGCCGTGTTCACCAGATAGCTTCCCTTTCGCATCTTGCCCAAAAATTCCGCACTGACCATTCCGCGGGTCGCATCGGTCACGGGAACGTGCAGGCTCACGACATCGCTTTGCTCGAGCAAATCGTCGAGCGGCAGGTGCCAGGCATGCAGCTTGTCTTCCACCTCGGGCGAAAGCGGTGAGCGCTTGTTGTAGACCACGCGCACGTCAAAGGCCACGAGGCGCTTTGCCACCTCGCGCGCGATAGCCCCAAATCCGACGAGCCCGACCGTCATCCCGCCAAGCTCGTAGATTCCCTCGACCATGAGCTGCTCTTTGAGCTCGATCTGTTTGCCCGCGCGCACGGCCGTATCTCCCCGGCGCAGCTGCTTGATCAGCGCAAGGATCAGGAGCACGGTCTGCTCGGCCACGCCCACGGCATTGACGCCGCGATTGTTGCAGACATAGATGCCGCGCTCTGCCGCCGCCCCGCAATCGATGCCGTTGTAGGCGACGCCCTCGGAGTTGATGAGCTTCAGATTCGGCATCTTCTCGATCAGGTCCTGCCCGAATGTCGCGATCGCATCCACGAGCACGAAATCCGCGTCGGCGCCCACCTCAAGTATCTGTTCATTTGTGGCATCGATGGGGACCGTCACGTACTCGACCTGGTCAACAATGGCAAGGCGCGGCAAGAACTTCTCGACGCGCTCCTCGTTGCCGATGACCAATAGCTTCATAACTATATCCTCCTTGCGAAGAAATGGTTTCAGGTCACACTTTGGTGAAGCGTTCAAATTTTACTCAGATGTGTGCCTCGCGCCATCGGCTCTTCCCCATTCGTTAACGCACGGTTTATTGAGAGCGGAGAGCAAATAGACGCCCGTCTGGTGACCTTTCACCAGACGGGCGTCTCAGGACCTAGCGTACGGGGAAATCCAGATTACTTGCGCGGCTTTCCGATGTACATCGCCACCGCACTGAACGTCGCCCCCGAATCGTCGGACACCGTGTCGACGTGCTCGCTTGGCTTGTAGCCGCGATCTGCATTGACCGGATAGGTCTCGACGACCTCCGGCTCGGCAAAGCCCGCCTTCTCTACCAGCTCGAAAAACTCATCTTTCGTGAGCGCCGCCTGGATGCTGTTTCCGATCTCGCGCGCTGCCTCGATGGTCTTTGGGTCGCGGACCCTGTCGGAAAAGACCGTCTCGCAGATCAGAAAACCGCCCGGCTTAATGACGCGATAGAACTCCTTGAGTGATTCCTCGATGCTGTAGACGAGCGTCATGACGTTGTTGATGTAGACCACATCGTAGCTGCCATCGCCGATGCCGGCCGTGATGAGGTTTTCGGGATACCCCACGAAAAAGTCCATGTTGGGGCGTTTGAGGTGGTTGTCGTGTGTCGCGCGCTCGATGCCGGCGCGCGCTTCCTCTATGTAGTTGCCAGATGGGTCGACGCCGGTGGCGTGGCCGTCCTGGCCGACCTTGGCAGAGAGCTTGTAGACCCCCTTGCCGCGACGGCAGCAGACATCGAGCACCTTCTTTGAGCGGATGCGCTCCACGGGAAGTGTCATGCGGCTCATGCTCGCAAAACCGTACTCGAACTCGCGCGTGAGGTAGAACTCTGCAAGCGTCTTCTCGTCGACTTGCGCGTCGTCTGGGATTGCCGCCTTCTGCTGGCTTGCCTCCTTCTCCTGGCTCACCTTCGAGATGCCGTCGAGGTAGCCGTCGTCATGCCCACGGCGTCCAATGCCGACACCTCCGCCCATATCGGGTCCGAGCCCATCGGCGAGCGTCTCGGGAGTCTCGATGGCGTCGAGCTCCTGGATGCGCTTGGAGAGGTCGGAGCGGGCGGCATCGACCTGCAGCTCGTCGTTGTGCGCGTAGTACTTGTCGTTTCCGTAGCGTGCGATGAACTGCGTGGTGGAACGACGTGCGGAAAGCTCTGCCATGAAGACGAGGAGCTCGCGGTTGGTGGTGAAGCACTTGCCGATGAAGTCGAAGGCGCAGTCGATCTTGCTGTTCGCCGCATCAACGAGCGGCTCGATCTTGTCGACCTCGGCACGATACGCTCGACCCAAGACGGTGAATGCCTCCGGTCCCGCCTCGGCATGCTCGACCGTGCACTGTCCCATGAAGTCCTTCAGACGGCGGATCGTCAGGCGCTCGCGGCGCACATAGCCTGCCTGAGCGGTCTTCGACGCGATCTTTCGCTCGAGGGCGCTGGTGCGCTTTTTCACATCCTTGCCGAGCGTCTCCTCGACGCTTGCGCCCGCGTTGAGGTCGGCTTTGACGGCGCGCAGGGCATCGCGGCATTCGAGCACGATATCCTCCTGCTCGAGCGCCTCCTGGCAGCTCGTGGAGAGCATGTCCAGCATCAGGCCGATAAGCGCGATCCGCTCGTCGAACTCGGCCTTCTTGGCGCGCTCCTCGATATCGGCGCCTGCCGTGCCGGAAAGGATGCGCCCGACCTGGTAGTCAGACGAGTACTTCTCGAAGAGGCTGTAGTAAACGGAGAAGGCATCGGCAATCTCGTCGTCGCGCAGGAACTGCACGATGAGCTCGCGGTTGACCGGCTTTCCCAGCTTCTCGTAGAGCGCGATGGTCTCGGCGAGGTCCTCCCAGCCACGGGCCGTGACAAAGCTCTTGCCGCCTCCGGTCTTGGACTCGACCTTGTAGAAGCAGTCTGGCTTTGCCTCGAGGAAGGTGAGCACGGCCGGATGCAGCCCCTTCTCCTTGGCGTACACGCGCCAGCAGCCGTAGTCGGGCTCGACGTCGATCTCGCGCAGGCGGTCCAAGGTCACGATGTCGAATTCGTGCACCGAGCGGTTGTACTCGGGCGGGTTGCCCGCGCAGACAATGACCCAATCATCGGGCACCTTGTGGCGCCCGAAGGTCTTGAACTGCAGGAACTGCAGCATTGACGGATACAGCGTCTCGGAGACGCAGTTGATCTCGTCGAGGAAGAGGATGCCGCGCGTAAGGCCGGTGTCTGCCATGTAATCGTAGACGGCGGCGACGATTTCGCTCATCGTGTACTCACTGGCATCGTATTCGATATCGCCGTAGCTGTGGTGCACGATGCGCGGCAGGCCGAGGGCGGACTGGCGCGTGTGGTGTGTCATCGAGTAGCTCACGATGCCGATGCCGAGCTCGGAGGCGATCTGCTCCATGATGGCGGTCTTTCCGATGCCCGGGGCTCCCAGCAGGAACATCGGGCGCTGGCGCGCGGGGTTGATCTCGTACATCCCAGCGTCGTCCTTTTGCAGGTACGCCTCCACCGTGTCCTTGATCTGGTCTTTCGCCGATGCGATGTTCATTTCCTGTGTCCTTCCCTTTTTATGTCACGCGCGGATCTTGCTCTTGAACTCGTTGATGCCCTGCTCGTCAATGACGACCTTCATCGCCCACGGGGGAACCGAGGGCAGATGGGGCTCGCCGGTGTCCATGAATACGAATGCGACGTCGTAATCGGGCACCTCGTCGGGAAACTGCCCGAGTCCGTCCGTGAAGTAGATGAGCCCTTTAAGGTCCTCGAACTCGCCTCGTTTGCGCAGGCTCGAGACGTAGTCGAAAGCTGGGCGGAAGTCCGTACCGCCGTAGCCGCGGATATGGAAGTTCTCCATGATCTTGTCCACGTCGCGCAGGTCGGTGATCTTGGTGTCCGCCTGCACCTTGGCGTCGCTTTGGATGAGGTGGATGTTGACCTCGCTGGCATAGTCTTCCGATTCCTTCAGAATCTCGAAGGTGTGCTCGAGGAACTTGCGCACCAAGTCCCCGCGTACCGACTCCGAGGTGTCGATGACGATGACGAAGTCGCGGATGCGCTGGGTGTCCATGTACTCGAGCGGCTCCACGAGCGGCATGTTGCCGTAGAGCTTGAGGCCGTAGGTGTAGAAGATGTAGTCGAACTCCTCCTGGTTGACCTTCATCTCCTCGGAAACCGAGCAGAAGCTTCTCAGGAAGTCGGAGTAGTCGTAGGACTTGCGGTTGGCGATCTCGAGGCTCTCGATGAGCGCGCCGGCCTCGTCTCCCCACTCCTTGGAGAAGGTCTCGAGGTTCATCTCGATCTGCTTGGCGATCTCCTCCCAGTCCTTCTCGTCCTCGCGGCGCTTCTTCTCCTCTTCGGAAAGCCCCTCTTCGCGCGCGGCCTGCTCTTCGGTGTCGTTCTTGTCGTCTCCCGTGGCACTGTCCTCGGAGCCCTGCTGGGCATCCTCGCCCTCCTCGGAGCTTTCGGATTTGCCCTCATCGGAAGACCCGCTCGCATCCTCGGGCGTCTGCCCATCGGCGTCATCGGGATTTGTCTCTCCGTCGGCGCGCAGGTCGTTGGAGGTCTCCCCCTCGAGTTCTTCGTCGTCCTCGTCGCCTTGCTCGGCGATGTCCTCGGCCTCGCCCGGCTCCTCTGAGGAATCGCGCTCCATGAAGGCGGCCCAAGCCTCGTGGTTGTCGCGCTCGAACAGGTCGCGCACCTCGTTTAAGCGTGAAGTGGAAAAGCCCTGGAAGCTCGCACCTTCCGGAAGCTCGAGCACCCGTTCGAAAAACGACGTGAGCTTTGCCGGAGAAAGAGTTCCCACCTGCAGCTTGAGCTCCGAGACAATCTGGCGGCGCTGGTCGTCGTCTTCGCTTTCGAAGCGCCCGCCGCACATCTCGATGCAGGCGTTTTCAACCACCACGTCGCACGCGAGGCTCCAGGCATCCGGGCGCTTGCGCTTGGTCGTGTCAAGCGGATGCCTGAAGATGCAGTGCATCACGAGGTGCAGGTAGTCGCGAATCGCCTCGACACCCGATGTGGAAAAGCGCCCAAGCTCGGCATCGGGGATGAAATAGACCTTCTCCGCGTCCGTCGCGAGCGGATAGCGCGCTTGGAAGCGCACTGGCTCGCAGGGCATCCGCCACAACGCGAGGTCGAGAAACCGGAACTTCAGCATCAGCTGCACACGGCACTCGTCGATGACCTCGCGCGAGAGCTTGACGGAACGCTCCCATCTCAGCGCCTTCTGGTCAACGGGACCTGCCATAGGAAACCCCCTCTCTAGAGGTCGAAGTCACGCGAGCGGCCGCCAAAGGAGCGCCGCTTCGCCTCGAGCAGATAGCTCGTCATTGCCGCGTCCTGAATCTTTCCCACGCGGTCGATGACGTCTAGGATGTTGTCGGAGTTCACGAAGCCCAAGTCGAGCAGGTCGTCGAAGGCGGCCCGATCATCGTGGCGGGCGATGGCCTCGGAGATATCGAAGAGGTGCTCGCGCAGATAGTTCTCGCAGAGCTCGCGGTTGACGCCCGAAAGATAGACCGGGTCCTTGAGGCGCTCGAGGATGCGCACGGCATGGTCGTAGGTGCTGAGCCCCTCCCCTTCTCGGGCATCGAGGCTCTGGGCGTTCACGAGGATCATGTCGTGGTGCTTGAAGATCGTCTCGAGGTCGATGAAGTTGAGGCCGCTGAACGCAAGCGCGATCTGCTGCGGCGCCCGGTCGACATTGGGAAAGTAGATGTCGAAGGACTCGTGGCCCTCGTACGGCTCCTCGAGGTCGATGTGGATCTTCTCGATGAAGCAGTTGAAGTGCATCCCCCGGGTCCCGATGTTCTTGATGCGGTTGGAAAGGTAGAGCTCGCGGATGTCACGGGCACCGTTGAAGGCGTAGCTCGCAATAGCGACTATCTCATCGGGCACGCGCACGATCCCATCCGAGCCCAGGTACAAGATGATGCGTCCCTTACCGCTCTCCCAGCGCTCGCACAGAAGTCCCGAGCGCACGTAGAAGCGCTCGTTTGCGGCATCCACGGTGACATCGGAAAGCGTCGGATTGCCAAAATCGCGGTGTGCGCCCCAGGTGACCAGCGCGTTTTCCCCGATACGGGTAAGTTTTGCGGGGATGTTGAGATGCTCGAGCCCAGAGTCGAGAAACGCCTCGTTGCCGAGCTTCTCGAGCGTGGAGGGGAGCTCGACGCGCGTCAACAGCCTGCAATCACGGAACGCGCCGTCTCCAATCTCCACGACACCCTCGGGCACCTTCACGCTGCGAATCGAGGGATGGTGGATAAAGGCGCGCTCGTCGACAAAGCGCGTGCCGCTGCGAATCTCGAAGTCCTCGACATCGGGGTTCAGCAGGCGCACGAAATGAACGCCGTCTGCGGCATCTCTGTAGAGACCACCGAACTTGTCAAGTGAATAGGGCGCCTTCTCATCGATGGTGAAGGTCGCGTCCTTTCCCTCGAAGGTAAAGCCGTGATGACGTCCCAGAAGCCCGATTTCCTCCACGGAAGAAGGAAGCGCGAGACTGTTTACCGGCGCCTCGAGGAAGGCCTCGTCTCCCAGTGTGGAAAGCTCGCCGTCGAGCGTCACCTCGGTGAGCTTGCGGCAGCGGTAGAACGCCTTCTCGCCGATTTCTTTCAAATGCGGCGGTGCCGCAAAGCGCGTAATCGAGGTGCGTGCAAGGGCAAAGGGCTCGATGACCTCGACAGAGTCGGGCAACGTGAGCTTTTGCAAGGCAGACTGCGAGCTGAACGACTTGCGCGCGAGCACCTCGGTGCCATCGGCGACCTCGTAGGAATCGACAGGGACGCAGAGTGCAACGAAGACGCTTCCGTCTTTCGAGTACAGCGCCTTTCCATCGCTTTTCAGGTAGGGATTGGCCTCGTCGACGAAGACCTCCTCGAGGCGGCTCTTCTCGAAGGCGCAGGGCTTGACATGGTCCAGAACGCCGCCCAGATAGAGGCGCTTGATGTTCTCGGCATCGAAGACCGAGCCGTCGAGCTCGGATAGGTACCAGGGCAAGGTAAGCTCCTCGAGCTCACCGCAGCGCTGGATGCAGGTGGCATCGAAGTCAACCGCATCGTGTGGAAGCACGAGCCTGCGCAGTTTGTCGCAGCCCCAGAACGCACGCTGTTCCACGCGCACGATTCCAGGTGGGCAGACAATCTGCGTGCAGCGCAGTCGCTCGCAGCAAGAGACGCCGAGCGCGCGCACGGGAAGGCCCTCCACCTCATCGGGAATCTGAAGCACCGACTCATCGGTCTCGCACTTGGTGAGCATGACCGCCTCGCCGTCGAGAAGGACATACTCCCATACCGTGCCCTTGCCATCGTCAATCTGACGTGTCTCAGAGCGGCGCGCGCGTTCGAGCGCCTGAGCCCTATCGGCGCTCTCGCGCTGGCGCGCCATCGCATTGTAGACGTCGTCGAGCCCAGGTGCCGACTGACCTTCGTCTTCTTGCGGCTTCATAGCCAGATCGCCGTATTCCGCTGGAACCATTCGCTGATGGTTCGCGAACTTGTTCGTTTCGAGCGAGACGCCCATGTTTATCATCTCCGAACAAGACTAATCTTTCAAAACGCGCTTACTCTAACAGCTCAAGCCCAAAATAAACCAGAAACGTGCAGTGAACAGGTCGAGGCACCGCAAT
>JBMNPN010000028.1:0-27306 GCA_050943615.1 Coriobacteriales bacterium
CGTCCTCGTCGAAGTAGATGCCCAGTTTTTCGAGTGCGTCCAGGCCGAACTTGTCGGACGCGCTCGAGTCGGGGTCGAGGCCCTGGAAGAACCCGTCCGTGTCGTAGGTCTGCGTGCCAGTTAGTCCCTCGCCCGTGCTTGCGAATGCGGACGGGGCATCGGCTAAGGTGGGGATGAAGGTGAGAACGAGCGCTGCGCTGAGCGATGCTGAAATAAATGCTTTGAATGAGTGTTTCACAAGACGGCTTTCTGTGTTGGGAGGGTATCAATGCGCGTCGTGCACGCTTGAGACTTCGACAACGTGGAAATCTCAATAGAGTTGCGACAGCAAGCAATACTAACACCGAGTGGGTGTTTTTGCCTGTGCGCCATTGCAAGCGCATCTGCTGAAAGGATTCTGAAAAGAGAGCCGCTTTGATGACTTGCAGCGCGTGCCAAGAGTGGCTCTTGCGCTATCATAGGCAAACGATAACGACCGAAGGAGGCGGCTTATATGAAGGAAACGCGCACCGTAGTCACGGTCCTCGGCGCCGATCATCCAGGCATCGTCGCCCAAATCGCGCAGGTGCTCGCGGATAATGACGCGAACATCGTCGATATCCGCCAAAACGTACTCGACAAAGTCTTTTCCATGACAATGCTCGTCACGCTCGACGAAGACCGGCATGGATTCAACGAGGTGCAGGATGCGCTAATCCAAGCTGCTGAAAAGCTCAACGTACAGGCTAAGATTCAGCGCGAGGATGTTCTGAACTTCATGTACAACGTATAAGGCTGTGGCCTTATTCGGTGGATGTTGTGTCGTATGCTGAACTGACATAACGCGAACTGGTGGGGTCGCTCGCGTCTTTATGCTTGCGCTCGAGCTTAACGCTATACTCCACGTGAAACCCCATGCACAACGTGACACGAAAGCGACAATATGACTCAAGGCACTCAAAAAAGTATCAACGGACGCTACCGCGGCCTAAAGCGCGTGCTCACCTACGGTACCTTTGACTTGCTCCATTATGGGCACATCAGGTTGCTGCAGCGCGCGGCAGCTCTAGGGGATTATCTTGTCGTCGCCCTCTCAACTGATGAGTTCAACGCAAGCAAGGGAAAGCAGTCTTTCTACTCCTATGACATGCGCCGCGAGATGCTCGAGGCGATCCGCTATGTCGACCTTGTGATTCCCGAGGAGAGTTGGGAGCAGAAAATTGACGATGTGCGCGAGTATCACATCGACACCGTCGTCATGGGCGGCGATTGGGCCGGCAGCGATAAGTTCGAGTTCTTGCGTGATTATTGCGATCTCGTTTATCTCGATCGCACGCCTGGCATCTCGACGACCCAAGTCAAACAGGGGCTCGGCATCGATAAAAATAATCAGACACGTTCGGCGGAGATTACCCTTAAGCCGGATGGAGGGGATGTGCAATGAGCAATGTAGCCTTGATCTTTGCTGGCGGGACTGGGCAGCGCATGAACACCAAGACCCGCCCCAAGCAGTTTCTCGAGCTGCACGGCAAGCCGATAATTATCTACACGCTCGAGCACTTTGACTCGCATCCCCTCATCGACGGCATCGTCGTCGTATGCCTGGAATCTTGGATTCCCTTCTTGAAAAAAATGCTCAAAAAGTTTGATATCACCAAGGTTGTCGACGTTATTCCGGGAGGCGACAGCGGACAGGCCTCCATTCGCAATGGCGTGATGCGCGCCGCAGAGCAGTTTGAGGACGACTCTGTTGTGCTGGTCCACGACGGCGTCAGACCGCTCATTGACGAGGATACGATTACTTCCTGTATTGAAAAGACGCGCGAATTCGGCAGTGCCATTACCACGGTTCCGGCAATTGAGACCGTCATTCGAGAAGAAGACGGTTTGGTGAGCAATATCATCGACCGCTCCGAATGTGCGATGGCCAAGGCGCCTCAGTGTTTCAGGCTTGGAGAGCTGAAGGAGGCTCATCAGCGGGCGATTGCTGAGGGGCGCGATGATTTCATCGACTCGGCGAGTCTCATGCGCTGGTGCGGACATGACTTGTATTCGGTGACAGGACGTCCCGAGAACATCAAGATTACCACCCCCTCTGATTTCTACATCTTCCGTGCGCTCGTTGATGCGCAGGAGAACTCTCAGATTTTCGGATTTTAATGACGGGGACTGCTATGAGGAGTTTTGTATGTACGATTTGAGTGCTGAATACCGCGCGCTTGCGCAGGACGCTCCGATAGATTGGGAGCGGTTGGAGAAAAGGACCGTCTTGATTACCGGGGCAACCGGTCTGATCGGAAGCTGCTGCGCTCGTTTGCTATTGGAGCGCAATCGCGCTTTCGGTTCCGGTATCCATGTCATCGCGCTCGTGAGGAACCTCGACAAAGCACATAGAATCCTCGACGGCTATGCCGAGTCCGATGGCCTCGAGTACTGCGTGTCTGATCTTTCGACCTTCGATCAGTTCGAGACAAAGTGTGATTTCATCATCCACGCGGGCTGCCCGACCGCCTCGCGCTTCTTCATGGAACATCCCGTCGAGACGGCCGGCACGATTGTCGATGGCACACGCAACATGATCGAGCTTGCAATCCGCGCCAAGGCCGAGTCGTTCGTGTACGTTTCGAGCATGGAAGTCTATGGGGATGGAAACGACCATCCCGGAGCGGATGATAAGCTCGGGGAACACGATGTGGGCTATGTTGATCCGTTGAGCGTGCGCAGCTGCTATCCAGAGGGCAAGCGGATGGCCGAACTTTTGACCTGCGCGTATGCAGCAGAATATGGGGTGGATGCAAAAATCGCTCGTCTTGCTCAGACCTTCGGGCCGGGAATCCCCCTCGACGATAAGCGCGTCTTTGCTCAGTTCGCGCGCTGCGCGATCGAGGGTGAGGATATCGTTTTGAAGACAACAGGCGAGAGCACTCGGATGTACAACTACACCACCGATGCGGTTGTCGGCCTGTTCACGGTACTCTTGCGTGGGGCGGCGGGACAGGCGTACAACGTTGCCAACGAGCAGACGTATTCCTCGGTACGTGAAATGGCCCAGCTTGTCGCCGATAACTGCGCGGATGGTGCAATTGCGGTGAAAATCGAAGTCGATCCAAATGCGCCCTATCCTCCAGAGCACCACCTCCCCCTTGACACTGGCAAGCTGCAGTCGCTCGGTTGGGCACCTAAACTGGGGCTTGAGGAGATGTACGATAGACTCATAGATTACTTGCGCTGAGCGCGTTGAAAGGATTGCTTGAATGGGTTTTCGCGGTGTGATTCGAAATGTTGCCAAAATGGGCGTTGTCAAGACGGTGCAGCTCGGTATGAAAAACCGTGCAAAAGCCGCCGAAGAGCAGCGTCGTGCAGACGAAGAGCGACGTCATGCAGAGGCAGTTGAACGCGAGTTCCGCGAGATTCATGATGCACAAGGCGATCCCGAGCTGTTGGAACCAATAGTAGAGAGGATCGAGCGGGAGTACCGCGAGATTTACGAGGCTCGCGCTTTTGCCAAGCAGGGTGATAAATATGAAAAGTCAAAGGCCATGGCGCGTGCTCTCGAGCTCGAGCAACAGGCAGATCTTATCGAGGGGCTCAGGAAGAAGATTGTGCGCGAGTGCAAGGCCCACTACATCAAGGAGCTTATTCCAGAGGCGTATGCCCGAGAGGTCTCAAAGCCGATCGAGAATAAGCTCATCTTCATGGAGAATGGCAATTGCCCCTCTCCATCTAACTCGCATCTTATCAGCGTCTTGAAAAAAATGGGTACTTACACTATTCACAAGACCGGCTTGAAGCGCAGGAGAGTTTCCGAACTGGAGTATTACGAGAACGCTTTGGCCTTTGCCGCCGACGCCGCAACTGCAAAGACGGTTTTCATCTCGAGTGCAAATGATGTTTTCTCCCATGTGGAGATGAGACCTGAAACGAAGCTCATCCAGTTGTGGCATGGTGTGGGCATGTTCAAACGAGTCGGTTGGAGCACCGTCGACAAGTCCTTTGGTAAAGGCGTGGAAGAACGCCGCGAGTACGACCAGTACCGAAACTACACTTATGTGACGATAGCCGGGAAAGCACAAGCTTGGACCTTCGAGGATGCAATGCACATCCCTGCTGATTCAGGAGTGATCGTGCCGGTGGGTGTGGCACGTACAGACGTGTTCTACGATCCACATTTTGTTGCCACGGCGCGCGAGCGTCTGCTTGCGCACTTTCCGCAAATTGGTGACAGGAAGCTCATCTTGTACGCTCCGACCTTCAGAGGCGATGTCGGCAACGGCAAGGCCCCTGACCAACTCGACATCGACAAGTTGGGGCAGGCCCTCTCGGACGAGTACGTCTTGCTGATCAAGTACCATAACCTCTCGAAGGATATCCCGCCGATTCCGCAACGTTGGGAAGAGACGTTTGCCTTCAACATGAACAAGAACTCGATTCTTTCCATCGAACGGCTGCTCTCTATTGCCGATATTTGCATCACGGATTATTCCTCCATCGGCTTTGAGTACGCAATCATGGAGCGCCCCCTAATATTCTTTGCCTATGACCTTGACGAATATCTCGACACACGTGGAATGTACTACGACTATGACGAGGTCACGCCCGGTCCCATTTGCAAGACAAACGAGGAAATGATCGACTACATCCAGCATATCGACGAGCGCTTTGACAAGCAGCAGGTCATCGATTTCAAAAAGAAATACGTCGGTGCCTGCGATGGACACGCGACCGAGCGCACGATTGCGCTGATTGAAAGCTGAGGGATTGTTGCAGCTATTTGTTCTGGAGGCGATTTGCGACAAGCACTATACAGGCTGCCGTCGCAAGGACAAGCTGGATAACGAGGCACGCAAATAGATTCTCAGGCTGCAATACTAGTATGAAGAGGGCAACGGCCAGCTCGACTAAATAGTATCCAGTGATATAGGTGAAAACAGAAAAAGCGCCAACGCGAGTATCGAAATCGTTACTGCGAGATCCTGCCCTTCTGTAATAGGCACTGACAGCCCCCAGCAGAAGAAAAGAAAACCAGACAAAGCATAAGCCTGTCCATGAAGCGGTAGTTATCCCATGGGCAGAGCGGACAATGAAGCAGATGGTAAATATTGCCGTAATAAACGTATCTAGGATGAACCATTCCCTTTTTCTCTTCAGCAACGAGTCCAAATCTCTCAAAGCTCTTTTTACATATCCCTGCTTGATATTGCTGTTCGGTGCTTTGCCCTTTGCAACATCGCACGCGTCTTCCAGCTTGTTATAGTTCTCGTACGAGCGTTCGAGCTTTCGTTGGATCTTTTTCTGCTCCTCTTTTTCGCTTGTTCCCTTGAATCTGGGTAGTTCCTTCTTGAGCTGGTCGTAGCTGTATATCTGGTGCTCTGCCGTATCGATATTCAGTGCGGATGAAATGCCAGCGTATAGATATTGGTAGATGCTGTACTGGAATTCAGAGCTCTTTTGAATTCCCTGGCTCATCGCCAATTCCAGCCGGTCAATGATGATTTGAGCATCGAATTCTGCAGAGGTGATTACACGATCGGGATAGTTGATGCTGCTATAGAAGCCTTTTACTTTCGGATTCCAAGCCAGTCCAACAGATGGCACATCCAAGGAGTAAGAAACTATGCTCGGGTGTAGACGTGTGGATATAACCCCATCAAAACCTGCGATGGTGGAAACAAGCTGTTCTGGAGTATTCATGTTAAAGATTAATTTATTCGATGGGATGCCGTAGTCGGTTTTCAGCCTTTTCAGAAACGCTTCATCGGAAAAGTGCCCAGATGAAACGAAGCGATAGTCGTAGCCTCTTGCCTCCAGTTCAGTTCCCAAGTCAATGCAGAGTTTGGCAAAGTCTTTTCCTGAAACAGGAACCTTGTTATCCGAAAAGCCCTTTGCGCGCAGCACGAAAATTCCAATGAGCTTTTTCTTGCGTGGGGCTTTATTAGAGGAGAGCAGATTCTCAAAAACCGAATCGGTGAATACCGCCGGATCGGCTACATGCGCAATGGTCAGATCTTCTCGAGTTTTGTAGCGCTGCAGTGCATCCATGTTGTCACGAGTCGTGATTTGCTTGACGCATGGCAGGTTCAAGGCAGTCTTGAGCCGCTGGCATTTTTTATTGTTGTCATCGTATGATTCGATTCCGATTGCTGAGAAGACTACGGGCTTTTCATACGATTGCGCGATTTCGACTATTTTTGCAGTCCGCTCATAAAGGTTTTGATAGAGGTAGTTGAACATTGGCGCACCACCAACGAGCACCATATCGCATTCCGAAATGGCCTTCTGCGCCGATCCGAGGAGCTCGGGATCTCTTGTTCTAAGGTATTTTTTCGAGATAATGCCGCCGGCCCTACTGCTAATATGGAAGGAGTTGTTCGGCACCCCGAGATTCTTCATTACCGCTTTAACAAGGCTTATGTCTGTTTGCTCGATAATCTGGTCTCCGCAATTATCAGAATCGCGGTTTGTAATCAATAATATGTTGTATTTACTCGGCATGTCCACTCCCCCGTTTCAGACGTGCGAGAGGTAATAAACCTGAAAAGGCTACTGGCCTGATAGATTCTTTTGGAAACCCCCGCGCGTAGGGTATCATTTTTTTGTTGAAGATGTGCACCGCGATGGATATTCCCAAGTTTTTTTACATTTCTGAGCTGCTCTTTTTGTTTTCTGAGGAGTATATTCACGCCTGGCACTCGTTTGGCGGTTCACAGGATTTGTGGCAATCGCGGCCCGAGCCCGGCGTGTATGTCGACGGCTCGGGCTAGCTTCTTTTCAGACTGCAACGGGCTGTTTCCTGAACGATAGCGACAACTTGCATGCGCCTACTTTATTTGCCGGCGTGCTTCTCTCTATGGCCGATCATGGAGAAGATGTGGTCTACGACGCGTTTTGTGCAGTTCCCATCTGTGGGTATCGAAATGTTTTCGAGAACGAAGCCTTCGTATGCGTCCACGTCAAAGGAGTCATTGCGAATTGCCGCCGCAATGAGCTTGGGGTCATCCGTGAACAACGTTGGAACAGCGTGCTCGATGTCTATGTTGAGGCTGCGCTTCTGTGCGTATGTGTCCCAGTCGTACGCGTAGAGAAACAGGGGAATTTTCAATAGACCAGCTTCGTATATCACCGTCGAGTAATCGCTGATTGCGTAGTCGGCGCAGTACAGTGGGTTGACGCTTTGCGGATAGTCCTGGATTACCCTGCTGTCTTCGATGCGCTGCTTGCTTACTGGGTGTCTCTTGAAAATCAGGTTGTACTTTGAAAAGTCGATCGCGTCAACCAGTGATTGCATCGCTTCCTTTTCATTGGGCGCCGGGATGCGTCGAAACGTGGGGCAGTAGACGATATTCTTTTTCCCATTTGCCAATTCCGGAATTGCCTGGATAGCCCGCTTCTGTTCCCGCCTCTTGTTCTCTGGGGAGATGTACAGGTCCACACGGGGAAGTGGCGCCTCGTACAAGATAGAGGGCGACACATTGAACCCTGCGGCCAAGTCGTCTGCAAACGACATTGAACTTACAAGAACCGAGTCGTACCCCTCGTGCATATGCCAGATTTTCGCGTCTTTGCTGGAACGGCCTTCAGGCGTGTCGAGTGTCATGTACCCAAATTGTTTCATGTTCCCCAAGGCGTGCCACATTTGCAGCACGGGTGCTGAAATACGGTTTCCGAGTAAGCAGACTGCAATGCAGTAAGAGTCGAGAACCACCATACGGCTTGTCGCGATAAATCGGATCTGCTTAAAGATGTGGGGTAGGTACTTGAGGGGATTGTCCAGGGTCTTGGCAAGGATAACGACTTCCCAATCGGGGTCGTGCTCTTCAATGTAGGAGTGTATCAATGCAAAGTCGCGGGGCGTTTCGTTGGTCTGGCGGCTCAAGCACACGATTCGATTTTTCTCGGGGAAAAGCGAGCAGATGCGGTAGAGCAGAATGACGAGGGCACGAAATATTCCCACGACAACTTTCTTCACCTAACATCAACCTTCGTAACTCAGCAGAATAAATATTGAGTCATGCTATCATAACGAGCTTGAAACAAGTACATTACTAAAGGAATTCTCGATGCCAATCAATATTCAGAACATCTCATGGACTCGTACATATATCAACGTCGACTATACAGCCACAGATGGCGACGAGCTTGTCCTTTATCGTGCCGCTTCTCACGAATTCAAATACTTTGGTGTTTCGTCGGCAGACGATTCTTCCGGGGAATCGAAGGTCCGGTCCTACTTTAACGTCGTCATTGCAAACGGTCGTGAGCCCTTGGCGGCAGGAGACTGGTATCTTTGCACAAAGATTCCCGATGAGTTGCTGAATGATGAGGAACGCCTGTTCTCAGAGCGTCCCTGGCTCAAGGAGCAGGCAGTCCATTGGGGACGCCGGAAACTCCCATCGGATATAAAGTCAGATGACGATCTGGTCAAGCAGGCCCTGGCTGGTCATGAGATCGATGTCATCCGCGAGCACCCGTACGACCTCCACCTGATTTCCTATGCTCCGGAAGTCCTTTTTGGGCTCGAGAGCCTTTCAGAAGCGTTCCGCTATGCAAAAGGCGAGTACATGTACACGGCGACATTCATCCCGCGTACGGATAGAACGGACTACCCCTATGTGGTTCTTTGCATGGGCTTCTATGTAAGGAACAGGACTCCCCGTGTCCGCAAACACAGTGTCCGCTGGAAGGAAAAACAGATTCTTGCAAAGACGGCAAATGCTTTTTCTCGGATGTCGCACCGAACTGGGAAGCGCGTGCTGTTTTTCAAGCAAAATGGAGATGTCCCCACGGGCAATATGCAGGCGGTGCGCGACCGCATGTACGAACGTGGCCTTGATAAAGAATTCGTTATAGAAGAGCGCTACCGCAACACGTTCGAGCGCGGTCGCCAGAGTCTTGGCGACTGGCTCTCTGATATTAAGGCGATTTCCCGGGCAGATTATATTTTCGTTGACGATTACTGCCCGATTTTCAACTTTGTGGAGCTCGATGACGGGGTTGTTCTTACCCAGATCTGGCATGCGGGGGTCGGGTTCAAATCGGTGGGCTACGCGCGCTTTGGCATCACCGGATCGCCCGACCCATATGACTCGTGCCATCGCAGGTACACCTACGCGCTTGTGGGGAACAAGTATTTGCGCAAAATCTATTCGGAAGTATTCGGCATTGAAGAAGAGGCACTTCTTGCAACCGGTATGCCGCGCCTCGACCACTTCTTTGACGAGGAGGGTATTCGCAGCGCACGCGAAAAATTACTTGCGGCTTATGATTGGATGAGCAAGGGGCGCGTCATTATGTTTGCCCCGACGTTTCGGGGATCGGGCCAGCGCACTGCTTACTACCCGTACGACTCATTCCTCGACATGGAAAAGCTCTATGAAATGTGCGAGAGGACAAACAGCTATTTTGTCTTCGAGATGCATCATTTTATCGACGAGCGCCCGGAAATTCCCCCTGAGTTCTCTTCTCGCTTGAAGGACCTTTCGGATGAGAGCCTCGACGAGCTCTACCACGTCACAGACGTCCTCGTCACGGACTACTCTTCTTGTTTCTATGACTATCTCTTGCTCCAAAAGCCCGTGGTCTTTTATACCCCCGATCGGGTTTCTTATTCAGCGACGCGTGGGGTCCAACGACCTGTCGACAAGATGGCTCCAGGGATAGTGTGTGACACCTTTGATGAATTCGTTGGCGTCTTGGAGTCAGGGAGCTATTCGGATGCTGATCCAGACCCCTCTTGTTTGGACCGCGCTCTTGAGCATAGTGGTCTTGCGAGCGACCGTGTCATTGACACGATTCTGCTGCACAAGGATGTTCCCGGGGTCCGTTTTGAGGACCGCCAGAATAATTAGATCGCCTGACTAACAGCGTAGATTACATGCCGAGTCTGTCAACGAGCTGTGCGGCTGTTGAGATTTGCTCTGTGCTGCAATCTGCCACGTCGGCGAGCAGGCCCTCTGCCTCTTTGCTGCTGACGAATATGCCGTCTCCCCATTTGGCGAACGCTTTCACGGCCTTGACGGTCGCGGAGTCTCTTTTCTCGAGCTTTTTCAGAAGAGCCTCTCCTACAAAAAGGTACACAGGCCCCGTGAATCTTGCAAAGCACTTTATTCTCTGTGCCGAGTCGGTGTCTAACACGATGACCCGCTCTATCTCGACTTCTCCAAATAGGCGCTGCTGCTCATTTTGCTTGCTGAGCGGCTTGCCCTTTATGCCATATGCATGTGTTTGCTGAAGCAGGTTTCTGATGTCAGCCGCATCTTCGCTCGCATTCGAAGCGTTGTAGGCGACGATGACGTCATCACGTTGGAGCGTGCCCTTGTCCTTTAGCTCTGCAAGCAGATGGATTGTCTGCTGATCTTGGAGCCCCTCTGAAAAGAAGACGGTCAACGGGTGACGTGTTGGAGAAAGGGGAGATACATTCGCGATGTCTTCCCTGCCTCTGATTACAACATCGCAAAGCGTTCTGGCATTGTTTTCGTTGTCATAGCCACTGAACAACTCAAGAAAGCGAGAATCGTCGTAATCACCGTCTGCCCGGGCTGCCGCTATGGCCTCTGCGGGGGTATCAGCTACTGGAAATGGCAGCTTTTCCAGGACATTCGCTGAACGCTTATCTGGCATGTTGAGACCGTACAGCACGATTTTTCTCTTCGTGGCGGCAAAATCGAACATCGCGCTTGAACAGTTTGTGATAAGGACATCTGCCGCAGAGAGGACTTCGTACGTATCGAACGAGCGAGGGAATGGAGAGACACGTTCGTATGCCTCGTAGTCGACATTCAATTCGGGGGGAAGACTCGTGAGCAGGAGCTCTTCTGGATGTAGCGCCTCGCTTGCCTCTTCCAAAAAAGCTGCAGCTGCCTCATCGGTCAACGGGGTATGGCGATCTGGAATCCAGACGATCAGGTTTACGGATGCCGACAACCCAAGCGCTGCGCGAACTCGCGAGCGTTCCTTATTGTCGAGGAGTTCTCCTGTGCAGGGATAACCGAGCACGATCATCTTTCCCGGCGCTATGGAGTCTATGCCGTATTCACGGATAACGTGTTTTTGACTGTAGTCATTTGCCAACAAGATGTAGTCGGCTAGCAGGAAATCGCGGAAGCCGTCCAGAGGGTTGCGGCGGATTTCATCTTCGTATGCGCCGGGTATTTCTTCTGGAACTCTGCGGCACAGGTTCGTGTACACCTGTCCTGGTTTTTTAATCCACCACCAAGGGACTTCTGCATCTGAGAATATATAACCAGCACGGAATAATATTTTCTTGAAGCTGTCCTCCTCCATGCTAATAGTCCTTACGGCAGCAAGCCCATGCTCGCGAAGTACGGTTGATGCTCCCTTTTCTGCTTCTCCTTTCATGCAAAGAGCTACTGCAAAGTCGCTGTATTGAGGAGTCGAAAGTTCTCGTAACAAGTACAGTGCGCTGCCCGTCAACGTGCTGCTGAAGGTCATGACGACAATCAGGCTCTGGTCGATTTCATCGTTGAGATATGCGTCGAGTGCAATGTTCGCTTTTCTCGGTGCTTTGGTTATTGTGCCGTTAGCATCAGTTTGCTTCGAACGCGGTGCCGTCATTTTTTTCAATTGCCGTTTGATGCACTTGGCAAAGCCAAGCTTCTTGGGCTGAGATGCGGTGCGTTCGGGTTGATATGCCTCACTACCAAGCGGTGAGAGTACGGCGGGCTTTTTTATCCTCAAATAGTTTAGGGACGAGAAAAGGCTTGCGGCATCCAATGGCCTATCTCTGATAGATGCTGTCTTGAACAGTTTGTTTGCAAGAAAGCGATCCGCAGACGTATTGCCAGATCGGTATGATTCGTCAATTGCCGGCACCGGTTCGGCTGATGTATTGCCTTTGAGCTGTTTGGGCTCGATGCATACAAAATCGAGATCGGGGTCGTTCCTAAGTTTGCCTGTCATAGCTGCAAGAGCTCTTGTATCGTACAGCATCGGGGCATCGATAAAGGCAGAGTACGGGGCATTGGCTCGTAGTACCTGTTCGAAGGGGTCTTCATTGCAGAGCACGATATTTGGGATTTCGCTGAAATCTTTTGGAACGGCAGAGACGAGCTCTGAGGATATGAACAGTTTGAAAGACGTAAAGGGTTGGTTATAGAGGGACGCCAAAAAAGCGGGAAGCAAACTGGAGGTTATTGAGGGAGACACTCCAATAGCCACTGCTGGGGAATCGAGGATTTGGGCCTTACCCAGGAGTTTCCCGTTTTCAAAGCGGCTCCAGTTGCGGGATAGCGAAAGCTCCAAAAAGTCTTGGCTCAGCTCTTGTAGCTGGGACTCGATCTCCTTTTTCAACGATTCGAAGAACGAGTCGTCTAGTGTCCATAGGCGACTATAGTAATCGCCGATCAAGGTCGTGTTGACAAACCGAAAGAGGAGCTCGTCCTGGAGGTCTGGACTATTGTATTTTCCCGTTAGACGCAGGACCCGATCGAAAGCGGCTCGTGCGCTCTTGAGAAGCTCAGGGGATGGGCATTGTGTTGTCGTCCTACCAAAGAAGGGCAAAAATTTTCTATAGGTGTAGACAATGTGGGGGCACGTGTAGATAGCTTGCGCATACTGAAGATAAGAATAGAGAAAGACCGCATCTTCCAAGTGCGAATATGATTCAAATGAAATGCCGTGTTGCACAATAATCTGTCTTGAAAGCCATTTGTTGCACAGTGACCAAGACCTCGCGATGTCGGTAGAGTCGGGGCGGGCTCTCTGGACTTTTTTTGTGAGGTGCTCCGCCCGTTTGTTCGTATATGTGGTAACCCCATCTATTCGCTCGTATATTCCACAGATCGTATCTGCGGGCTGTGTGATTGCTATCTGGTGCATGTACTTGAATGCATTCGGTGGGACCACGTCATCGCTGTCGATGAAGGTTACGAATTTCCCCGTTGCATGTTCAAGGCCGGCGTTTCGCGCAGCGGATACCCCAGCGTTTTCTTGGTGCCAACAATAAATGTTGTCATTTGCTTCCGAATAGCTCTTCAGCAATGACCAAGAAGCGTCTGTGGAACCATCGTCTATGCAGATGACCTCGAAGTCTTTCCAGGTTTGTGCCATGAGACTGTCTAAGCACTCACAAACATGTTCTGCGGTGTTGTATACAGGAACAATTACACTCAGCAACGTCAATGGCGGCACTCCTTTGCAAGCGGACAAAGCAAAAAACAGGATACCAGGCAGCGCTGTCTGTAAAGGTCAGCGGCTCATTTTTCCATAGAGGAAACGTTTGGATGCGCGGACAGCGCTATTCGACGAGAACGAACTTCTCGGAGTCGGCTAGATATATCATGCCTTCGCGTTGGAAATTTGGAAATTGCTGTGCATGCGTTAAACTCTTTGACATTCTTGTGAGCAATCGTTTACGGGGGCCTATTCTATGATCTATGCGGGAATCCTAGCCGGTGGTAAGGGAAAGCGCATGGGGCACACCGAGCGCCCAAAACAATTTCTGAAGCTTGCCGATGGGACCCCGATCATCATTCACACGCTTCAAGCTTTTCTTGCCTGCGAGGAGATTTCCCAGATTGTCATCGCCTCCCCAGAAGCGTGGCGTGAATACACTGAGGTGGTGGTGAACGAGAACTGCAGCGCAGAAGAAGTGGAGAGGATTCACATCATTTCTGGTGGGAAAGAGCGGAGCGACTCGCTTGAAAACATCTGCGACTATATCGACTCCACGTGGGGCCTGCGCGACGATGATGTTCTCGTGAGCCACGATGCTGTGCGTCCCTTTGTAACCGAGCGCATCATTAGGGAAAATATCGAGTACACGAAAAAGTATGGCTGCGTTGACACGGTTGTTCCTGCCACGGACACCATTGTGGTCAGTGAAGGCGGCGAGACAATTGACTCGATTCCCCCTCGTGCGCAGTTCTATCAGGGACAGACGCCACAGAGCTTCTTTATCAAGGAGTATCTCGACGCGTTTGCTTCTTTGACTGCAGAGCAGAGGAGGACCCTCACCGATGCTTGCAAGGTGTATGTGTTTCATGGCAAGCAGGTGTACCTGGTTATGGGCGAATATTCGAATATTAAGATAACCACACCGCACGATATCCATGTTGCCACGAGCATTCTGATGCAGGGTTCTGGCTCCTAGGGTCTGTTAGCGAGTTCTTGCGGGTCATGTATCAGGATGAGCGAATGAGGAGTATGTCGAATATGAAAACCAACATCTATCGGCTATTAAAACCAGGTGTTTTTGGGGTGGAGAAAACTGATGCTGACGTTCAGAATGGCTCAGCAGTTGTGCGCCCCACCTACCTTTCTATTTGTGCAGCAGACCAGCGCTACTGGTCAGGTAGACGCGACCCCGAAGCTCTTAAAAAGAAGCTCCCTATGGCGCTTATCCACGAGGCAGTTGGCGTTGTTGTTGATGACCCGACAGGCCAGCTCGCTGCTGGAACCAGTGTGGTAATGGTTCCGAACATGCCCGACCCCGAAGACGAGGACAAGGCAAGCAAGGAGAACTATTCTCGAGCTTCCAAATTTTGCTCCTCGGGCATTGACGGTTTCATGCGCGACTACGTAGTCCATCCAGTGGAGCGTCTTGTCCCGTTTGAGGGAATCGACCCGCTGGTTGCGGTAATGGCAGAACTCACAAGCGTTTGCCTGAACGCATACGAATCTTTCGAGCAAGTACGCCATGTTAATCGCAATCACACTATTGGCATTTGGGGTGACGGCGCTGTTGGCTACATGATGGCAGCGGTTATTCGAGAGGAAAATCCCGATGCTCATTTGATCATTTTTGGCACGCATGATTCTAAGATCGCGAAATTCGATTTTGCTGATGAAGCACACAACATCCGTAAGGACTTCAAGCAGGGTTTTCCGACTGTTGACCACGCATTTGAATGCGTGGGGGGCACATCAGGCTCCCAAAGCGCGATTGACCAAATCATCGCTGCCATTCGCCCACAGGGCGTGATAAGCCTGATGGGTGTAAGCGAACAGCATGTGCCTATCAACACGCGTATGGTGCTTGAAAAGGGTCTGACTTTGCAAGGGAACAGCCGTTCTTCAAAAGAGGACTTTGAGCATGCGGTCGAGCTCTTCGAGCATAGAGATTTTTCCCGGCGCGTGCGCAATATTGTGCAGCATGTTACCAAGGTCGAGACTGTCGATGACGCGCAGCGCGCCTTTGAATTTGATGAGAAGAACCCCTTCAAGACCGTCATGGAGTGGGCGACGCCTGTCGAATAACTGAATACGCCGCTGGAAACGGCGTGATGACTTCTAGACTTGTTGACCCGAAGATATGCTGGGCATGAAGTCATCGGCCTTCTCGTAGCAGGCGCTTGATTAGGCAACGAATGTGCGACAAAGGAGAGAGCTGTTTTATTCGTGCGGGTGTCACTTTCAAGTTCGCAGGCTACGATGACTGAAGACGGATTCGTGATGAGGCCCTTGTGGCTGAATCACACCGCCACGGTTTATGACAGCTGCTCTTGTATGTAGGAAACGATGCGCTCTGTGGAATGCCCGTCGCAGGCTCCCATGAACTTTTCCCGAAATACGGCGTCATGGTCTTTCAATGGGCTGTTGAGCATATCCTCAATTGCTTGCGGCAGCTTTGAGCTATCTGTGTATACGCGATTTCCAGAATCCTCGGGAAAACGTAGATAAAAGCCAGTCTCATACTTGGTCAGATCCGGACAATAGAAAATGTACGGCTTTTCCACGAGTGCGAAGTCGAAGACGATGGATGAATAGTCGGTGATAAGCCCATCCGCGACCGCAACTGTTTCGATGTCGTCAAGTCCGTCGAGTTCGATAACATTCTCTTGTTTGTGCGTGACGAGGACTGTTGTCTCGAGCGGATGTTTTTTTACAATGATGACCGTGTTCTTTGGAAGTTGCTCGGAGAGGGCTCTCCAGTCAATCTTTGAATCCCAGACGACCTGGTGCCCCGCCACCTGCCTAAAGGTGGGGGCATAGAGTACGATGCGCTTACCTGCGAGCTCAGGATGAGCGCTGAGAAGCGCGGCCTTTTTCTCCGACATGAATGACTTGTCGAGCAGGAGGTCGGTTCTGGGGACGCCCCAAGCCTTAACTTTCTTCTTGGGGATTCCAAACGCTTTTGCATAGATGGGGCGCACGAACTCCGAGCTCACTGATACCAGCGAGTACTGCTTGTGTTTTTCCAGTTCCGACGAGGCTAGTGCGCCGCCGTAGTCGAGTCCAAATTTTTTGAAGGCTCCGCATGCGTGCCAGAGCTGAATGAAAGTCTGATTGTCTTTGAGCTTGATGTTGGAAATGTAGTGACAGTAGTCATCTGTCACAATGACTTTTGCGCGCGCGAGACGTTGTGCCACTTCAATCTTGTAGTCGTCGGAATGTGGCAGGGGGGCCGCGTAAACCTGCTTATGACAGTCGAGGGCGTTGTAGACGCGCCTCATTCCAGCCGAAAGATTCCCCTTGTTGCGGCTCGTGTAGAAAACGACCTCGTTTCGCAGAGGGCGCTTCTGGGCCCTAATGACCTTGGGGCTATTGGCGAACGAGGTCTCCTCCTTTTCTTTTCTCTTTGCTTGTTCTTCGCGACGGTGCTTTACTTCGCCGGCACCGAGGGCAAACTTGGCCGCAATGCTCACGTCATTCATAAAGAAGGCGCTCTTTTCGAGCGAGATCATCTCGCGCTTGCGCTTCTTTTCGAATGACATTGTCTTATAGCAGCTCTGGATAAGGGCACGCGTTTCCTGCTCGAGAGGGATTGTGGATCTGAGCAGGGCCTCTTTCTTGAAGACCTTGTTGTTGGGTGACCGGTCGAACTCGTTTATCGGGCTCCGCTTTGAAGGTGTGCAGATGTCGGAGCGAAAGACCTCTCTGATGCAGCGCAGGCGTTTCTTCTCTGCTTCGAGGTTCGTGCTCGCAAAGTTGAATGTGATGAAGTCCGCTCGCGAGGTAGTTGCTGCTTTCCACATGGAGTCAAGGGACCGGCGGCTGTGGAAGATCTGATCTTCGAGGATGTTGATGTAGGGCGAGTGAGTTTCTTCTATCACAGATGCAAGACTCTGTTTGTCGTTGTAGAAATGAACGTTCGGAGCTAATAGCCGGTCTTCGATTGCCCAGTTCTGTGCTTTTTCGGGGATAAACAGCTCAAAAGCGGGAAATTCCTGCAGATATAGCGACTGGAGCGTGCGCTTGAACGTGTCTTGCTTCATGTGCGGAGAAATGATAAGTGAGATGAGAGGAGACTCAGCGAGCTCTTCTTTTGAGAGAAGGTGATTCTCGGCCAACCGAAGGTCAGCGTAGTAAGAGCCTTGAAGGATATCCTGTTTATCTTTGGTGGACAGCTTCTGCAGCCCCGTTTTGTACGAACTCTCTAGATATTCAAATGATGCGTTGTCCATTATCCAAATGTGCCGATAATATCGATCGAGAGGCAATGTAACAAGCCTCTTTTCCATGGATTCATGGAATATAATCTGAAGCTTCTCAAAAAATAATTTATCTGCGCTGCCATAATCACAGGTAGCTTTGTCTTTTGAAATAGCATTATCAGCATTTTGTTGGACTTGCTTGTGGCTACGCAAAAAAGAGATTATTGCATCAGTTGTTATCGTCGACGTTGCAGAGCGCTGCTCGAAGAACTCAGCTTTGCGATAGTAATAGACAGTCGCATTACATCCTACAATATTATTGGCGAAAGCCATGTACTGCGATAAGAAAATAGCATCTTCTCCAATGAGCTCGCTGCTAAACGCTAGCCCCTCGCGGTCCACGATGTCTCTTCTGAAAATCTTGTTGCAAAGTGAGAGTGATATTGCAAAGTCCTTGTCGAACTTGTCAATCCGGTCCTTTTTCGATTGACGTCGCGTCGGTGGGTAAATCGCCGATCCGGAAACAGAGAATTCGCGCATGCGGCCGACAGCCATATCGGCGCTGTTAACCTCGATGGCGCGATACAGCTTTTCGTATGCTTTGGCGGGTATGATGTCGTCGGCGTCGCAGAATACAAGGTATTTCCCCTTCGCACGGAAAAGCCCAAGATTGCGTGCGGCTCCAACGCCTCTGTTCGGTTGGTGATAGACCTTCCAGCCGCGCCTGCGTTTGCATGCTTTGTCAAGCATTGTTGGGGACTTGTCAGTTGATCCATCATCGACGAAGAGCACTTCCATGTCGGGAAGTTTCTGGGCGCTAAGTGATTTGATAAGCTTGTCAAGGTAGGCTTCTGCGTTATGAACGGGCACAATAACCGACAGCCTGAGGGGGCGCTTGAAGAACTCGGCATCGCAGTCTTGTTGGTAGACGGCTTTGGGGTTATCGATAATGGCATGCAGCCTAGTCCATTGTGATTTCGGGAAGTACGACTCAGCAAGTTCACCTCGCTCCGCCGGACCTCTGTATTCGTCTGCCATGCGCTCGAGGAACTCTTTGCGTCGCGCCTTTTTAATGCGGTGGTAATTCCAGTTATATGTACCGTATTTCAGTGCAAGAATACGGCCAAGCGATTTTTCTTTGACCTGAGGGTACTTGTCGAGAAACTCGAAAATCGACGCCCATTCATCGCAGACGTTATAGACTTTGTCGTCAGAATTGACGGAAGAGCCTTCTCGATTGACGCGGTAGTGAATGAGGTAATTATGCACGAGGATCGCGCGTTTTGCCGCTATCCAAACTTTGTATACAAAGCCAGTGTCTTGGAAAGCAGCGCCAGGAGACTCGAGAAAATCGATGTTGTTCTCTTGCAAAAACGAGCGTCGATAGACAGCGTTCCATATGGCAGGGGTGCGAATTAACTGCAGTTTGTCAGGGTCGTTCGGGCAAAAGACCTTCCCGCATTCGTTTTCACGGTAGTTCTCATATTCAAAAGAGCCGAGTTGCGTATTGTGTTGGAAGTAGTTCCCCTTTGCAAAGTCGCAATCATTCTTTATCGCGGCGTTATAGAGAATTTCAAACGTTTCAGGTTCGGCAAAATCATCAGATTCGAGAATGCCGATATACTCGCCGGTGGCATGAGCAAGGGCGTTGTTCATCGCCTTCCCATATCCGCCATTTTCTTGATTCACGATAATAAATCGCGGGTCCTTTGAGGCGTATTCGTTGAGAATCGAAGGGCTATTGTCTGTAGAACCGTCGTTGACACAGATAAACTCGATATCTTCAAGTGTCTGGTTTATCAGACTATCAAGGCACTCGCCTAAATATTCCTCGACGTTATAAACAGGCGTGAGGACAGAAACCTTTGGCTTCAACGAACAACCCTTCCCCTACACTACCGCTAGCAATTAATAATTTAGAATAAGGTAACGTACGCAAAGAAGTACGCAGCTACGATTTTTTTCGTGAGGATTATACACTGATTGAAAATATCAACGCTCCATGCTTGGATAGACACGCGCTTTTATCCGCAGCGCGGAAATAGTTTGTATATGCAGCGCACGAGGGACGACTCAACCACTTCACAGAGGAGGACTCATGTCACGTTATGACTATCTGATCGTCGGTGCCGGACTCACGGGCGCCGTGTTCGCGCACGAGGCGAAGGCTGCCGGCAAGCGCTGTCTGGTCATCGACCGTCGCGACCACATCGCGGGAAACGTCTACACCAGGGAAGTCCACGGCATCCAGGTCCACGAGTACGGCGCGCATATCTTCCACACGAGCGACGAGCGCGTCTGGCGCTACGTCAACCGGTTCGCCGAATTCAACAACTACGTGAACAGCCCCGTCGCCAACTACCATGGCGAAATCTACAACCTGCCCTTCAACATGAACACCTTCAGCAAGATGTGGGGCGTGCGCACGCCCGCCGAGGCGCGCGCCAAAATCGACGAGCAGGTCGCCGCCGAGCATATCGGCGAGCCGAAGAACCTCGAGGAGCAGGCGCTCAAGCTGGTGGGACGCGACATCTTCGAGAAGCTCGTCAAGGAATACACCGAAAAGCAGTGGGGGCGCGACTGCAAGGACCTACCCGCTTTCATCATCAAGCGCCTACCCGTGCGCTTGGTCTACGACAACAACTACTTCAATGACCGCTACCAGGGCATCCCCATCGGCGGCTACACCAAGATGGTCGCGGCAATGCTCGAGGGCATCGAGGTGCGCACGGGTTGCGAGTATGCCGACCTCATCGCTGCCGAGCCCGACATCGCGGCGCGCACCATCTACACCGGTCCCATCGACGCCTTCTTCGACTACAAGCTCGGCCCGCTCGAGTACCGCTCCCTGCGCTTCGAGTCCGAGCTCTTGGAGGGCGTGGAGAACTGGCAGGGCAACGCCGTCGTCAACTACACGAGCCACGACGTCGAGTTCACGCGCATCATCGAGCACAAGCACTTTGAGTTCATGCGCGGCGCCGACGGAAAGATCCTGCCCGACACGGTCATCACGCGCGAGTACCCGGCAACCTGGAAGCCCGGCGACGAGCCGTACTATCCCGTCAACGACGAGAAGAACACGAAGCTCTACGCCGACTACGAGAAGCTCGGCACGCAGCAGGACGACGTCGTCTTCGCCGGGCGTCTCGGTGCCTACCGCTACTACGATATGGCTCCCTGCATTGCTGCGGCGCTCGAGCTCGCAGAGCGCGAGCTCTCCTGAGCCCTTCCGGCGCATCTGCATCCGTGAAATTGCAGCTGCATCTGGCATTCATCGGGAGAGACCTGATGCAGCTGTGTCACGTTCTGCAACTTTTGGCACAAGATCTCAGCACACGGGTGCTCTGGGTAGGTCGAAAAAGTGCCAAACCGAAAGAAACTCGCAGATTTCATGCGCGGCTACTTTGTCACGGAGCCAAAAGTTGCAGAACGCGACATCAAGGAGCCGAGAGGGGCGCTTTAAGGGCGACGGTGATGCGCCTGATGGCAGCTCAAACGTTGCCGAGTAGCACTCACAAGTTCTGCTTGCTGTGGTCTTCGAGGAAGATCTTTCGCGTGATGAAGTTGTAGATGGCTACGAGTACCGTTGCGCCGAGCTTGCCGATCCACGCGGCGATGGAAAGCAGTCCCGTGAATGCCCATAGGAAGATCTGGTTGAGACCCAGACCGATGACGCTCAGCGTGCAGAAGATTGCGAACTGCTGCATAGCCGTCTGCGTCTCTTTGCCCTGGAAGACGTAGCGCATGCTCGCTACGTAGTTGAAGATGGTTGAGACGATGAACGAGACCGCCGAGGCGATGAGGTAATTGACGCCAAATACGTAGGTCATCAGCAAGAAGAGCCCGTAGTCGATGAAAAACGCGATGATTCCCACGATGCTGAATCGAAGGAATTGACGGGCGAGCTGCATGAGTGACTGCTTTTTCATGTTTTGAATTGTAGCGCGCGAGTGTCATGTAATGTATGTGCGTTTCGCGCAGGTCGGGGTACGTTTTTGCTGGGGGCTCAGTCTATAATTGCTTTCAATGTATTTCCATGAGGGAGTTCGAGCATGAAGGTCGTAATTCTTGCCGGTGGGTTCGGCACGCGCATCAGCGAGGAAAGCCACCTGCGCCCCAAGCCCATGATCGAGATTGGCAACAAGCCGATTCTCTGGCACATCATGAAGACGTATTCGCACTACGGCTTTGACGAGTTCATCATCTGCGCTGGCTACAAGCAAGAGGTCATCAAGAACTGGTTCAACAACTACGCCCTCTACAACAGCAACGTGACCTTCGATTTTTCCCAAGGCGGCAAGATGACGGTGCACGAGGACACACTCGAGCCGTGGCGCGTCACCATCGTCGACACCGGCTACAGCACGATGACCGGTGGGCGCATCAAGCGCATCCAGCCCTACGTGGGCGACGAGGCATTCATGCTCACCTACGGCGATGGCGTGGGCGACATCGATATCAACGCGCTTGTCGATTTCCACAAGAAGCACGGCCACCTTGCAACGCTCACCGCCATCAACATCGGCCAGCGTTTCGGCGTTCTCGACATCAACGGTGACTCCGTTACGGCGTTCAGGGAGAAGCACGAGGAAGACGGCGCTTACATCAACGGCGGCTACATGGTGCTCGAGCCGGGCGTTTTCGATTTGCTCGACGGCGATACGTGCGTGTTCGAGCAGGAGCCGCTCGCCCAGCTCGCCAAGATGGGTGAGCTCGACGCCTATCAGCACCCAGGCTTCTGGATGTGCATGGACACCCAGCGCGACCGCAAGCGTCTCGAAGAGCTCTGGAAATCGGGCAGCGCCCCCTGGAAAGTCTGGTAGCCTGCTCTTTTTGCAGCGCGGGAAGACCCCGAGAAGTATAATCAGCAGTGAGGCAGAAGCGGACGGTCACGTCTGCAATAAACGCCATCCGTGCGCGGCTGCGTCCAAGGTTTCCGCAAGGCCAGTTCTAAGACTGGTAGGCAAGGAAAGGGGTCAGCAATGTACAAGAACATCGTTGTTGCAGTGGACGGCTCAGAAAACGCGTTGCGTGCTGTCAAGCAGGCGGCAGAACTTGCCAAGCTCGAGGGCGACACCAAGGTAAGTGTCATCTCGGTCATCGCCATCGACGTTTACTCCGACATGGTCTACGACCCGATCGAGGCGCATGGCGACGCCCAAAAGGAGCTGGTCGCCCCCGCTCTCGAGGTCTTCGAGAAAGCGGGAATCGACGCTGAGCTCACGCTGCTGCACGGGCGCCCGGCCGACGAGATCATTCGCTTTGCGGACAAGAACAGCGCCGACCTCGTGGTCATCGGCAGTCGCGGTCTGAACGCACTGCAGGAGTTCGCCATCGGCTCTGTCAGCCACAAGGTCATCAAGCACGTGAAGTGCCCGGTGCTCGTCGTCAAGTAGCGCCCTGGCGACGATAGGCTATAGAAGAGGGGCCGCGTTCCGATGAGGATGCGGCCCCTTTTGCGTTGCGTGTATGTGGGCTTCGGATCAGTGGGCGGCCTCCAGCTCGATGGTGTCACCGGGGTGCATGACGAGCTTGCCGGGCGCCTTGAAGGCGGCCGCCTTCTCGTCGCTGAACAGCACAGGGTCTTCGTTGGGGCTGACGGGCATGAGGTGCACGGGAATGCTGTGGCGCGCGCCGACGGCCTTGGCGCACTCGCTTGCCTCGGCAGGGTCCATGTTGAAGACGCCATCGCCGCAGAACACAGCGTAGTCCAGACCGAGATCGGCGAGCTTGCCGCTCCTCATCTCGTCGGTCATGTTCGTATCGCCCGATGCGTAGAAGCTCACGCCGTCGAGTTCCAGGATGAAGCCGACGCACTCGTCGATGGGGTGGTTCTTGTTGCAGGCCGAAACGCCGGTCACCTGCACGCCGTGGGATTTCACGCTCAGGTACTTGCCGGGCGCGGGGTGGATATCTGCCGCGCGGATGATCTGGCAGCCGGGAGCATGCTCCATGAGGTCGGTGCGGGTGTGGTCGAAGTGCTCGTGGGTGATGAGGATGAGGTCGGCGGGCAGGTCGTAGCCTTCTCCCGCATAGGGGTCGACGTAGACGACGGTCCCGTCCTTGAGAGTGAACCGATAAGAGCCGTGTCCCTGATAGAGCATCTGTGCCATGGCGAATCCTTTCTTCTCGGGTACGGCGTTCACGTGCGTTCGACCAGCGAGGACGAGGCGTGGGCGCAATTCGGCGGGCGCGGTTTGCCCATCACGATTCTAGCAATGTTAGTATGTCTGCCCTGAGGTAATCTTTTCCGTGCCCAAACGGGCGCGTTATAGGCTCGCGTGGCGTTTTTCAGCTGCGTGCCTGCACGGCAGGAAGGATCGGACGAACATGATATTCGAGGCGATGATTGCCGACGACGAGGCGCCGGCCCGCGTCGAGCTCAAAAACCAGCTCGAGGACACGGGGCGCGTCAAGGTCGTTTCCGAGGCGGTGAGCTTTCCCGAAGCGGTTGCCAAGATCGTCAAGGGCGGGCTCGACGTCGTCTTTCTCGATTGGGATATCGCTGACCCCAACAACATGATCTTGCGCGACGCGCTCAACGAGGTCGACCATCCACCACTCATCGTGCTCATGTCCGCCTACGCCGACTACCAGCCCAAGGCCTTTGGCATCGAGCCCTTGTGCTATCTGGCCAAGCCGACCGACCGCGATGCCCTCGACGAGTGCATCGCCACCATCGAGAAGACGCATCTTGAGCAGATCAAGAGAGGCATGCTGCTGTGAAGATCCTGGTTTTCAACGCGGGCTCGAGCTCGCTCAAGTACAAGCTGTTCGATGCCGACATGATCGCAACATCGCTCAACGAGCGCATCTTGCCCAAGAGCAAATCGCTTTCCAAGGGCACGGTGGAAAACATCGGTACGGATACCGCGCGCTTCATCAACGAAAACGCGCTCGGCACGACGCAACGCGACGTAGAGGCGAATGGCCACAGCGAGGCGTTCAGGCTCGTGATTGAGGCGCTCGTCGACGTCCCCGGCGCCCCGCTCGACAGCCTGTCGGAGGTCGACGCCATCGGGCACCGTGTGGCGCACGCCGGCGACGCATTCAAGTCCTCCCAGGTCATCGACGAGCACGTTATCGACGTCATTAAGCAGTACTCCGATCTGGCGCCGCTGCACAACCCCTTTGCGCTCGGCGCGATAGAGCGCTGCCAGAAGCTCTTCCCAGATGCGCTCGAGGTTGCCGCCTTTGACACGGCCTTTCACCAGACCATGCCCAGGCGCACCTACATCTACCCGATTCCGTACCGCTACTACGAGAAGTACAACATCCGCAAGTTCGGCTTCCACGGCATCTCCCACAAGTACGTCTCGCGCCGCGCGGCCGATTTTCTGGGCGAGGACCTGCGCTCCCTCAAGATGATCACCTGCCATCTGGGCGCCGGCGCCTCCATCTGCGCCATCGACCACGGCTACAGCATGGACACTTCCATGGGCTACACGCCGCTCGACGGCATCATGATGAACACGCGCTCCGGCTCGGTCGACCCGGCCATCATCACGGCCATCATGGAAAAGGAGAATCTCTCGCCGCAGCGCATGGACGAGATCTTGAACCGTGAATCGGGCTTTCTGGGCGTGTCGGGCACCTCGGGCGACCTGCGCGACCTCAAGGAGGTCATCCGCACGGGCGACCAGCAGGCCGAGCTCGCCTACGATATCTTCCTGTTCTCCATCCGCCGCATGATCGGCGCCTATGCCTTCGAGCTGGCGGGTGTCGATGTCATCGTGGTGACGGCAGGCGTGGGAGAAAACGACCCCTATGCGCGCCGGCTGATCTTTCGAGGTCTGGAGCCCTTCGGCATCGAGATCGATGAGAAACGCAACTACGCCACCGAAAACGTCGAGCGCCTCATCTCGACGGATCGCGCGGCGGTCAAGACCCTCGTGATTCCCACCGACGAGGAAGCAGAGATTGCCCGCGACGTGCTGCTCATCGCCAACGGCGTCGACTTGAGCGACCCGTGGGCCTACTAGTTACGAACGAGGAACGTGAATTCATGGCATACGATTACGACGTCATCATCGTGGGTGCGGGCCCAAGCGGCATCTTCTGCGCCTATGAGCTGAGCAGAAAGCGCCCCGACCTGCGTGTTCTCATCATCGAGAAAGGGCGCTCCATCGAAAAGCGCAGCTGCCCGAAGCGAAGGACCGGTGTCTGCATGAGCTGCTCGCCGTGCGCTATCACCACGGGCTTTTCCGGTGCGGGCGCATTTAGCGATGGAAAGCTCTCGCTCTCTCCCGACGTGGGCGGCAATCTCCCGGAGATCTTAGGCTTCGACAAGGCCGCAGAGCTCATCCACGACTCCGACGAGATCTACCTCTCGTTCGGGGCGGACACCTTTGTCTACGGCGCCGACAATGCAGAAGAGATCCGCGAGCTCAGGCGCCGTGCCGTGCGCGCGAACCTGCAGCTCATCGAGTGTCCCATCAGGCACCTGGGCACCGAGGAGGGCTACAAGATCTACAGCCGCATCCAGCAGGCGCTCATCGACCAGGGCGTCGAGCTCAGGTTCAACACCATGGTCGAGGACCTGATCGTACAGGATGGGCGCGCCACCGAGGTCGTCTGCGATGACGGGACGCATCTTTCCGCACCTGAGATCGTCATGGCCGTCGGGCGCGAGGGCGCCGACTGGCTGAGCCACCTGTGCGTGGACCGCGGCATCGATGCGGTGCCCGGCAAGGTCGACGTCGGCGTGCGCGTCGAGGTCAGAAACGAGGTGCTCGCCTTCCTCAACGAAAGCCTCTACGAGGCCAAGCTCGTCTACTTCACCCCGACCTTCGACGACAAGGTGCGCACGTTCTGCACCAACCCCGGCGGCGAGGTCTCGACCGAGTACTACGACGGCGGGCTTGCCGTGGTGAACGGGCACGCGTACAAGGGCGAGCAGTTCAAGACCGAGAACACCAACTTCGCGCTGCTCGTGTCAAAGCAGTTCACGCGTCCCTTCCACGAGCCCATCGAGTACGGCCGCCACATCGCGCAGCTTTCCAACATGCTCTCCGACGGCAAGATCCTGGTGCAGACCTACGGCGACCTCAAGCGCGGGCGCCGCACCAATGCCGAGCGGCTGCACAGAAACCCGCTCAGGCCGACGCTGGTCGATGCCGAACCCGGAGACCTCGCGCTTGTCTTCCCGCACCGCATCCTCGTCGATATCGTCGAGATGCTCGAGGCGCTCGACATCGTGTGCCCGGGCATCGCAAGCGACGAGACCCTGCTCTATGGCGTCGAGGTCAAGTTCTATTCGAACAAGATTACCGTGGATTCGGGCTTTCGCACCAACATCGAGGGACTGCGTGCCATTGGCGACGGGGCGAGCGTGACCCGCGGTCTGCAGCAGGCGAGCGCCAACGGGCTGGCGGTGGCCCGCTCGATTCTGGCGGACCTCTGACATAGCGGGCATCGAAGTCCCGGACGTGGCCGGTCACCAGGCGCCCCTCGATGCAGATCGCGCCGAACTCAGCCACGTGGTCGACCACCAGAGGTCCCCCGATGCCAGAAGCGCATCGAGCCCAACCACGTGGGCGTGCGGCCGTGCGGCATGCGAATGACGTATCTCTTCCGTAGCGGTCAATATGGGAAAACCTTTATAATCCATGATATTTTTTGGATATGACGCCAGGGGATATGACGAGCACTTGCCGTCTTTTTTCGACAAGACTATTTGGGAGGGGATTCGCTACGGAAGACTCCGGGGACATCATCAATAGCCAATCACAGGAGCTAGAACGTACATACGCTTCGAATACAGGCTCGGGAAAACGCCGCCCCACTCCCCGCCGCAGCGCGAAGAAAAGCCACCGGATTACGCGCAGGCACGTGTACTCCCTGATTGCTGCCCTCGGCTGCGGCATCCCACTCGCCTTGGTCTTTGCCTACCTGGGCTACGACGGCATCGCCTTTCTATCGGCACTCCCTCACAACCCCGTCCTGTGGTATACGCTCATCGTCCTCATCGCTTTTGCGATGGGGCTTTTCACCTACT